>JAPOYG010000299.1 GCA_026706755.1 Acidobacteriota bacterium
GCTGTCACGCGACGATGGACCCGATCGGCTTCGGGCTGGAGAACTTCGATGCGGTCGGCGCGTGGCGGCAGAGCGAGAACGGAGCGCCGATCGACGCCTCGGGCACGCTGCCGAACGGCACCGCCTTCGAGGGGCCGGCGGAGCTGCGGGCGGCCCTCCTGGCGCGGCCCGAGACGTTCGTCCGCGCGCTGACCGCCAAGCTGGCGACCTATGCGCTCGGGCGGGGCGTCGAGCCCTTCGACGCGCCCGCCATCCGCGCCATCCTGGCGGAGGCGGAGGGCAGCGGCTACACCTTCTCGGCACTCGTGCTCGGCATCGTCCGGAGCGTGCCGTTCCAGATGCGCGAGGCGGCGCAACGGGCAGAGTGAAGAGGGAGACGGAACAGACGGCCGACCAGCTCGACAACCGGCCGGTGTTCACGATCGGCAGGTCCCACTACCGGATGTTTCCGGTGTCGGAGGCTCGCCGAGAGGGAACGCGGGGGCACGCGCGGACCACTGGGAACGGATGCTCGAGTTCCTGGACGAGAATCTCGCTATCGCATCTCGACCATAGCTCGTGGCAGGCCTCCCCCGCCCGCCCGGTTCGGACGCCATCGTAGCGGTGGCAGGTGCTTTCTCTCGTGCCGCAGGCGCTGCGGCTCTATCTGCAGGATCGAATCCGTCCGCTTCGTCCACAGCCCGTCGACGGTCGCGTCGAGTACCGCCCCCGCGTCGCGGTACTGCGCGTTCAGGAACGTGTTGATTCCCTCGCGCTCCATGCCTTGCTGGAGCGCTTCGGCGCTCCCGTAGGCGCGCGTCCTCGCGCCTTGCGCCGTCGTCGTCTCGATTTCGGCCGTTCCTGCGCGCGTGCGGATCTCGACGCGTTCGTACTTGGCGGTGATAATTGCGTTGCTCGCATATCCGGCCGGGTCGTCCACCACCGGCTGCAGCCCGTCGGCAATTCCTTCGAGCTCGGACGCGTCGGCGGCGTACTGCTCTGCGGTCTCCGCGTAGATGCTCAGGATGGCGTCCAGACTCTTCTCCGGCAGCGCATTCACCGCTATCTCCAGCGCTTCCGGTTCGGCTTCCCCGCACGCGGCGATGTCTACCAGGTCGCGCGCGGGGGCGTGCATTCCGCGGCCGGAGAGCTTGCCGCTGATGATCTGCGCGGTGCTCAGCACGACGGCCGGTTCGCCGTCGACGATGGTCGTCCGCTCGCTGCCCCGGGGTCTCGGCGGCGCAAAGGACACGTCGATGTGGTTTTCCTGGTTCCGCTCGAACTCGATTCTCGGGAACTCCGGGTGATCGACCCGATACCCGCCGCACGCTTCGGCGGCCCGATCCAGCACCTTCCGTCCGTCCTCGGTCGTGCTCAACTGCAGGTAGACGTCGAGGTCGCGACTCAACCTGTGGTCCCAGCGTGCGCTCAGGATGCTCCCGCCCCCGAGGAGCTCGCCGGTCTGGTCCCTGGTGTGCGGCCGCACGTGCTCGCGGAACGCCGGTCGCATCCGCGCCAGGATCTCTCGGGCCTGCCCCCTGGTCTCCAGCGCGTCGGTCGGCTCGTCGGGGTTCATCGTCGTGCGAACCAGTTCAGCCGCCGCGCCCCCTCGCCGCGTGTCAGCCCCACCCGGTGCAGCGCGAATGCGAGCTCGCGCCAGGTATAGGCGCCTTCGAGCCGCGCGTCGAGCTGCTCGGCAACGTCTGCCTCGTGGCACCACGTCAGCAGGATCGCGGCCTCTCTCTCTGTTCCTTCCGGGTCGTGGACAGCGCGGTAGAACTCCCCTGCCGTGGGCACCCTGCGCCAGCCGGCGCAGCTCATTCGCAGCCGGCTCGTCACCGTCCTGCTTTCCGGTCCCGTCTCCGAATCCGGCACCATGTGCCCATGCCGTCGCCGCTCGGCGGCGCTTCCGCGCGCGTCGCTGAACACTTCCGGCGGACCGAGCCGGTCGGGGATCGCGTCGCGGTCGCTCCGCCGCAACCGGCTGCACTCCGCCCGCCATCCGCGCGGCGACTGCAGCGCCTGCTCACTGCCCGTCTGCCGGGTGTTCCTGGTCTTCGTCAAATGCCACCGGTCCTGTTCGCATTCGCCATCCTATCAGCCGGCCTGAGGCATTCGCCGTCCCGCTGCGGGCTGGGTCCGATCGCGCTGGCCGTCGGCGTCGGGTGCGAATTGGTTTGGACGATCCCCGGCGAGCGTGTATGGTCGCAAGGTCACCGCCAAATCGGACGTCGCTCGGGGGGTACAGGATGCGGGTCACCATTTGCCGGACGGCGGTCGTCCTCGCGGTCGCCCTGATCGCAGTCCCTGCCCATGCCG
>JAPOYG010000133.1 GCA_026706755.1 Acidobacteriota bacterium
GCGTCCGGCCCTGCGTCGTAGCGCCAGACGCCGACCTCCTCCTCGCCGATGAAGAGCCAGCCGTTGGCGTCGTCGGCGACGCAGCCTTCCGTCTGGCTGCCGACGGCCCAGGTTCGGACGCGGGTACCGGCGAGCCCCGAGCCGCCGTCGCCGTCGAGGCGCCACTGTTCCACCGCGCCCTCGAGGTCGTTGGCGAAGACGTACAGCTCGCCGCTCGCGGCGGGGCGGTACAGGCAGAGGCCGTAGGGTTCGTCCCCGAAGTCGGGGCGGATGGGGGTGTCGACGAGCGGGGTCAGGGCGCCGGTGTCGGGGTCGAGGGACAGGACGTCGATCGTCTCGGTCGTGCGGTTGGTCGCCGCGACGACGATGGTCTGCCGTCCTCCGACGTCGATCCCGTCACGCAGGTCGACGTTGTTGACGCGTCCCACGTCGCTCGTCGAGACGACGGCACCGTCGAGGTCGTAGACGACGAAGCCGCGCACCTTGTTGGTCGCCACGATGAGGCTCGCCTCCGGCTCCGCCTCGTTCACCCAGACGGCCGGGTCGTCGGCGGCGTCGCACGCGTCGGCGACGGGCGCCGTCTCGGCCGCTGCCGCGACGGTCCGCGTGTCGGCCGGCTGCGGCCCCGGTTCGACCGCCAGCAGGTCCGTGAGCGCGCAGCGGATCACCTGCTCCGGATTGCACCCGGCCAGTGCGAGCGAGCCGAGCGCCGCCGCGGCGAGCATGCGAAGCTTCATGGCGTCTTCCTCCGGGACTCTCCGCCCAATCACGGTTCTCTACGGTCGCCCCCGGCGCGGAGTTCCCCCTCGCGACGATGCCGCCGGGCCGTCCTTGCACAGAGCCCGGGCCGGGTGCATGATGGGCCGGGACGATCGAACGGCAGGAGGCAATGATGCACTATCGAGCTCCGGCGGCCATGGCCCTGGCGGCGGCGATTGCGGCGCTCGGGTTCGCACCGGCCACGGCGAACGCCCAGGCGACGGAGACGGCGACACCTGCGCCCGCCCGGACGGCATGGGGCGATCCGGATCTGCAGGGCATCTGGAACAACGCCACGCTGACGCCGTTCCAGCGTCCCGAGGCGCTCGGCGACCAGGAGTTCCTGACCGAGGAGGAGGCGGCCGCCGCCGAGCAGCGCTCGGCCGACCGCAACGTCGCGCTGTGGGAGGCGCCCGCGCGCCGGACCGAGGCGGGCGGCAGCGTCGGCGCCTACAACAACTTCTGGATGGAGCGGGGGACGACGGTGGTCCCCACGCGGCGCACGTCGATGATCGTCGACCCGCCCAACGGCCGCCTCCCCGAGGTGACGCCGGAGGTCGCGGCGTGGCTGGCGTCGCCGGAGGCGGACCACCGGTGGGCGGTGCGGCGCGGCAACGCTCCCGCGGACAGCTACGAGCAACTCGACCTCGGGGACCGCTGCATCTGGTACCGCGGCATCCCGTCGTTCCCGACCGGTTACAACAACAACTACCACATCCTGCAGAACGCGGACTTCGTCGTCATCCTGCAGGAGCACATCCACGACGTGCGCTACGTCCCGCTCGACGGGCGCCCGCACGTTCCCGCCGCCATCCGGCAGTACGGAGGCGACTCGCGCGGCCGCTGGGAAGGGGAGACGCTGGTCGTCGAGACCACGCACTTCAACGACCAGGCGTTCATCCGCAACTTCAACAACGTGGAGCTGAGCGAGGAGCTGCACGTCGTGGAGCGCTTCACCCGCCTCGGTCCCGACACGCTGGACTACGAGTTCACGGTCACGGATCCGAAGACGTGGACGCGTCCCTGGAGCGGGTCGCTGCCGATGTCGCGCATCGAGGGGCCGATGTTCGAGTACGCCTGCCACGAGGGCAACTACGGCCTGACCAACATCCTGGCCGGAAGCCGCGCCGAGGAGGCGGCCGCGGGCAAGGCCTCGAAGTGAATCCACCGGCGGGCGCCGCCGGCTTCACCGGGCGGCGCCCGCGGCCGACGCCGCGGAGCCTTGCCTGTCGGCCAGGAGCGCAACGAACGCCTGCGGGTCGTCCGGCGACATCACCAGTACCTCGCCGCCCGTGCGACCGGGAAAGCGAAGCACCACGGTCCGGGAGTGATCCGTGACGAACGCGCGGTACGACCCGAGCCGGGCGTTGCGGAACCTGCCCGTATAGGCGAACAGTCCGCCGTTCCCGAGCTCGCGAACGGACCGTCGCATCGCGTACGGCGCGATGGTTGCCGCTTCGAGACCGCCGGCGTCGACCGGCAACGACCACCCGAGGCGGTGAACGAGAATCGAATCACCGCTTACGGTGTAGCCGCGGACGGCGAACCGCGCCGCCATTCCCAGAATCGTCAGCGGAAGGCCGACGCCAATCAGCAACCCCAGCAGCCGCTCCCACGGTCGCAGCTCGGAATCGAGAACGGCGAGGACCAGGGTGGCGGCACAGACCGCCAGCAACAGGAGTGCCTGAACGCTCGTCGAGATCAGGAGAGCGCGGCTCCATGGGGCGCGGAAGGTGGTCGCACTCACTGATGGTCCCTACCTTCTCGACGGCGCCTCGGCACGGTCCGTTGGTTAGCGATCCGGATCGTTCCGCCACTGGATGTACGAGTACAGGACCACGACGGCGACCCAGGCCGCCAGCAACCCGCCGAACACCGGCCAGCCGGGGCCCACGTCCGCGACATCGAGGGCGATCAACGCCAGCCCCACGACGAGCGTCGGCAGCACGGCGAAGCGATGGGTGCGCTCCCAGCAGCGGTCGCTCCGCATCGTCCAGGGGGTCCGGATTCCGACTAGCGGATTGGGCTCGATCGAGCGCAGCAAGGGGCTGATTCCGACGAGGATGAGCCCGATCACGGCCCCCGGATGCGGCCGCAGCGTGCGGAATGCGATCAGCATGTCCGCATAGACGATCAGGAGAGCCACTACCAGCAACGTTCGCAGTCGGGTCCAGTAGCGGTCCTCGCCGCTCGCGGTCTCGTCGCGGTCGTCACTCGTCGCCTGTTTGCCGAGGGTCGTGAAGCGAGCCGAGGAGCCGAAGGCGGGGGCGATGCGGAAGACGAGATACTGCACCAGGGCGAACACCGGCAGAAACAGCAACCCGAACGACTTCGGCGCGAGGGAGTCCGGGTCCGCCTCGGCCGACGACCAGTGGTTGGGCACGTGGTCCGGCAGGAGGGGCCAGTTCGCAGCCGCCAACCCGAACATCAGGACGAGTGCCCACTGCGCCGACCGTTCGTTGTCGAGGAGCTTCCGCAACTCTCACGTCTCCGAGTCGGACCATCACCGGGGGAGCCCGTCGCGGTCGTAGCCGAGGACCTCGTCCGCGGGCCGCCCGTCACGCACCGGGAGGCTCGCGCAGCGGCGCCCGATGTCGTCGAGCTCGTCGGCCAGGGAGCGACCGGAGCGGTCTCGCCTCAGGTGCGCCAGTTGGCTCCGAAGGGCGTCCGTGACCGCCTCGGTCTTCGTCTTCCTCGTCAGCAGGGCGAGCTCGGCGGCCAGGCGCTCCGTTTCCGCGTTCCTGATGTTGAGAGCCATGCTGCACAGGCTAGCCTCCGGCGTAGGCCTGCCGGATCGCCTCCAGGTCGATCTTCTGCATCTGGAGAATGGCGTCGACCACGCGCTGCGACGCGGCGGGGTCGGGGCCGTTCACCATTTCCCAGGCGGCGGCCGACGCCACCTGCCACGACACCCCGAAGCGGTCGACCACCCAGCCGCACGGCTGCGGTTCACCGCCCGCGCGCAGCCCGTCCCACAGGCGATCGATCTCGGCCTGCGTGTCGCAGCCGACGTGGAGCGAGATGCCCGGGCTGAACGTGAAGGCGTGGCCCAGGCTGCTCTCGGTGACCGACAGCTCGTAGCCGCCCAGCGAGAACCGGGCCTGCTCGACGCCGCCCGCCGGTTCGTGCGAACCCTCGCCGAAGCGGCGGATCTCGGTGACGGCGGAATCGGGGAAGAGCGAGACGTAGCGGTTCACCGCCTCCTCGGCGTGGCCGTGCTGCTCCCCGACGAAGAGCAGGCCGGGGACGATCCGCTGCCGCCCCGGCGCCGCCACCACCTGCCACGAGACGCCGTAGCGGTCCTGGACCCAGCCGAAGCGGCTGGCGAACGGGTACTCGCCGAGCGGCATGAGGGCCGTGCCGCCGTCCGCGAGCGGTTCCCATACCGCGTCGACCTCGGCCGCGGTCTCGCAATGGACGAACAGCGACGTGGCCGGGCTGAAGGTGAACGTCGGCCCCCCGTTGGCGGCCATCAGCTCCTGCCCGCAGAGCGTGAAGCGCACCGTGCGGACGCTCCCGGCCGGCTGCGGCTCTCCCTCTCGGCAGCGTGTGATGTGCAGCAACTCGGAGCCGGGGAGGGCGGCGACGTAGAATCGCACCGCCTCCTCGGCCTGCCGGTCGAACGTGAGGCACGGCGTGATCGTGGGCATGGGAAACCTCGTCAGAACACGGCGATCGGGTTCATTGCCGACCCGGCCCCGTTGGGCACGACGTGCGGCGACGCCATGAAGAGGAACTCCCAGCGGCCGAGCTCGCTCGCGGTCCGGGCCAGGTCCTCGAGGCCGAGGTTGTCGAACAGGTGCACGCCGAGCGCGACGAGGGTGAAGACGTGGATCGGGATGGCCACGCCCTCGACCGTGCCGCCCTCCTGGGGCACGTCGGAGCCGAGCAGCGCGATGTCGCGCTCCTTGAAGAAGGGGATCAGCGACGGATGGTAGCCGCCCTGCTCGCCGACGTCGCGGCCGGTGCGCAGGAACAGAGCATCCCCGGACGAGATGGTGATGCCGGTCTCGGCCTCCCATGCCTCGATGTCGGCGCGCGTCACTGCCTGGCCCGGCATGTCGATGAGGACGCCGCGCGTCACGAGGCCGTCCCGGGCGTTGATGATGCCCATCTCGGTGCAGCCGTCGTCCGCGGTGGCGATTTCCTCGAAGGTGCGCCCGTTGTAGACCTTGCCCTCGTAGGCCACGTGACAGAGCGCGTCGAGGTGCGAGAGCAGCAGTCCGTGGTACTCGATCTCGTAGCGTTCCCAGAAGTAGCCGTTGCCGGTGTCGATGTCGAACACGCTGCGCACGGACCCCATGAGCACGGGCTTGCGGTTGGCGCTGGCCGCGTCCGCGTCTTCGAGCACCTGGAGCTCCATGGGCCGGGCCATCGATGCGACACGTCCCGTCTGCACGAGCCTGGCCGCCTCGACCCGCTTGGCCGGCGTGATGAGGTTCAGCGCTCCGAGCTGATCGTCCTCGCCCCAGCGGCCCCAGTTCGAGAGCTCGGTCATCCAGGCGTCGAACTGCTCCTTCGTCACCTCGGGCGGCGGCTCCTGGGCGCCGAGCCCCGCCCCGGCCAGCACCGCCATCACCAGAAACGCCGCCAGCCCGCGTGACTTGCCGTTCGCTGCCATGCTTCCCTCCTGGTTTCGCCGGCGCCGCGGCTCGCGACCGGGCCCGCCGCCCGCCGCGGACTCTCCGCCGCCTGCCGGCGCGCAGGATCCTATCACCGGCCCGTCGACCCGCCGCCCACCGCCCCTGCCGCCCGCGGACGCCGCCGGCGCAGGGCGGTGGAGGGCCGCGGCGCCGATCCCGTTCACCGCCGCCGTCGCCGCGATCGGGCTGTTGCCGGCCGTCCGTGCGAACGACCGGCTGGCCTGGTCGGTCGCGGGTGCGGCGGCGCTGCTCGCCGTTTGGCACGCCGCCCTGTGGGTGGGAGCGCACCGCAGGGGTTCCTCGCCGGCGGTCGCGCTCGACGTGCGGGCGCAGCACTGGGTGCAGGCGTGCGCGCAGGGCGCCGTGCTCGCGTACTGGGGGTACCACTGGCGCGAGGTGTACGATGCGCTGCCCCTCCTCGCTGCGCAGGTGGCGTTCGCCTACGCCTTCGATCTGCTGCTGGCCTGGTCGCGCCGCGGCGCCGTGACGCTCGGGTTCGCGCCGATCCCGGTGGTCTTCAGCATCAACCTGTTCCTGTGGTTCAGGCCGGACTGGTTCGCCCTGCAGTTCCTGCTGATTGCCGGTGCCCTGGCCGGCCGCGAGCTCATCCGCTGGGAGCGCGACGGCCGGCGCGTGCACATCTTCAACCCGTCGTCGATCGCCCTCGGGGCGGCCTCGGTGGGCTTGCTGGCGACGGGCGCCACCGACACCACGTGGGGGCCCGAGATTGCGACCACCATGTCCGCTGCCCCCCACCTGTACGCGGTCATCGTGCTCGCCAGCCTGCCGGGGCAGGCGCTGTTCGGCGTGGCGACGATGACGCTGGCCGCCGCGGTCACCCTGTACGCGCTCGGCCTCGGCTACTTCGCGCTGACCGGGACCTACTGGTTCGTCGACGCCTACATCCCGGTCGCCGTGTTCCTCGGGATGCACCTGCTGATCACGGATCCGTCGACGTCGCCGCGGAGCGAGGCGGGGCGCCTGGCGTTCGGAGCCCTGTACGCGGTGAGCGTCTTCGTGCTGTACGCGCTTCTCGGTGCGGCGGGCGCGCCTGCCTTCTACGACAAGCTGCTGGCCGTGCCGATCCTCAATCTGGCGGTACGGGGGATCGACCGGTTGGCGCGCGGCTTGCGGATCGCGCACGGCCCGGTCACGCGACGGGATTCGACCGGATTCGTGCCGCGACCCGCCGGCCGCGCCCGGAACGTCGCCTGGGCCGCCGCCTGGGTGGCGGTCTTCGCAGCGCTGAGCGGCGTGCGGGCCGTCGGCGACACGCATCGCGGCCAGTGGGTCACGTTCTGGCTGGCCGCGTGTGCCGACGACCGGCCAAACGGCTGCCGCCACGCCGCGCGACTTGCGGCCGCCTACTGCGACGCGGGCTCCGGCTGGGCGTGCAACGAGTACGGCATCCTGGTGCAGCCGACCCTGCGGCCGGTACTGGCGGCGGAGCTGTTCGAGCGCGCCTGCGGGCTCGGCTTCCCGCCCGGCTGCGTCAACCTCGACCCGGCGACCGCCGCCACCCCGGAGCGAGCACCGCCGGCGGAGGCCGATCTCCGCATCGTTCTCCGGGGTCGTCCCCACCGCCTCGCTCGCCTGTCACCGGTCGAACTCGGGGAGGCGGCCTGCGGGCAGGGATTCCGCGACTGGTGCAGGCAGTGACCGGGCGTGCTCCGCGAAGGAGGCTCACATCACCGTCCCGCCGCCCTCCGGCTCTTCCCGAGTCCACGCCCCGAGGGCGGCCGGGCAGGTCCGGGCAAGCAGATCGCGATGGCGACCGATCACCTCCTTGTCGGTCGTGTTGGGGTCCGCGCCGTCGGCGAGGGCCTTCTTGACATCTTCGACCTTGTTCTCCAGGACCGCGATGAACAGGTCGACGTTGGGGTCCCGTACCCTGTCATTGCGCAAGCTGCGGAGAAGTTGCAGCAGGATCATGCGATCGCCCATAGGTTACCTTCCCGGTCGTGCGCGCAGGCCTCCACACCCGGCGCCCTGACGCAACAACCCTGGCCGGCCGGGAGAGCGTGCGCCGAACCGGCGTCGGCCAGGTTCCTCGGATGCTGAAGTGCCGGGTGTCGGCGAAGGCCAGGACGGATGCGATCGCGAGGTAGACCATGGGCTGCAGAATCGACCGCCCGGGGCCCGCCGGCCCCCGCCTGGGCCGGTATCGTGTCGACACCGATCAGCCTCCGGTGCCAAGCTTACCCGCTATGGTGAATCGAAGCACCGTCCGGACGTCGCTCGTTGCCGGCCTCGTCGTCGCCGCGGTCGCGCTCGCCCTCGGCCGGTCGCAGCCCGACCGGTCCGGCCACGGCGAGGAGCGCCTCAACACGCGCCTCGTCGGCCGGCACGATCTGCAGGGACGCTCGGCCTACCAGCCGCTTCCCGTCCGGCAGGGGGAGCGCCGCATCCTCTACGTCGGCCACCACGCCGGCGAGGCCCTCAACCCCTTGACGGGCGCGGTCGAACCGAACGGCACGTCGGTGGTCGACGTCACGGCCGCCGACACCCCTGTCCTCCTGGCCCATATCCCGCCGACGGGCGGCGCGCGGGGCGCGCAGATGGTCCAGGTGTGCGAAGGGGACCGGCTTCCGGACGGGGAGGCCGGGCGGTTCTACCTGCTGCGGTCCAACGGCAACCGCAGCCACGAGTTGTGGGACGTGAGCGAACCGGCCCGGCCCGGGTTCCTGCGGACGGTGGTCGAGACCGGCCGCACCCCGGCCGGCGCGCAGCACACCCACAAGAACTGGTGGGAGTGCGACACGGGCGTGGCGCATCTGGTCGGCACCGTCGACGGCTGGCGGGCGCCCCGCGTTCTGCAGGTGTTCGACCTCGCCGACCCCGCCGCGCCGCGCCACGTCCGCGACTTCAGCCTGCCCGGGGTCCAGCCCGACGCAGCGGGACCCGTGCCGGGCGGCTCCGGCGTTCACGAGGCGGTGGTCCTCGGCAACCGCGTCTACCTGGCCTACGGCACCTCGGCCGAGGGCGCGGTGCAGATCCTCGACCGGGAGAAGCTGCTCCGCGGCGACCCCGAGGCGGCGGCGCCGCTGGCATCGAGCCCCGAGGCGCTGGCCTACCCCGAGGTGGGCCGCCTCGACCTGCCGTCGTTCTGGGGCGGGCACACCGCGATGCCGCTCCTCGACGTCGCGATCCCCGACTACGCGGGAAACCGCGACCACGCCACCCGCGACTTCCTCTTCGTCGTCTCCGAATCGGTGGGGAACGCCTGCCAGGAGACGCGGCACGTGACGCTGATGCTCGACATCACGGACGAGGCCCATCCGCTGCCGATCTCGACCTTCCAGGTGCCGGAGTCGAGCGGCGGCTTCTGCACGCGCGGCGGCCGCTTCGGCCCGCACGCGCCGCAGTGGTCGATGGAGCCGCCCTACTACGGCAAGCTGATGGTCGTCTCGTGGTTCAACGCCGGCGCCCGCGTCATCGACGTCCGCGATCCGTTCGACCTCCGGGAGGTGGCGTACTACATCCCGGCCACGACCGAACGCACCGACGAGCGCTGCGCCACGATCGACGGCGTCGAGACCTGCAGGGTGGCCATCCAGACCAACAACGTGGAGGTCGACGACCGGGGATTGATCTACCTCGTGGACCGCGCGAACACGGGCCTGCACGTCGTCGAGCTGACGGGACCGGCGGCGGCGATCATCATCGATTAGCTGCAGTCGTTCCAACCACGAGAGTCGACGGTCATGGGTGGCGCGGGTCGGCTGGGGCGCGGTAGGCTGATGGCGTAGCTACTGCAAGGGAGAAGCTCCCGAGACGAAGGCCATGATCGATTCCATCGCCGTCGCCCGTCAGCTCGCTGAGGCCGGTATCGAGCGCGCCCACGCCGACGCAGTGGCCAGCGCCATCCACCAGGCGGCCGAGCACGGCGACTACGCCACCCGGGCCGACCTCACCGCGCACCGTGCCGACGTGCGCGCCGACCTCGCCGCTCTCGAGCTCCCGCTCATCAAGTGGATTGTCGGCACAGGAATCGCCGTGGCCGGAGCCGTCATCGCCGCGTTGCGTGTCTTCAGCGAATAGGAGGCGGGTGTGATGCAGACGCTGCTCCGGTCGGGGCCGCGCGGCTGACCGCCTGCCTCACCCTCCCTACGGTTCCGCCTCGCGCACGGTCGGCCGCCGCGTGACGTCGATCACCACGGTGCCGCCGCGGCGGCCGTAGTCGCCCTCCCAGCGGCGGACGAGCTGCTCCCTCCGGAGGTGGCCGTAGACGAGCTCCTCGACCATCTCGACGCAGCGGTACTCGAGGACGCGCGGGTGCTCGTCCATGCGCCGGTAGAGGGGGAGCGCGATGGTCCACGGCTCGGTGAAAACCGCGGGGTCGTGGATGGTCGCCTCGTACTGCAGGTGGTAGGGCGTGATCGGGGTGTAGCGTTCGACGACGCGCAACTCGTCGCTGTGGTAGTTGCCGGAGCGGTCGAACCAGGTCTGGTCGATGAGCTCCGTCACCTCGACCACGAGCGTGTCGCCCTCCCAGCGCCCGACCGAGTGGCCCATCCAGGAGACGACGCCCGGCGGCTCGACCTCGTCGAGATGGATGGTCCGCCCGGCGTTCGAGAAGCCGTAGGCGATCAGGATCTTGTCGGCGCCCTGCGTGATCTGGAACGGGAACGGCAGGTAGGTGGCGCGCGGCACGCCCGGCAGGAGGCACTTGACCAGCGGGTCGCGGGTCAGGGCCTCCGCCCGGTTCTCGTCGCGCCGGGCGAGCGCCTCCGGCCGGTAGGGGATGGTGCCGCCCACGACGACCCCGGGGCTGGGAGGAACGCCGCCCAGGGCGCCCAGGGCGAGGACGGGCGCGGCCGGCACCGGCTGGCCGTTCGGCACGCCCGGGTGGAGCACGACGGCGGCGCCGGCCGCGTGGCCTTCGAGGTCGTAGTCCACCTCGCGCATCGCCTGCCACACGCCCTGCAGGTCCGGGTGCGGCGTGCCGGCCAGGCGCGGGATGGCGGCGGCGGGCTGGGTCGCCTCCGTAGCGCGCGCCGTCCGCTCGACCGAGGCCGTCTCGCGGACTGCGGCGCCGGCGGCCACGGCGACGAGCCCGGCCGCGGCCGCGGCGCGCATAACGCGGGTCGTTCGTTCCTGCACTGCTCTACCTCGCGAGGTCGCCGGGACAGGACTAGCGGGGCTCCGCCGGCTCGAAGGGGTCGCGGCCGTCCCGAGGCGCGCCGGTGCCCGACGAGCCGACGAAGAGGGTGCGGCCGTCGGGCAGCGTCAGGTCGCGGCCGTTGGCGCGGCGCGAGCCGTCCTTGGCCCGGTACCCATCGACGACGATCACCATGCCCGGCTGCAGGACGTCACGGCGCACGCCGCGGCGGAACAGGTTGTGGGGGTTTCCGCCCTCGATCATCCAGCGCTCGACCGAACCGTCCTCCGCGTCCACGTCGACATGAATCCAGGCGTGCGGGTTGATCCACTCCACGCGGACCACCGTGCCCTCGAAGTGTACCGGTTGCCGGGCGTCGAACTCCGCCGAGAAGGCGTGATGCGCCGCCGCCGGCGGCGTGGCGAGGGCTGCCGCGAGGGCAATCGACGCCGCGGCCGCGCACACCGTCCGTCTGCTCATTGACTGCTCTCCTTCTCCGGGTCACCGGCCGCCGTCGCGCCCGGCCGCCGCCTCGGCCTCCGCTTCCGCCTCTTCCAGTCGCGCGCCGGCCAGCATGGTGGTCAGGGCGTAGTTCCCTTCGTGACACGCCGCCTCGAAGATCAGGTTCTGCCGGTTGTCCTGGAGCGTCGGGGCGAGCTCGATCGTCCACGGCTGCGTCCAGATGGTGGGGTCGTCGACCGTGATCCGGTACCGCATCAGGTCCGGCCCGATCCGCGTGAAGCGCTCGACGAGGTGGAGGTTCTCGCGCGACCCCAGGAAGTCGGTCCGGTCGGTGAAGTTCGTCGTGTCGACCACCAGCGTGTCGCCCTCCCAGCGACCGACCGAATCACCGAGCCACTGGCGGATGTCGGACGAGAGGTGCGGGCGGCCGTCGAGCGGGATGGAGCGGTAGGCGCCGCCGCCGTGGCCCTGCTCGTAGTAGATGCCGACCCAGCCGGGGCCCTGCACGATGCGGCTGAAGCCGCAGAGCCCGCCGATGCACGGGAGCGTGACGCCGAGGCAGCGCTCGATCAGCCGCACGTCCTCCGGGTTGTCGTAGGAGCGGCCGATGTCGACCGGGTAGGGGAGGTCCGGCCTCGGCGGGCGCACGCGGGCGGCGCGCACCGCCGCCTGCCGCTCGGCTCCGAGCGCCGTCCGCGGCGGCTGGCGGCCGCTGGTCGGATCCATGATCAGCGACGACCGGCGGGTGCGGCTGTAGTCGACCCCGACGAAGGTGCTGAAGATGTTGTTGTAGGCTCCCTCGACGTCGGCCTCGGTGCCGCGCTCGGCCCGCACGTCGCGCCCCTCGCGCGCGCGCCGCTCCCGCGCCGCCTCCACGGCGGCGATCTCCTCGTCCGACAGGAACTCCCGGTCCGCGAGCTCCGCCGGCCGCTCGAGCGGCGTCGTGCTCTTGCTGTCCCAGATGCCCTGCAGGTCGGGGGCGCCCCACGGCGTCCGCGGCACCTCCCACCCCTCGGGCGACGCGAGCTGTTCGGCACCCGCTTCCGGCCCCGGCGACAAGGCGAGTCCTGCCGTGCCGACCCCTGCCGCCACCAGCCCTGCCACCGTCGCGAGCCACCACTTGCCGGTAGTCAACGTTGCCTCCTCCGGATGGCTACCGCGCATCGTCTCCCGCCCGCCGACGACGCGCGCCGCCGCGATCGAATCCTACGCGCCGGCCGCGACGTGGGCCAGCCACCGCCGCGGATTGTCGACCAGTATCTTGTGAATCGTAGCCTCGGGCACCCCGTAGTAGCGCAGCTTCGGCACGAACTGCACCAGGACGGTCGAGAAGCCGTTGCCCCAGTTGGTCTTGAGCTGCACCGGATTGGCGAAGTCGGACGCCAGCAGGATGTGGTCGTCGAGCCCCGCCTCGAGGGCGCTCAGCACCATGTCCACCTTCTCCCGCTCGGGGATGAACGACGCGCTCATCAGGTGGCCGACCGTGTCGAAGCCGATGAACGCGCCCCGGCCGGCGATCTCGCGGTGCGTCGTCCAGCCCGGGTCGTGCGCACGCTCGATGGTCGAGAGGTGCCCGATGCAGAGGTGGGCGAGGTCGACGCCCTGCGATTCGTAGATGTCGAGTTGCTCGAGGGCGCACGACGGGCAGCTCTCGTGCGGCACGTGGGTGAAGATCGGCAGGCCCGTCCGCCGGTGCACCTGGCTGACGGCGCGCAGCATGTGCCGTTCGTCGTCGTGCATCTCCGGGAACGAGGTCCCGACCTCGCCGAGCGCGCCCCACCGCTCGCGCTCCGCCTGCTCGACCAGAAGGTCGGCGAGCTCGTCTTCCGACAGCCCGCGGATGGCTTCCGGGTAGCGCGCCTGCAGGAAGTAGCTGCCGCCCGCCACCACGTGGACGCCGGATCGGGTCGCCATCGCGGTGAGGTTGGCGAGCTGCTGCGGCGTGCGCGGCCCGATCGACGAATCGACGATGCAGCTCACGCCGTCGAAGGCCGCCATCCGCAACTCCTCGACCAGGAGCTCGACCATCTCGTCGTTCGTCGGCGCCTCCGGCTCCGGCGTCCCCGGCCGCCGCGGCTCGGGCGGGGGGCTGCTGTACTGGAACGACAGGTGCTCGTGGAACAGGGTGGCGCCGCCGCCGAGCTCCTGCGGGTCGACGTCGGCGAGGACGGTGCGCACGATGGCGCCCTCGGGGAACGTGACCGAGGCGGCAGCCTGCTGCGGCGCCGCTGCGACCGCTCCCGCCGGCGCCGCGACACCCGCGCCCGCCATCCGGCCGCCGGCGACCGCCGCACCCGCGGCCGCGGCGGCGCCGCCGGCCAGCATCCGCATCGCCTCCCGGCGGTCCATGCGCGTGCTGCACGTGTCCCGTCGGCTCATGGTGCGCTCCTCCCGCCGCCCCGGCGGCATCGACGGTCCATCCCGGCGTTGCGACCGCCGTCTCCCCGCTCGGCCCCTGTGCGACCTTGCGGTCGCGTTGGGAGTCTGCGCGGGCGCAACGTCTCGAATCGCGCGTTCTACGGCGCAGACTCTTAGCAGCCGCATCGCGCGAGGGCGGCCCACAGGCACGGTACCGCGGATCCCCTGCGGTCTTCAAGCGTCCTTGGCAGGTCATGGAGCGGCCCTCGGCCGCGGGCGCCGACGGCCGGCGCCCGCCGCGGCCGACACAACCCGCGGACGGGCGGCGGCCGTAACGGTCGGGCGGGGCAATCGGGGCAGTCGAAAGGTAGTAGGATGGCGGCAACGGGCACGTCGCGAGTCTCCCGCGAGGCAAAGGAGACTCGAAGGGGGTACGAAGATGCGTATTCGTCTGATCCCGTCGTTGGGTGCCGCCGCGGTGGCGGTGGTCGTCGTCTCGCTGCTGGCCGCGCCCGCCGCGGCCCAGAGCTCCGCCCGCACCGCGTGGGGGGATCCGGATATCCAGGGCCCCTGGGACTTCCGCACGATCACGCCGCTCGAACGGCCCGAGGAGCTGGCGGAGCAGGAGTTCCTGAGCGAGGAGGAGGCGGCGCGCCGCGAGCAGGAGGTCGTCAACCGCAACGAGGAGCTGCTGAACCGGGCGGCCCGTCGCACTACGGCGACCGAGAGCGTCGACCGCGGCGAGGAGGGTGCTCCCGGCTTCTACAACAACTTCTGGCTGGACCAGGGGACGACCACGGTCGCCACGCGGCGCACCTCACTGATCGTCGACCCGCCGAACGGGCGGCTGCCCGAGATGACGGCGGAAGGGGCGGAGCGAACCGCGGCGCGCCGCGCCTACCTGGCCGAGCATCCGGCGGATTCGTACACCGACCGCACGCCGTACGACCGCTGCATCCTCGGGTTCAACGCCGGCCCGCCGATCACGCCCGGCGGCTACAACCAGATCCTGCAGGTGTTCCAGACGCCGGACCACGTCGCGCTGGTGACCGAGATGGTCCACACGGTGCGGGTAGTGCCGCTCGACGGGCGCCCCACGCTGCCGGACCACATGCGGCAGTGGTCGGGCGAGTCGCGCGGCTACTGGGAGGGAGACACCCTCGTCATCGAGACGACGAACTTCAGCGAGGACCGGCGCTGGCGGGGCACCACCCCCGACATGACGCTGGTCGAGCGCCTGACGCGCATCGACGACGGTACGCTCGACTACACGTTCACGGTCAACGCGCCGAACACCTGGAGCCGGCCGTGGACGGCGTCGATCCCGATGCGGCTCAGCGAGGAGCCGATGTACGAGTACGCCTGCCACGAGGGCAACTACAGCATGCCGGGCATCCTCGGCGGCCACCGCCGCGACGAGGAGCGCGCCGCCGCGGGACAGCCGTGACCCAGGCTTTCGCCTGACCCGGTCAGAGCTTCGGGGCGCGGCCGAGCAGGTCGGCCGCGCCCCGCGTTGCCTGCCTCGTGCACGCCTCCGACCTCCCCGTGAACCCATGGGTCGCAATACCCAGCCGATCGTGGAAACGGTGGATGACTCCATGACCAGACGATGCCACCGCCGGAAGTGGCGCGCAGGATTTGCGGTGTCCGTCGCTGCTGCACTCGGCGGCGGCGCGCCGGCACCTGCGGCAGCGGGGCAGCCGATACCGGCCGCCGTCTACACGGAGGCGCAGGCGGAGGCGGGAAGCGCTGCCTACGCGCGCGAGTGCGCGACCTGCCACCAGGCGAACCTGCAGGGAAGCTTCGAGGCTCCGCCGCTGGCGGGAGCGAGTTTCCTGCAGTTCTGGGGTGACCTCACGACGCGGGACCTGTTCGACCGGATCCGCCTGTCGATGCCGCCCGACCGTCCAGGGGCGCTCGGCGACGAGGCCTACGTCGACATCGTGGCCTACCTTCTACGGGCCAACGGCGCGGCTGCGGGGGAGACCCCGCTCGACGCGAGCACGGCGGCAACCCTTGCCTCGGTGGCTGGCGGCCCGGCACCCGCCGCGCCGGTTCCACCCTCCGCCCCGGCCTCGGCTGCCGCTCCGGCGGCGGCCAGCGCGCCGGCGGTCGAGACCGGAGTCACCGCGGCCGGTTCGGTCGACGGCTACCGGCCGGTCACCGACGCGATGCTGCGCGACCCCGACCCGGACGACTGGCTGATGATCCGCGGGAACTACCACGCGTGGAGCCACAGCCGCCTCACGGACATCGACCGCGGCAACGTCGGCGATCTGGAGCTGGCTTGGGTCTGGGCGCTCCCCGAGGGCGGCTGGAACGCCCCCTCGCCCATCGCGCTCGACGGCGTGCTCTACGTGACCGGAATCGGCCCCGTCGTGCAGGCGCTCGACGCGGTGACCGGCGATCTGATCTGGGAGCACCGGGTCGCGGTCGACACACCCGGCTACTCCGGGACGAGCCGCAACCTCGCGATCTACGGGGAGCGGCTGTTCCTGGCCACGCCGGACGCGCGCCTCGTCGCGCTCGACGCCCGCACCGGCGAGCAGGTCTGGGAGACCACCATCGCCGACCACGCCGAGGGCTTCCGCAACACGAGCGGGCCGCTCGTTGCCGGCGGGACGCTCGTGCAGGGCCTCAGTGGCTGCGACCGCTTCACGCGCCAGTCGTGCTTCATCAGCGGCTACGACCCGGCGACGGGCGAGCAGCGCTGGCGCTTTCATACGACGGCCCGGTCGGATGAGCCGGGCGGCAACACGTGGGCCGACCTGCCCGACTACCTGCGCGCCGGCGGCGACACCTGGATCACCGGGAGCTACGACCCCGACCTCGACCGGGTCTACTTCGGGGTGGCGCAGGCCAAGCCGTGGGCCGCGATCAGCCGCGGCATGACGGGGAGCGACGCGGCGCTCTACACCAACTCCACGGTCGCCATCGACCCCGGCGCCGGCCTCCTCGACTGGTACTTCCAGCACGTTCCCGCGGAGACGCTCGATCTGGATGAAGTCTACGAGCGGGTGCTGGTGGACATCGGCACGCGCAAGACGGTGTTCAGCGCCGGGAAGCACGGCATCCTCTGGAAGCTGGATCGCGAGACCGGCGAGTTCCTCGGCTACAAGGAGGCGGTCTACCAGAACGTCTTCGACCGCATCGATCCCGAGACCGGCGCCGTCACCTACCGGCAGGACATCGTCGACGCGGCGTTCGAAGAGCTGGTCCCGGCCTGTCCGAGCACCGCCGGGGGCAAGAACTGGCACCCGATGAGCTACCACCCGGAGGCGGGGCTGCTCGTCCTGCCGCTCGCCCAGACCTGCATGGAGCTGGCGGTGCGGGAGGTGGCGCTCGAGCTCGGCTCCGGGGGGGTCGGGATGAGCTCGCGGCCGTTCCACGAGATGCCGGGCACGGACGGCCGCCTCGGCAAGCTCGCCGCCTTCGACGTGGAGACCCTCGAGGAGGTCTGGAGCGTCGAGCAGCGCGCCACGTTCCTCACCGGCGTGCTCACGACCGCGGGCGGCCTCGCGTTCGCCGGCGATCTCGACCGGCGGTTCCGCGCCTTCGACGTCGAGACGGGCGACGAGCTGTGGCGCGCCCGGCTGGGGACCTCGGTCCAGGGCTTCCCCGTCACCTTCCGGGCCGGCGGCCGGCAGTACGTCGCCGTCTCGACCGGTCTCGGCGGCGGCAGCCCGCGCCTCGCGCCGCGCTTGCTGGCGGATGACGTCCGCCATCCGCCGAGCGGCAACGCCCTTTACGTCTTCGCGCTTCCGGCGAATTGATCGCCGACCCCTGGTTCTACGCGGCGGCTAGCGTCGCGGTGCTGATCGTCGGGATCGCCAAGGGCGGTCTCGGCGGCGGCATCGCCATCGTCGGCGTCCCGCTGATGGCGATGGTCGTCAGCCCCGTGCAGGCCGCGGCCATCCTGCTCCCCATCCTGATGGTCATGGACGTGCTGGCGATGCGCGTCTACTGGCGTCAGTGGGACGTGCCCAACCTGCGCATTCTGCTGCCGGCCGCCCTTGCCGGCACGGTGGTCGGCTTCCTGACGGCGCGGGTGGTCTCGGCGGACGGGTTGCGCCTGCTCGTGGCCGCGGTGGCGCTGGCGTACGCGGCCCAGTACTTCTGGCGAGGGCTCGGCGCCGCGCCGAGCGGCCCGCCGCGTCGCGCCCTGGGCTGGTTCTGGGGCCTGCTGGCCGGATTCACGAGCTTCTCCATCCACGCCGGCGGCCCGCCACTCCACGCCTTCCTGCTGCCGCAGCGGATGCACCGGTCCATCTTCCAGGCCACCGGCATCTGCTTCTTCTTCGTGGTCAACTGGTCGAAGGTGCTGCCCTACGCCTGGCTCGGCCAGTGGACGGCCGACAATCTCGCCACATCGCTCCTGCTGCTGCCGCTGGCGCCCGTCGGCGTCGCGCTCGGCCGCTACCTGCACGTCCGCGTCGACGACGAGCTGTTCTACCGGGTGGTGTACGCCGGGCTGCTCGTCATCGGCGTCAAGCTGCTCTACGACGTCTCTCTCGCTGCCTGACCCGGAACGCCGCCATGCCCTACGTCTATCTCGCTCTCGCCATCGCCGCCGAAGTCACCGGCACCACCGCGCTCGCGTCGACCCAGGGGTTCACGCGGCCGTTGCCGAGCACGATCGTCGTGGTCGGCTACGGAGCGGCGTTCTACTTCCTGTCTCTCTGCCTGCGGGACATGTCGGTCGGCATTGCCTACGCCATCTGGGCGGGAGCGGGGATCGTCCTGATCGCCATCCTGGGATTGCTGGTCCACGGCCAGCGGCTGGATGCGCCCGCGGTGATCGGGCTGGGGCTCATCGTTGCCGGCGTCGTCGTGATCAACGCCTGGTCGGGCATGCAGTTGCGTTGACCGCGTGCCGCCACTGCCTGCCGGGCGCGCCGCGGCGGGCGATCCGGGGTGGACGGAGTGGGCGGGCTCGTGGCCGCCGTGGCGTAGCTCCCCGCCGCACTTACGGGAGCGCCGCCAGCGTAGACGCAGCTTGCGCGGCCTCCGGGGTGTCCGGGTCCCGCGTCACGACCTGTTGGAAATACTCCTTTGCGGTCGCGATGTCACCCCGGTTGAGAGAGACCATGCCGAGCTTGAGCAACGGTTTGCCCCAACGCGGGTCGACCGACGACGACTGCCGGTAGAGCTCCGCGGCGCGGTCGAGATCGCCACTCGCGAAAGCCACCTCCCCGAGATTGAACAGATCCTCGCGCGATGCGCCAATCCCGGTGGCGCTCTCCAGTTCCGCCGCCGCATCCAGGTCGCCCATCGCCAGACGCGTGCGGGCCACCTCGGCCCTCGCCCCTTCGTGGTTCCGTTCGACGGCCAGCAGGCGTTCGTAGGCAGCCAGTGCCGCCTCGTAGTCTCCTTTTGCGCGATGGGTGTTGCCGATGCGCACCAGCAGATCCGAGAACGCCGGGATCTCGTCGAGAAGTGCCAGGTAGCCCGCCAGCGCGGCGTCCCATCGCTGCTCGTTGAAAGCCCGATCGGCCGCGTCCAGATCGCGCTCGAGAGCGGCCGCGTCCCGCCCCGCCAACGCCTCCGCGCCGATCGCCCTCTCGAGCCTCGAGGGGATGCGCTTGAGCCTGACCGTCACGACCTGGCCGACCGACTGCATCACGGGAGCCGTCGAAGTTGTCGGCGCGTACCCCTCCGCCGAGGCGAGTACCGTCCACGTGCCGCTCGTGAGGCCGACGACGGCGAATCGTCCATCCTCGCCGGTCGTCGCTTCGAAAGCGCGGGCCGCGCCCGGGTTCTCGGCCCGGACCAGGGCGCCGGGGATGGGGGAGTCGTCGTCGTCGTCGAGCACGGCGCCGATGATTCGCCCCTGGCCCTGGCCCTCTGCGGCCGGGACGGACACGAGAACGTACGCCATCGCGACGACGATCGGTATCCACTGACGACGGCCCATGGTCTTCTCCCTCTGCCTGGAGCGGGGTGCCGGGGTGCGCCCGCGAAGCGACGATCACGGGCCCCGCTCCGTGTCCAGCTCATTGATGACGCGGGTGACGCCGAACGTGCGCCGGACCACCTGCTCCAGGACGTTGCGTTCCACGGGATCGCGCACGAACCCGGTCAGGGTCACGGTCCCCCGGCGGACGATGACATGGAACGGCGGAAGGCGCAGCCTGGCGTAGCGATGGAGGAAGTCGTTGTCGAAGATGCGGGAGGCCAGGACGAGCCGCAGTCGGGCGTCTCCCGCTCCCGGCGGAAGCGTCTCGACGGTCGACCGAATCTCCTGCACGCCGGGGATGCGCGCTATGCGATCGACGAGCTCGCCGGCCTTCTCGCGTTCCGGCGTCACGTTGCCGGCGAGCAGCACGATGCCGTCCCTGACGCCGCCGTGCACGTAGTCGAACATCGTGTAGAACGGATAGCTGACGATGCTGGCCACCACGGCCTGCGCCAGCCGCCGCTCGTCCTCGACGCGCGGAATCACCAGCTCGCTCGCCACGCGCTCGATGCCGTCGACGCGCAGGGAGCGCTCGATCGCCTGGGACTTGGCCCGGAGCGTCGGCACGCGGCCGGTGAGGGTGGCCTCTCCCTCCGCGACGGTGACAGCCACGCCCTGCAGTTCGTGGTCCCCGCGCAGCACCTCGCGCACCGCCCGTGCCGGATCACGGTCCGCCGAGATCTGGGCGTCGATCCCCACCGAGGCGAGGGCGGGAGCAAGACCCAGGCCCAGCACCACGGGCAACGGCCATCGGGCGCGTGACGTCAACCTGGTGCCTCCGGCCGCGGAGACGGGCCCACGCGCTCGCGCGGGCCCGTCTCTTACGCGGCGCCGCTCGAACTACAACCGCAGCTCGCCATGCACCGTCATGTCGGAGAGCCTGAAGGTCCGCTCGATCGACGTGGAGCCGAGCTCCGTCGCGAACTCGACCTCCCGATCCTGCAGGGTGATTGCGGGCTCCCGCTCGAAGTGGAACTCGAGCCCGAGAAGTGCGCCCTGATAGAACAGGCGGATGTCGACCGGCGGCCGATCCCTCGTACGACGGGTGGCAAGGCTGGTCGCGCGCTGCACCTCTCCGAGGCTGTCGATCTCCTCGCCCAGCTCCGCCGGGACGACGATGGTGATGCGATAGACCGGCTCGTCGTCGGTCAGCGCGGGCGGAACCAAGCGCTCCGACGCTTCCCCGGCGGTCAGCCGCGCCATGGCCTGCCGGATCGGAAGCGCGCTGGACCACACCACCGGCACGCGCAATCGTCGCGGGGGCGGCATGAACGTCCCGCCGCCGATGTTCCCGGCCCCCGCGCCCGCGACACCGCCGCCGCCGGCCCCGACGCCGCCCCGGGATCCCGTCCCGGCGCCCACGACGCCGCCTCCGAGACCGCCCACCCGACCGGCGAGACCGACGTCGGTGACGTGCACGCTGACGTTCCCGGCCCACGGGGAATCGGACAGCAACCGGTCGATCTCCCGGGCGGTCCATTCCGAGGAGCCCTTCGAATCCCAGAAATCGGCCCCGATCAACATGGCCGCCGCCGTGCACCAGATCGCCAGACTCCAGGCGATGACGCGCATTGCGCTCCCGCTTTCCGGCATCGTTCGTTGCATGAGGCTACTCCAAACACGCCGGGGCGACGCCGCCCGCGGGCATCGCGTGGTCCCTCGTGCCCGAGGCGAGAACTGCTCCGACACGAACGAGGCGGGCACGCACGGGCGAGCTCACGGAGCGCCGGCCACCACGGGTCGACCCGCGCGGTACAGCCGCACCCGTGCGGCGATCCCTTCGACGAGGTGGGGCGCGGACTCCGCTGCCAGCGCCTCGGCTGCCTCCGCGGTGCGCGTCGCTTCGTCGTAGCGGTCGTCTGCCGCGTAGGCCGCGGCCAGGGCGTCGAGCACGGCGGCGTCCTGCCGCCCGCTCAGCTCGGCAGCCCGCATCGCGAGCTCGACCGCGGCCTGGGGATCGCGCACGTCCGGGTCCCCGCTCGTCGCGTGGAGCCACGCGAGCGCGCCGAGGGCTGTGGGCCACTCGGGCCGCGCGCGAAGCGCCCCGCGGAACGCGGCCACCGCCTCCGTCTGCAGTCCCGTCGCCGTCAGTGCCTGCGCGCGGTTGTAGTGCGCCTCCGCGTAGTCGGGCCGGAGCGCGAGCGCCTCCTCAATCGAGGCGATCGCTTCGCGGGGGCTGCCTGCCTGCATCAGCGCCAGGCCGAGGTTGTTGTGCGCCTCCGCATCGTCGGGCTGCAGATCGACCCCGCGGCGCAGGAGCGTGATCGCTTCCCCGATGCGCCCGAGCTGCAGCAGCGCGTACCCCAGCTTGTTGTGACCGGCCGCGTGGTCCGGCGCGGTCGCGATGAGCTCGCGGTACGCACCGATCGCCTCCGGGATCCGGCCATGCGCCAGTAACGTGTCGGCGCGGGCCAGCGTGACGGGAGTGCCGGTCGCCGATTGCATGACCGCGAACACGGCCGCCCAGACCGTCACGTATGCCAGGTTGCGCCGGCGCGGGCTGAGCCGCGGGCCGAGGCGAGCCGGATCGAAGCGCCGCAGGACACCGGACCCGGTCGTCCGATCCAGGACCTGGATGAGAAGGTTGAGCAGGGGCACCGCCAGCAGCTTGTCGTAGAAGGTGGGAGCCCCGGCCGCGCCGAGCAGAGCGAACAGTGCGAAGACACTGGCGCCGTAGAGCACTCCGAACGCCAGCCGGCCCGACTCGGTACGCGGCGACGTGGACGGATCCGTGAACAGCAGATGCATGCCGAGGAAGACGGCGATGGGGATTGCCGCTTCGACGAAGTAGTGCGAGCCGGTCGCACCCAGGTAGGCGAGGCTCAACGCGTACGTGGTGGTCACGGCGGCCAGCGTCATCGTGGCCACCCCGAACAGGAGCTGCACCGG
>JAPOYG010000411.1 GCA_026706755.1 Acidobacteriota bacterium
ACGCGCGGCTGATGTTCGACCTGCAGGTGCTGGCGTTCCAGGCGGACATGACGCGTGTGATCACGTTCATGATGTCGCGCGAGGTCAGCCCGCGCACCTATCCCGACCTGGGGATTCCCGACCCGCACCACGGCCTGTCGCACCACCAGAACCGGCCGGAGCAGATGGCCAAGCTGGCGAAGGTCAACCGGCACCACATCGATCAGCTCGCCTACTTCATGACGCAGCTCGACGCCACGCCGGACGGCGACGGCAGTCTCCTCGACCACGTCGTCATGCAGTACGGCTGCGGCATCAGTGACGGCAATCAGCACCTGCACGTCAACCTGCCGGTCCTGGTGGCCGGTGGCGGCGCCGGTCGGATCCGGGGCGGCCGGCACCTGCGTGTGGCGGAGGAGACTCCGCTCACGAACCTGCAGGTCGCGTTGCTGGAGAAGCTGGACGTCCCGGTCGAGACGCTCGGCGACAGCACCGGCGCCGTGAAGCACCTGTCGGGGGTGTAGCGGCATCGCCGAACCGCTCGGGGGTGTAGCGGCACCGCCGAACCGCCAGCGGTTGCGGGCGGCCCTGCACCCTTCGGCAGAGGCTCGACGGTCGCCGCCTGCGGCCTCCGACCCGCGGGCAGCCCGAAGAGGAGGATGGAACTGCCAGGCACCGGCAAGGATGTCGACGCTCTCCTGTGCAAGTTCGACGTCCTTCCCGCGCGGCACGGCGGCAGGGTGGCCATTCCGGCTGTGACCACGCCGCCCCCGTCATGATTGAGGCGGAGGGCCTCACCCGGCGCTACGGAGAGGCCGTCGTTGTCGACCGGCTCAGCTTGGGGGTGTGCGCCGGCGAGTTGCTCGTGCTTCTCGGCGGCTCCGGCTCCGGCAAGACCACCACCCTCAAGATGATCAACCGGCTCATCGAGCCGACCGCGGGCTCGGTGCGCCTCGACGGCGTCGACACGGCGGAGCTTCCGCCCCACGAGCTTCGGCGCCGGATCGGCTATGTGTTCCAGCGGATCGGCCTCTTCCCCCACATGACGGTGGCCGAGAACGTGGCGGTTACGCCGGTGCTGCTCGGCTGGCCTCCCGAGCGCATCGCGGCGCGGGTGGACGAGCTGCTCGCGCTGGTCGAGCTCGAGCCCGAAATGCGTTACCGCCGTCCGCAGGAGCTGTCGGGGGGCCAGCAGCAACGGGTCGGGGTGGCGCGCGCGCTCGCTGCGCAGCCGCGCGTAATGCTGCTCGACGAACCGTTCGGCGCCCTCGATCCGGTCACTCGCGAGCGCCTGCAGCAGTCGTTCCTGCGCATCCGCTCGGCCCTGGCCCTGACGACGGTGTTCGTCACCCACGACATGACGGAGGCGCTGACCCTGGCCGACCGCATCGCCGTCCTGCACGAGGGCCGGCTGCTCCAGGTGGGCACCCCGCGCGACCTTCTCACCCGTCCGGCCGACGACTACGTGGCCCGGCTGATGGACACCCCGCGCCGCCAGGCGGCCGTCATCGAGGCCCTGGCGGACGGGACACCGGCGGAGGCGCGAGCGTGAACGAGCTGCTGGCGCTGCTCCCCGACTACCTCACAGCGCACCTGCAGCTCACGCTGCTCGCGTTGCTGCTCAGCATCGGCGTCAGCGTACCGCTGGGCATCGCGGCCACCCGGATCCCCTGGCTCGAGCAGCCGGCGCTGGCGCTCGCCGGCGTCATCCAGACCGTCCCCAGCCTGGCGCTGCTGGCCGTCATGGTTCCCGTGCTCGCAGCCCTCGATCTCCAGAGCATCGGGTTCCTGCCCGCCATCGTGGGGCTGACGCTGTACGGCATCCTCCCCGTGCTGCGCAACACGGTGATCGGCATCCGGGGCGTCGACCCCGCCCTGACCGAGGCGGCGCGCGGCGTCGGGATGACGCCGCGGCAGCAGCTCCTGATGGTGGAGCTGCCGCTGGCGATGCCGGTCGTCGTCGGTGGCGTGCGCACGGCGACGGTCTGGGTGGTCGGCATCGCGACGCTGTCCACGCCGGTGGGGGCGACCAGCCTGGGCAACTACATCTTCAGCGGGTTGCAGACACGCAACTACGGCTCGGTGATCGTCGGGTGCGTCGCCGCGGCCGGCCTGGCCCTGCTGCTCGACGGGTTGGTCCGGGCGGTCGAGGTCGGGCTGGCTCGCCGCCGGCGCGGCCGTCTCGCCGCGGCGCTGGCGGCCGTCGTCCTCCTCTACGCCTACGCCGGCGCCACGCTCGCGGCACCGCTGCTGGGCGATCGCGAGCGGCCGATCGCGGTCGGCACGAAGAGCTTCACCGAGCAGTACGT
>JAPOYG010000158.1 GCA_026706755.1 Acidobacteriota bacterium
CGGCGGCGTCGCCGCCGGCGGGGGCGCCCCCGGGCACGCGGCGGCGGGCGCGGCGTCGAGGTCTCGGGTCAGGGCCGCCTCGGTCTCGATGCCCACGGACAGCCGTATGAGGTCGTCCCCGATGCCGAGCGCTTCGCGCTGGGGTGCGGGGACGCTGGCATGGGTCATGATGGCCGGGTGCTCGACGAGCGACTCGACGCCGCCGAGGCTCTCCGCCAGCGTGAAAACCTGCAGACGCGCCAGGAACCGCTCCGCGGCGGCGAGGTCGCCGCGGATCCGGAACGACACCATGCCGCCGAAGCCGTCCATCTGTCGGGCGGCGAGGGCGTGCTGCGGATGCGAGGGCAGGCCCGGGTAGATCGTCTCCGAAACCCGGTCGTGTTCCGCCAGGAAGCGGGCCACGGCGAACGCGTTCCGCTCGTGGGCCTGCATCCGCACGGCGAGCGTCTTGAGGCTGCGCATGCACAGCCACGAGTCGAACGTGCTCTGCACGCCGCCCACCGAATTCGAGAGGAAGGCCAGCGACTCGGCCAGTTCCTCATCGCCCGTCACCACCGCGCCGCCGATCAGGTCGCTGTGACCGGCGATGTACTTGGTCGTCGAGTGGGCGACCAGGTCCGCGCCCAGGGACAGCGGTCGCTGGAAGTAAGGGCTCATGAACGTGTTGTCGACCGCCAGCAGCGCGCCGCGTTCGTGGGCGATGCGGGCCACGGCCTCGATGTCGATGAGCTTCAGCAGGGGGTTGGTCGGCGTCTCGATCCAGACGAGCCGGGTCTCCGGCAGCATCGCGGCCTCCAGCGCCGAGGGGTCGGACAGGTCCACGTAGCTGAAGCGGAGACCGTGGTCGGCCAGCACGCGGTCGAACAGCCGAAAGCTGCCGCCGTAGAGGTCGTCGCAGGCGACGACGTGCTCGCCCGCCTTGACGAGGTGCATGACGGTCGTCGTCGCCACGCAGCCGGACGCGAACGCGAAGCCGTGCCGTGCGCCTTCGAGGTCGGCCAGGCAGCGCTCGAAGGCGCCCCGCGTGGGGTTCGCCGTGCGGGAGTAGTCGTATCCCTGGAGGACGCACGGCGCGGACTGGGCGTAGGTGGAGGTCAGGTAGACCGGCACGTTGACCGCGCCGGTAGACGGGTCGGGGGGCTGGCCGCTGTGAATCGCCCGGGTCTCGAAACCGCGTTCCGGCGGCGCGGCGGCTTGGTCTCTCGTCTGTTCCATCGGCCCGGCGCTAACCGAAGTACATGCCGCCGTCACCGGCGCCGCCGGCCGGCCCGACGGCGGCCCGGCGTGAGCGTGCCCCCGGCGCCGCGCGGAGGGTCAGCGGACCGAGGGTTCCGGCTCGCCCGCCCCGCGCTCCAGGTAGTCCCAGAGCACGTTGGCCATCGCCCGCATGCCGACCGGCAGGGCGCCGTCGTCCGCGCGGAAGGTCGGCGAGTGGTGATCGCCGGATACCGTTCCCGGCTTGCGGGCGCCGAGCATGAAGAAGAACCCCGGCACCTCGTTGGCGAAGCGGGAGAAGTCCTCCCCCGCCATCCAGGGATCCGCCAGGGCCACGTTGCCGGCTCCGACCGCGGCGGTCAGGCTCGGGACGGTCGCGGCCGTCAGATCGCGGTCGTTGATGGTGACCGGCACGATGCGGTCGTACTCGAGCTCGAACGAGCCGCCGCCGGCCCGCGTGACGCCGTCGAGGATCTCGCGCATGCGGCGCTCCACGGTGTCCTGCACGTCCGGGTCGTAGGTCCGGACGGTGCCCTCGAGCCGCACCTCGCCCGGGATGATGTTGAAGCGGGTCCCGCCCCGGATCAGGCCCACGGTGACGACGCTGGGGGCGAGCGGAGACAGGTTGCGGGAACGGATGGTCTGAAGCGCGGTCACCGCCTGCGCGGCCATCACCACCGGGTCGATGCCGAGATGCGGCGCCGCTCCGTGCGCCTGCCGTCCGCGGATGGTCGCGCGGAAGTGGTCGACCGCGGCCAGCGCGCCGCCGGGGGTGTAGGCGACCCGGCCGACGTCGGCGTGCGCGCTCGCGTGCAGCCCGAACACCGCCTCCGGCCGCGGATCGCGGAACACTCCCTCCTCGAGCATCAGCATCGCGCCGCCCTCCTCGCCGGGCGGCGGGCCCTCCTCGGCCGGCTGGAACACGAAGACGACGGTGCCCGGCATCTCGGCCTGCATCCCGCTCAGGATCGACGCCACGCCGAGCTGGACCGCGGTGTGGATGTCGTGACCGCACGCGTGCATCACGCCGACCTCCTGCCCGAGGTAGGTCGTGCGCTTCGTCGACGCGA
>JAPOYG010000360.1 GCA_026706755.1 Acidobacteriota bacterium
CGCTACGCCGACTCCAGCGGGTATCAGACCGACGCCCCGCGGCAGATGTGGCGCTACCGCGACTGGGTGATCGACGCCTACAACGAGAACATGCCGTTCGACCGGTTCACCATCGAGCAGATCGCCGGCGACATGCTCCCCGACGCCACGCTCGATCAGCGCATCGCCACCGCCTTCAACCGCAACCACAGCCAGAACGGCGAGGGCGGCATCGTCCCCGAGGAGTTCCTGGTCGAGAACGTGGTCGATCGCGTGTCGACGACGGGCACGGTCTGGATGGGCCTGACGCTCGGGTGCGCGCGCTGCCACGACCACAAGTTCGACCCGGTCTCGCAGCAGGAGTTCTACGAGATCTACGCCTACTTCAACAACATCCCCGAGCGCGGCAACCTGCGCGGCCTCGGCGCGAAGGCGTTCAAGTACTTCAACTCGCCGCCCCTCGTCACCGCGCCGACCGACGCGGACTTCGACCAGTTGGCCGAGCTGGACGAGAAGATCGACAAGGCGCGGGAGGTGTTCGAGAGCCTCGAGGCCGACTCGACCGAGGCGCGGGCCGAGTGGGAGCGCTCGCTGCGCGACGCCTGGCCCATCGACTGGGTCCTGCGCGACAAGCTGCTGGTCCATCACCCGCTCGACGGCGACATCGGCGGCAACTACAGCCCCGAGCCGGTGATCCCCCACCAGGGGGTGACCTCCCACCTGCGGGCGCCCCGGCAGCCGGTGAGCTACGAGTTCCCGGTCAACGTGACGCTGGAGGACGGCCTGCCGCGCTTCGCCCCCGGCCGGGTGGGCGAGGCGATGAGCTTCGACGGCAAGCGCTTCATCAACGCCGGCAACATCGCGAACTTCACCTACGCCGAGCCGTTCACCCTGGCCGCCTGGATCTATCCCACCGCGTCCGACGGCGTCATCGTGTCGCGCGCGCTGGCGGGCGACCAGGGCGAGCAGGGCTGGGGCCTGTACCTCCTGGAAGGGAAGCTGGAGGTCAACCTGTCGCAGCGCTACGCGGACGACGGGCTGCGGATCGAGTCCGTCGACACGCTGCCGCTCAACGAGTGGCAGCACGTGCTGGTGACCTACGACGGGAAGCACGTGCCGGAGAGCTTCCGGCTCTACGTCAACGGCGCGGCGCGGGAGATCAACCCGCTGCTCGACGGGATCAACAACCCGATGCGGACGCGGGAGCCCCTGCGCATCGGGGCCAGCGGGCCCCCTCCGGAGGACTCCGGCGCCACCGATTCGATGCCCCGCTTCCAGGGAATGATCGATGACGTGCGCATCTACATGGAGGCCCTGACGCCGGAGCAGGCGGCCGTCGTGGCGACCGGGGAGACGCTGACCGAGATCGCCCGAATCGTGCCGGCCAGCCGCACGGCCGGGCAGTCCGAGAAGCTGCGGCTCGCCTTCCTCGACCAGTACGCGGCGCCCGAGGTGCGGGACGCGTGGCAGGGCGTCAAGAACCTCGAGCGCGAGCGCGAGGCGCTCTGGCAGAGCTTCCCCACCGTCATGGTGATGGAGGAGATGGAGCCCCGGCGCGACACGTTCCGGCTGATCCGCGGCGCCTACGACGTGCCCGGCGAGCGGGTCGATCCCGGCGTGCCGGCGGTGCTGCCCCCGATGCCGGACGACGCGCCGAACGATCGCCTGGGGTTCGCCCAATGGCTCGTCCAGCCCGACCACCCGCTGACCGCCCGCGTGGCCGTGAACCGCTTCTGGCAGATGTACTTCGGGACCGGCCTGGTCAAGACGTCGGAGAACTTCGGGCTGCAGGGGGAGTACCCCAGCCATCCGGAGCTCCTGGACTGGCTGGCGACGACGTTCGTCGAGTCCGGCTGGGACGTCAAGGCGATGCAGCGGGCCATCGTGACCAGCTCCACCTACCGCCAGGCGTCGAACCTCACGCCGGAGGCCCTCGAGGAGGATCCGGAGAACCGCCTCCTGGCCCGCGGGCCGCGCCAGCGCATGACGGCGCAGATGATCCGCGACCAGGCGCTCTCGATCGCCGACCTGCTCGCGCCCCGGCTGGGCGGGCCGTCGGTCAGGCCGTACCAGCCCGAGGGCCTGTGGGAGGAGCAGAGCAGCCAGGACTACCGGCAGTCCACGGGTGACGACCTCTACCGCCGCAGCCTGTACACCTACTGGAAGCGGACGCTCGCGCCGCCGTCGATGCTGGCCTTCGACTCGTCGACGCGCGAGACGTGCATCGTCCGCCTCAGCCGGACGAACACGCCGCTCCAGGCCCTGAACCTGATGAACGACGTCACCTACGTCGAGGCGGCGCG
>JAPOYG010000556.1:0-15771 GCA_026706755.1 Acidobacteriota bacterium
CCCGCTGGTGGTTCCGGCCGACGTCGAACGCCCTCGGCGACGTCGGGCCGAGCGAAGCGTTGATGGTGTCGTGGACGAAGGAATCGGTCCGGTGCATCCCGAGCGAGGCGCTCAGGTCCCAGTTGAATCCGCCGGCCGTGGAGCCGCGCACGCCCCCGACGAGCGACGAGTCGGTCGCCGTGCCCCCCGTCTGCGGGACGAAGCCGCCCGGAAACAGCTCCTGGAACGTGAAGCAGTTGGGGTCGTCGCGGACCTGCTGGAGGGCGACCGGGTCCGGCACGTTGTCGGCGACCGCGACCGTCGGACAGTCGGCCGAGCCCATGCCGTTCGCCTCCAGCACGTCGCCGACGAGCAGCGTGCGGCCGCGGTCGTTGCTGAACACGCCGAGGCGCGTGTTCGGGTTCCGGAAGAACACGCCGAAGGTGACCTTCTTGCGGGCGTAGCTCGTGTGGGCGTACAACTGCATGTCAGCGGGGAGCGTGTAGCCGAAGTTGCCGAACGCCTTCAGGTCGTCGTCGACGGCCGGGTCGCCCCAGACCTGCGGGCGCTCGGAGGGTACGTGCGTATTGCCGGCGGCGATGAGCGCAACCGCATCGCGCCGCGGCGCGGCCCGGTTCGTCGGGTTCGCGTTGCCGTACTCCAGGCTGAGGTTGGCGAACCCGGTGGCGCCCAGCGGCAGGCCGACGTTGCCGGCGAACTGCGTCGACTCCCCGTCGCCGGCCTGGTACAGCCCGGTGTTGACCTCGACGGAACCGCCGCCGCGGGCGTCGCGGAGCTGGAAGTTCAGGACGCCGGCGATCGCGTCCGAGCCGTACTGGGCCGCCGCGCCGTCCCGCAGCACCTCCACCTGCCGCAGCGCGATGGCGGGGATGGCGGAGATGTCGGGGCCCTGCGAGCCGAACGCCACGCCGTTGCCGCCGTGCCAGTCGACTATCGAGGAGCGGTGCCGGCGCTTGCCGTTGATCAGCACCAGCGTGTGGTCGGGGGCCAGGTTGCGGAGCATCGCGGGGCGGACCACCGTCGACACGCCGCTGATCGGCTGGGTGTTGGTGCTGAACGACGGGATGATGGTGCGCAACTGGTCCTTCAGGTCGCCCGTCCCCTGGCTGACGAGGTCGGTCGCCGTCAGCACGTCCACCGGCACCGCCGACTCGGTGGCGCTGCGCGGCTCGGCGCGGGACCCGACCACCACCGTCTCTTCCGTAAACCCGGCGATCAGGCTCCGCATCTCACCGGGCGACAGATTCAGGGCCTCGATCTCGACCGGCGTCATCCCCAGCGCGCGGCTGAGCTCGTCGACCAGTGGGTCGGACGGCTCCTCCGCCTGCGCCCGCGAATCCTCCTCCTGGGACCCTGCACCGGCGGCCGGCGACACCCCTGCCCCTGCCGTCGTCAGGGCGACCAGGAGCAGAACGATACCGGGACGCCGAGCTCTCCCGCGCCGTCTCGGTCGCACCATTTTCCTAGCCTAACCTGGAAAAACGTACGACCGATCGGTCGCCCCGGGTCTCCCCGAGCAGTGGGACGGCGGCGCACACCACTCCAGAGGGGCGAGCCAGGACCCACGGACAGCGTCGAATCCCCGCAGAGGCCGTTCCCGGGACTGTCTCAGCGCGAGCCGGCGACCTTCACCGTGACCACGTCGATACCGTGGTACTTCTTGTGACGCACGGACGAGGCGTAGTGCCGCAGCAGGCGGAACGAGATCTCGGTCTCGCTCTCCTCCGGACTCTCCGCACGGTCCCCGAGGTAGGTCAGCCGATCCTCGATGTTCTGCTCGTCGAAGACGGCCAGGAACTCCATCTCGACGGCGTCGTGCGCGGGGCGCGCCACGAGAATCATGCGCGGCGGCGTGGGGGCGACGTGGTCCCCGCGCGCCTGCAGCAGACACATCAGCGCCTCCTCGCCGGCCGCGCGCAACTGCTCCACCGACTGACGGCTCCACTGCATCCGGCTTCCGAGCTCGCGCAGGAGAGCGTCGATGCGCGGCAGCGCCGAGGTGTCGAGCGCCGCTTCGAGCCGCCGGCGCCGCCGACCCGTGAGCTCCAGGAAGGTCGTCATCAGAATGGCGGCCAGTACCCCGACGGTCATGCCGTTGCCGAGCGAAGCGCTCCAGGTCGCGCCGAGCACGCCCCGAAACACGCTTCCGTCCTCGAGGGCCACGCCGAGCGCGAGCGCCACTCCCACCACCAGTCCCCGCTGTGGATCGAGGCCGTCCTGCAAGACCGTGCGCATGCCCTCCACGACCAGCAGGCCCATGATGATCAGCAGAAACGCCCCCATGACGGGGCCGGGCACGGAGAGCAGCACCGCCGTCAGCTTCGGCAGGAACGCCAGCGCGAACAGGATGCCGCCGATGGCGTACCCGACGCCGCGCGCCGCGACACCCGTGAGATTGATGAGCGAGACGCTCGACGGCAGGTAGGCGATGACGGGTGGCGTCACGGCGACCCCGGACAGCAGGATCCCGACGCCGCTGGCGTTGAGCGCGCCCTGCACCAGCCGAAAGTCGGTCGCGTGCGGGCGCCGCGACGACGCTCGCTGTATGACCACCCCGTCGCTGCTGGTCTTGACGGCGGCGACGAGGGCCACGATCGTGAACACCGGCAGCAGGGCCCAGAACGGACCGTCCGGCGTGAGGTCGAGCCCCGGCCAGCCGGCGAGCTCCGGAAGGTCGAACCAGGCGGCGCCGGCGACGGCCCGCACGTCGTACAGCCCGAAGAACGAGGCGGTGGCGCAGCCGGCCAGGATTCCGCTGAGCGGCGCCCAGAGGCGCCAGACGCCGGTGGCGCGCAGCGCCATCGCGCTCGCGACGACCAGCGTCACGCCGGCGACGACCAGGGCGCCGGCCGGCGCGCCGTCGGACGCTCCCGCGATCCTGCCGACCGCGATCGGCATGACCGTGACCCCGATCAGCATGAGGGCGGTGCCGGACACGATCGGCGTGATGATCCGCCGCAGGAACGGCAGCCACGCCGCCATCGCGAACTGGAACAGCGACGCGACGACGATGAGGCTGGCCAGCGTCGTCAGGCCGCCCTCGGTCAGCGCGACGACGGACACCGCGATGAAGTGCGGCCCCGCGCCGGTCATGAGGATATGGCCGGCGCCGAACCGACCCAGGTGAGCCGCCTGCAGGGCAGTGGTGACCCCGGCGATTATCAGCGCCGCGAAGACCGCCCACGTCAGGTAGACGTCATCCTCGCCGGCCGCGCCGACGACGATGGTCACCATCAGGACCGTGTTCGCCAGGACCAGTACTACGCCCTGGAGGGCGACGCCAAGCGTCACGAGCGGAGGCGGACGCTCGTTCGGCTCGTACCGTATTCGGCGATTGATGCGAGGTCCGCTCATATCGGCCGACCGCAAGCGGCCGCCGCTGCGTCGAACGCCAGACGCCGACCCGTGTCTGCGGCGGACCGAGGAGGCGCGGAGGTGAGCGCGGTGGCCGCCCTACAGCCCTTCGACTATGGTGGAGTCCCGCGTGCACACTCCGGCCGTCAGCCGCAGGGTTTCCTGGACCCTCGGATCGGCGATGCACGCCTTCGCCGTATCGAAGTCGGGGAACCGGACGATGATGTTGCGGCCCCGGCCCTGGCCGGACACGTGCTCGCAACGGCCACCCCGGGCCAGGAACTCGCCGCCGGACTGCTTCACGGCCTCCACGGCCTGCCCGATGTGTTTCTCGTAGACCTCGGCGTCATGAACGTCGACGCGCATGATGAAGTATGCGGGCATCGCGATGTCCTCCGCTACGCTCACCAGCTGGTGAGGCGGCACTGTGGGAAACGGAACATACCGACGGAGCGCCGCTTTCGAGCGAGTCCACCGTCGCGGAGGTATGATACTCCGAGCTAGCGCGACCTTGCGGTCGCGTTGGCAGTCTGCGCGGGCAGCAACAGGCTGCATTGCGCGTTCTGCGGCGCAGGCTCCTCGGGGCGCGCGCCGTGGAACGGCACGGACCCCTGCAGGGTTGGTTTGGGCACCAGGCGGAGGCCGCAGCGCGACCTCGCGGCGCGGCGACGAATGGTGGGCTAGGAGGGACTCGATGAAGCGTCTTTTCGTTGGCTTGGCGGCCGTAGCCGTGATCGTCCCGCTCGTCGTAGGCAGCGTGCCCGGGACGCACGCCCAGGAGGCGATGCCCTGGATGCGCGTCGACGTGCTCGAAGTGCTCCCCCGCGAGCTGGATGAGTTCATCGAGGTGCAGATCGAGCACGTGAACCCCGCCCTCCAGCGCGCGGGGGTGCCGTGGCGCTCGGCCTGGCGCACGGCCGAGTTCGGGAACGTGTACGAGCGGACCTTCGTGACCCCGATGGAGGACCTCGCCGAGCTGGATCGCGGCGGCCCGCTGGGGATCGCCCTCAATCGGGGTCAGAGGGAGCGCCTGGATGAGCGCGTGCGGCGCACCATTTCCGGCCACCGAAGCTACGCGTTGCGGTACCGGCCGGAGTTGAGCGTGGAGACCGAGAACCCGGGCGGGCTCTCGCTCGCGTGGATCACGAGTCTCGAGGTCGCGCCGGGACGCCTCGCCGACTGGCAGACGTTCATGCGGCAGCGACTTCCGCAAATCGGAGGGGACAGCGTGGTGTTCGGCGTCTACGAGCGCTACCTGGGCGCCGGAGCGGCCGTGTGGCAACTCGTCGAGAACCATGCCAGCTTCACCGAGCTCGACCGCCCCACGATCATGCAGCGCGCCCTGGGCGAGCGGACGAGCAACGTCGCGGCCGGACTGGCCGGCGTCGTCCTCTCGGTGGAGCGCACCGTGTTGCGGTACGACCCCGAGCTGAGCTTCTCGGACCCGGGAGGCGAAGGCGGCGGCCGGTTCCGCTAGGAGTCTGCGCCGCAGGACGGCGATGCGGCACGTCGCGCCCGCGCAGACTCCCAAAGCGCCCGTCAGGGCGCTCTAGCGCCGCCAACCCGTCGCAGGCTCCGGGTCGGCCACGCCGGCACCGCCAGGGCTCGGCGTCCGGACCCTGCCCCGTCTCGGGGCGCGCCCACCACCCTCGGGCGCGCCCCCCGGAATCTCGCTGCCCCGACGCCTCCGGGCGCCCTCCTCGGTCCTGCCTGCCGCCCGCCGGCGGTCGGCGTGATGCATTTCTCCCGCCCGCCGAGACGATACTCGTTGCTGCGCGCGCCCCGATGCGGTACAAACCACGCAGGCGCACGCCTCGCACGGGCCGCACCGCCGCGGGACTTCCCTCATGGACTTCCGGAGCTACGAGCTCGACGCCGCCGTCTACGACGAGATGTTCCTGCCGGACGGCACACCGCGCGAGCACAGCCGGGCGCTCCATGACACGTTGCGCGGGCTCTCCGCCGACGAGCTTGCCACCATTCAGTCTCGCGTGACCCGCTCGTTCGTGAGCGAGGGCATCACCTTCACCGTGTACGGCAGCGCGGAGGCGGAAGAGCGCATCATCCCCATCGACTGCGTGCCGCGGATCCTGCCGGCGGCCGAATGGCAGTTACTCGAGACCGGGCTCACGCAGCGCATGCGGGCCGTGAACCGCTTCCTGGTCGACGTCTACGGGGATGCCCGCGCGGTGGCCGACGGCGTGGTCCCGGAGGACATCGTCTTCGGCTGCCCCCAATTCCGCCCGGAGATGCGCGGCGTCCGCGCCCCGCGCGACGTGTGGGCCGCCATCTGCGGCAGCGACATCGTGCGCACGAACGACGGCTTCATCGTGCTGGAGGACAACCTGCGGGTGCCGTCGGGCGTCTCCTACATGATCGCGAACCGGAAGGCGGTGAAGTCGAGCCTGCGCCGCCTCTACCGCCGCTGCCGAGTGCGTGAGGTGGAGCACTACGGACGCCTGCTGCGGCGCACGCTCGTCGAGCTTGCGCCCGAGGGGCGGCACGACCCGGCGATCGCCCTGCTGACACCCGGCGTCCACAACTCCGCGTTCTACGAGCACGTGTTCCTGGCCCACGAGATCGGAGCCGAGCTGGTGGAAGGACGCGACCTCCTCACCCGGAACGGCCTCGTCTACATGCGGACGACGGAGGGGTTGCGGCGCATCGACGTGATCTACCGCCGCGTGGACGACGATTTCCTGGACCCGGAGGTCTTCCGCGCGGACTCGATGCTCGGCGTCCCGGGCCTTCTGGAGGCGTACCGGCTGGGCGGGGTGAGCCTCGTGAACGCGCCCGGCACCGGAGTTGCGGACGACAAGAGCGTGTACCCCTACATCCCGGACCTGATCCGCTACTACCTGGGCGAGGACGCCCTGCTGGCGAACGTGCCGACGCACATCTGCCGCCGGCCGCAAGAACTGGAGTACACGCTCGACAATCTCGAGAACCTCGTCGTGAAGCAGGTCGGTGCGTCGGGCGGCTACGGCATGCTGGTCGGCCCCCACTCCACGCCGGGGCAGCGCGAGTCGTACGCGGCCGCGATGCGCGAGGACCCGGCCGGGTACATCTCGCAGCCGGTGCTGGAACTCTCCCGCGCCCCGTGCCTCATCGAGGGCCGTGCTGCAGCGCGGCGCGTGGACCTGCGGCCCTTCGTCCTGACCGGGCGGGAGACGCGGCTGGTGCCCGGTGCGTTCAGCCGCGTGGCGCTCCGCGAAGGAAGCCTCGTCGTGAACTCGAGTCAGGGCGGCGGCGGCAAGGACGTCTGGGTGCTCGACGAATGATCCTCTCGCGCAACGCGGAAGACCTCTACTGGATGGGCCGCTACCTCGAGCGGACGGAGCATCTCTGCCGGCTGCTGAGCTGCCAGGTCGAGACCCTGGTCGACCGGCCGGTGCGGGAGATCAACTTCGGCTGGCGGCGCATCTACGACTCGATGAGCCGCCGGCCGCCGGGGCCCGCCATCTACTTCGCGGCGAGCGACGACGAAGAGGACGACGACTACACCCTGGCCGACTCGTTCACCCTGGCCGACGACCTCACGTTCGAGCCGACGAATCCCGACGCCGTCCGCAGCGGGCTGGCCCGCGCGCGCGAGAACGCCCGGCAGGTGCGGCACCGCATCAGCGGCGAGACGTGGACCTGCCTGAACGAGACCTGGCTCGGTTTCCGGGCCCGCACCATCGACCAAATCTGGAAGGCCGCGCCCGAGGCCTTCTACGTGGGCGTCGCCCACGAACTGAATACCCTCGCCGGCGTGGCGCAGACCACGATGTACCGGGACGAGGGCTGGCGCTTCCTGCAGCTCGGAAGGTTCACCGAGCGCGCCCAGCTGACCATCGCGCTGCTGCTGGCCCAGCTCTCCCTGGTCCGGGTGGAACCGCGGGCCTCCGTCGAGGCCGACTGGTCGAGCCTGCTGCGGATCTGCCAGGCCGTCGATGCCTACGCGCAGTGTCACGGCGTCGAGATCGTCGCCGACCGGGTGCTGGACCTGCTCGCGGGCGACGTGCTGCTGCCGCGCTCCCTGTGCCGCGCGCTCGATGGCGCCGCCGGCACCCTGGACGCCGCCGCGCTCGGCCCGGGTCCGATCGCCGAGGCGCGGCAACTGGCGCACGACCTGGCCGCCACTACGCGCCGCCGCTGGCCGCGGCAGCCGACCCTGGACGACCGCGCGGATCGCCTTCGCCACATGCAGCGCGAGTGCCGCGCGCTCCATGACCTGGTGTACGCCGCCTACATCGGATACGAGGCCGAGGGCGCCCCCGTCCGCTAGCGCCGGCGGAGGACCCGCGGAAAACGGAGAGCAGCCATGAACGAACTTGCCACCGCCGAGTTCCGTTTCGTGTTCAACACCCTGTCGTTCCTCATCTGGGGTGCGCTGGTGATGTGGATGTGCGCCGGCTTCACCATGCTCGAGTCGGGGTCCGTGCGCACGAAGAACGCCTCCGTCATCTGCCTCAAGAACATCGGCCTCTATGCGATCGCGGGTCTCGCCTACTACGTCATCGGCTACAACCTGATGTACGTCGACGTCGCGGGGTGGATCGGATCCATCTCCCTCCTGTACGGCCCGTCCGCCGACGAGGTGGCGCTGGTGGCGGGCGACGAGAGTGCGCGCGCCGCGGTGGTCGCGACCGACTACGCGGTCATGTCCGACTGGTTCTTCCAGATGGTGTTCGTGGCGACGGCGGCGTCGATCGTCTCCGGCGCGCTGGCCGAACGCGTCCGGATCTGGTCGTTCTTCGTGTTCACGCTGGCCCTCACGGGCGTCATCTATCCGATCGTCGGCGCCTGGACGTGGGGCGGCGGCTGGCTGGGGGCGCTCGGTTTCCAGGACTTCGCCGGCTCGACCATCGTGCACGGCACCGGAGGCTGGGCGGCGCTGGCGGGCGCGCTCGTCGTCGGGCCGCGGCGGGGCAAGTTCCGTGCGGACGGCACGGTCCTCATGACGCCTCCGTCGAACGTCCCCGTCGTGACGCTGGGCGTCTTCATCCTGTGGTTCGGGTGGTTCGGCTTCAACGGCGGCTCGCAGCTCGCGCTGGCGAGCGCGGCTGACGTCGTCGCCATGAGCCACGTGCTCGTCAACACCAACCTCGCGGCGGCGGCCGGGGTCATCGCGGCCATCGCCGTCTCGCGGCCGATCCTCGGGCGCGTCGACCTGCTGGCGGGCCTGAACGGCGCCATCGCGGGGCTGGTGGCCATCACGGCGGGGCCGACCTTCACGACCCACTACTGGGCGATCCTGATCGGAGCCGTGGGGGCCGTCATCTGCACGGCGGGCCTGAAGCTCCTCGAGCGGGTGCGGGTGGACGACGTGGTCGGCGCCGTGCCCGCCCACCTCTTCGCCGGCATCTGGGGCACGCTGGCGGCCAGCATCGCGGCCGGCGCCAATCCGGCGATCCAGTTGCTCGGCGTGGTCGCGATCGGGGCGTTCGCCTTCGCCGCTTCGTGGCTGACCTGGATCGCCATCGACCGGACGATGGGCGCCCGCGTGTCGCGCCAGGTGGAGCAGCTGGGCGGCGACGTCGCGGATCTGGGAATGGAGGCCTATCCGGAGTTCGTGCTCATGCCGGAGCCGGACGAGGCGGCGGCCGAGTAGGTGTCCGCGCCGTAGAAGAACCCCGACTCCTGGAGGGTTGGTTGGCCACCAGGCGGAGGCCGCAGCGCGACCCTGCGGTCGCGGCGACGAAGGGTGGTCAGGAGTGCGCGGGCGCGAACGCTGGCCCCGGCGGTCGCTTCGGAGCCGGTCGGAGGGATCCGTCCGTCAGCCGGTCACGACGAGCGCCGCTTCGCGCGAGTCCTTGATCGGGATGATGCGGTCGAATCCGCTGATGCGGAAGACCTCGTGGATGTGATCCTTCATCGCGCAGAGCACGAGCGTGCCGCTGCTCCCCTGCAGCTTCTTGGCCGCAATCAGCAGCACCCGCATGCCGGAGCTGCTGATGAAGTTGAGGCGGCTGAAGTCGATCACCAGCCGCTGCTCGCCGCCGGCAATGCGCTCCATGACCAGGGCCTCGAACGAGCGCGCGTTCGCGCTGTCGAGGCGGCCGACCGGCAGCAGTATCAGCGTTTCGTCGGAACGTTCCTCGGCGACTTCGATATCCATGCGCCCACCCTGCCACACGTCGACCGGCCGACCGCGCTCGCGCGCCCTTGCCGTCCTAGGCCGCGACGGCCAGGTTCCGCTCCATCGTCAGGTGGTTCCTGCCGGCGGTGAACTCGTAGCGCACCCGGTCCGCCACCGACTTCACCAGATGCAGGCCCAGATTGTCGGCGCTGCGTTCCTCCAGCGGCGACTCGATGTCGGCGGCTCCGGCGTGTCGCGTCGGATCGAACGGCGCGGCGTTGTCCGTCAGGGTGAGAACCAGCCGGTCGTCGTCGACCCGGAGACCGATCTCGATCCGCGGCTCGGCAACGCCGGCGAACCCGTGCGTCACCGCGTTGGCGATCAACTCGTCGAGGGCCAGGTTGACGGCGTAGACCTGCGGCTCGGCAAGGCCGTTCGCGTCGCCGAACTCCTCGACGATCCTCGACACGTTGCCTACGCCGGACAGGCGGGGCGCGACCGAAACGCGAAGATCGTTGAACGTCATTGGTCAGTTCCCTCTCGTACTCTAGCAGTGCGGGCCGGAGCCGCACAACCGGTCCCACCGGGGGCGTCCGCCCGGCAAGAGCCGCTCCACCTGGCCCGCCATTCGTCGCCGCGACCGCCGGGTCGCGCCGCGGCCTCCGCTCGGCGCCCAACCCAATCCTTCAGTGAGTCTGCGCCTCCCGTGGGAGGCGGCGCCGTTCTACGGCGCGGACTCCTACTGCCGGCGCAGGACGAGGCAGGTCATGTCGTCCGCGGCCGGCATGCCGGCCGAGAAGGTCCCAATCTCGTGCCACGCGTGGTGCACGACCTCCGAGGGAGTCCTGCCCGCCGTGCCGACCAGCGCGGCCTCCAGACGGTCCTTGCCGAACAGCTCCCCGCCGCCGTTCACCGCGTCGGTCAATCCGTCCGTGTACAGGAACAGGGTCTCCCCGGGCTGCAGCACCTGCCGCCGGCTCGCATACGGGAACTCCTCCAGGACGCCCATGGCGAGGCCTCCCGTCGCCGGCAGCGACCGGCAGACGTCGTCGGCTCCTATCAGGTACGCCGGGTCGTGGCCCGCACAGACGTACTCGATGGCACCCGCTTCGGGATCGACGACGGCCAGAATGGCGGTCACGAACAGGCCCATGGGATTCTGGCGGCAGACCCGGTCGTTCGCCGCGCTCGTGACCGCGTCGATCCCGTCGTACTCGGCGAACGCCGCCTTGATGGCGGCCTGCGAGGCGGCCATGAACAGCGCGGCAGCGACCCCCTTGCCCGAGACGTCCCCGACAACGAGGCAGCGGCGGCCGGGCGCGGGCTCGGTGACGTCGACGAAGTCACCGCCGACCCTCTGCGCGGGAGTCATCCGCGCGCAGGCAGAGAAGACGCCCATCTCGACGGTCCCCTCGCGGACGAGCGCGGCCTGCACGACCTTGGCCATCTCCAGGTCCTGCTCCATCGCTTCCTTCGCGACCCGCAGGTTGTGGTTGCTCTCCTCCAGGTCCCGGGTCCGCTCCGAGACGAGCATCTCGAGCTGCTCCTCGCGGTTGAACACCTGCACGGTCATGGCCGTGAAGACGCGCGCCAGGCTGCCGATCTCGTCCTGCCGGCGCAGCACCTCCTCCATGTCCTCGTCCTCGGGCTGGTTGCCCGCCTCGACCTGCCGCGCCGCGTCCGCGATGACCTCGATCGGGTGGGTCAGCCACCGTGTGCCCCACGCCGCCGCGAAGGCGGTGAGACCGAGCAGCGCGAACGCAATCAGCGTCGTGTTCAGCGCCTCCCCCTGCACGGTGAGCGCGATGTCGTCCAGGCTCACCGAGATGGCAAGGCCGCCGATCGGAATGCCCCCCGTGTTGATGAGGGGCGACGCGACCCAGATGCCGCGATCCTCGGGCGCCAGGAGGCTGAGGGCCGAGGCGCTCACGACGCGGCCCTGCTCCAGCGCCCGGGACATGACCGCCTCCACCCGGCCCCCGAACGCGCTCGCGGCGCCGGCGGCGCCCGGCGCGGCCAGCTCCGCTCGCGGCGCCGCGGCGGTAACGTCCCCTTCCAGGTTGACGACCCAGAGCGCCTCCAGGTTCCGTGAGCGCACGAGGACATCGGCCTCGCGCTGGTACACGGAGTAGAGCAGGTTGCCGGCGCTGCTCTCGATGGGGATCCCGACCTGCGACAGGCGCGACCCGTCCGCAGCGGCAACGGCCACGTACTTGTAGACGGCGCCGTCGGAGACGCGTGGAGCGGAGGCGTGCTCGAGGAGCGGTTCCGACCCGTCGAGCAGCGCCCCGTAGTCGTGGAAGTACGGCACTTCGTCCCCCGCGGACGGATCCGTTGCCGCCACGCTCGAATAGACGGGCTCTCCGTTGCCGTCCACGACGCGGATCTCGCCTATCGCGGTCGTCGAGACGATGCGGGCCAGTCTCTCGTCGATCTCCGCCGCGGACCACTCGGCCGCTTCGGCGGCCGACACGAAGCGGTCGACGATGGTCGCCTGCACCGCCATGTGCTGGCCCAGAATGCCCTCGATGACGGCCGAGACGTCCGCCCGCTGCGACGTGTAGACGTTGGTCAGGATCTCCTGCTCGCCGAAGACCAGTGCATTGCCGATCTGCACGATCCGCCGCCTGTCGACGCCGCCGACGCCGACATACTTGTAGACCTCCTGATCGATCTCCCGCACCTGCGCCGGCTGCGTGATGAAGTCGTCCCCGCCCGGCGGCGCGGCGAGCAGCACGTAGAACTTCGACGCCTGCGGCTGAACCGCCGGGTCCGGATCGAACTGGAACGGGATCAGCTCGCCGCGGTCGTCGCGGACGTTGGTGAGATAGGAGAAGCCGGCCTCGTTGGTGATCCAGAATTCGTCGAGCACCGTGTTTGCGGTGATGTCCTCGAGGATGCGGATGACGCGCGGGGGGTCGAAGCCGGCCTGCTCCGCCGCGTCGACCAGGTGAGCGGCGATGCGCGCCTGGGCGATCATCTGCCCGTCGAGCGTGGCATCGAGCGTGCGGGCGACGTTGGCCAGCGAGATTTCGCCCATCTCCGCGAAGCTCGCCGAGAGCAGCTCCGCGAGATGCGTGGCGGCCCCCTCCGCCTCGTCGCGCAGCACCGTGGCCGCGTTGTAGAGCAGCGTGGCCGACGTCGCGGTGATCGTCACGGCGAGCAGGACGGCCAGCGCCAGGAAGCCGCGGACCGCCAGCCGCATGCGCGCCGGGGTCCGCCACGCCTCGAGGGACCGGGACAGCACCCCGCCGTTGGACTTCGCCATGTCTTCGACCCTCTGAGCGCGCGGACTCCTAGAGGCGCCAGATCACGAGGAACTGCGCCACGTTGTCGCTGCCGTCCGCCCCGAGCTTGTTGCCCCAGTACTGGTACTCCACGCCGACGAAGAGCTCGTTGCCGGTCCCGTTCAACGCCTTGCTCAGGTCCCACGTGAGCTGCGGCTGGGCGAGCACCCAGCTCTTCACCTCCCCGCCGGCGGGCTTGATCGTCGTCGCGCCGATGTACTCCGCGTGGCCGGTGAAGAGGAACGACTGGTTGCCGATGTCGAAGACGGCTCCCCAGTTGACGTCGAACATGAAGCTGTCGCTGGTCCGGGGGGCAGCCCCGGGACCGACGCCGTCGCTGGCGTTCAGGAACGCGGTCACGTCGGTATTGAGGAACAGGAAGCCGGGCACGTCCCAGGCCACGCGGACGCCGGGCAGGTACTTCATGAAGTTCGCGTCGGCATCGAAGTTGATGCCGCCGATCAGCGCGATGTCGCGCACCGGCCCGCCCCCGACGGTGCGGCCCGCCAGCTTGCTGAAGCTCAGCGTGGGATACCACTCCCCGTAGAGGTCCAGGTCGTTGAAGCCGTCGCTCAGCTCGTCGTCCAGGAAGTCGATGAAGAAGAAGCTGTCGCCGTACGACCAGCTCATGGCCTGCTGGATCGTGAGAATCGACGTCGGGCTCTGTCGTCCCGTGAACGGATTCGTCAGCCGGCCGTACTGATAGTGAAACTCCATCTGCGCGGAGGCGCACGACGCAGCGGCCAGCCACAAGGCCGCCGTCGTCGCGGCGCGGCGCAGACCGCGCCCGAGTGCGCGCCGCGGCACGCGGGCCGACGCCCGCACGGGCGGATGCGCAAGTCTGGTCAACCGTGCCATCGACGTCACCTCGTTATGGAGCGCCCTTCGCGCCCGCCGGTGGCGCGCCCGTCGTTCCTGCGGCGCGGACTCCAGGGCCATCCTACCGCATTGGTTGCGGCCTCGGGCCGGGGACTTCCGCGCGCCACCGCGCATCGCGCCATGCGCGTGATACGCTCCGGGAGGCTGGCGCGAGGAGAGCGAGTGGAGACCGCGTACCGCAGGCGGCGACGGCACGACCGCCGAACCACCGCGGGCCAGGCGCGTCGAACGGCAAGCGCCCCGGCCCTCGCCGCCGCTTCGCTCCTGGCCTTCCTGCTGGCCGGGCCCGCGGCGGCAGGCGCCCAGCCGCCCCCCTTCGACCCCGTTCCGGGCGCCGTCACGCTGCCCGAGGTCATTCCGATCTTCCCGCTGCCCGACGTGATGCTGTTCCCCAACGTCTCCCGGCCTCTGCACATCTTCGAGCCGCGCTATCGGGCGATGGTGGCGGATGCGCTGGCGGGCGACAGGCTGATCGGGATGGTCACGCTCCAGCCCGGCTACGAGTCCGAGTACGAGGGACGCCCGCCTGTCTTCGGGATCGGTTGCGCGGGTCGGATCACGGAGGTGGAAGAGCTGCCCGACGGGCGGTATCTCATCGTCCTGCGCGGCCTGGTGAAGTTCCGCATCCTGGACGAGGATCGGAGCCGCCCCTATCGGCTGGCCCACGTGGAGGCGCTCCCCGAGCTGGTCGACGACGCGGAGCTGGCCGCCCTCGGCGAACTCCGCGGGACGCTGGAGGCGATTCTCGCCGCCGCCCGGGGCGGGGCGCCGGCGCCGGCCGCGCTGCCCGACGAGGACCTGGTCAACGGGCTCGCGCAGTACGCGCCCATCGACCCGCGCGAGCGCCAGCGCCTGCTGGAGGCGCCGGGGCCGCTGGCGCGCGCCCAGGCCCTCGTCGACCTCTTCCGGGCCCCGGCGGAGCCGCCGCGCTGACGCGGGTCGCGTCGGACGCCGGCCACGTCTCGCCGCACGCGCGTCAAGATCATAGAATGGCGCGACCGGCCGGCGGCACGCACGGTGGACGCCGGGCTCTCGACGAGGAACGACATGACGACATCGATGTGCACCGAACGCGTCGCCGGGCCCGCCATCGGCGCGGGAATCGCGGGCGGCGTCGTATCCTCCGCCGCCTTCGACGCACCGCTCGGCATGGCGTTCTCCACGGGGGTGGCGGCAGGAGCCGTCGGCCTCATCGTCCCCTTCCAGATCGCGAACGGTTGGTTCTTCGGCCCCCTCCGGCGCCGGCTCGCGGCGAGCGTCCGCGTCGTGGCGATCCTCAGCTTCCTCCTGATCACGATGCCGCTGTTCTTCGGCAGCGGCGGTCTGGTGATGGAGGCACCGCTCGCGGACGGGCTCGAGGTGCTCGTGTTCCTGACCGGGCTCGCCGCGTTCCTGTGCGGCAGCACGGCCGCGCTGCTCGATCCCGCGCCGGCCGCGGGGCCGGGCGCACCCTTGCCCCGGGTACTCACGCCGGCGTCGATCGCCGCCGCGATCGTGACGGGGGCCGTGGTCGGCATCGCGCTGGCGCTCATGCTGGACGCCGCCTGGTCGACGGCGGGGCTGGGCGGGCTGGCGGCGGGGTTGCTCGCCCTGCTGCTGCCGCTGCAGATCCGCGACGGGCGCTTCACCCCGAACGTCGAGGGCCTGCAACCGGTCTGGGCGGTGGCGTTCCTGATGGTCTTCGTCTCCGCCTTCGTCGGCGTCGGCGCGCTCGGCCTCGACCGTGCCGTGCAGTTCAGCCTTGCCCTGCTGATTCTGGCGATCGGTGCCGCGGCGTACGCGGCCGGCACGACCACGGAAGTGCTCTCCCGGGCGGAGGAGGAACGCGGGTAGGCGCCGGCCACGCAGCGCGCGCGATGCGGCGGTTCACGAGGGCGCGCGCACGCCTGCCGAGAGCATGGAGAGAGCCCGGTTCGCAGCGCTCGTCCTCGCCGTGCTGCTCGCAACGACGGGCGCCGGCGGCGAGCCGGCCGAGCACCGCATCGCCATCTTCAGCCCCGACGTGAACGACGTCCGGCTGGCGATGACGTTCGACGCCATCAAGTTCTGGAACTCGGTCGCCGCCCGGCTCGGACTCGACCTGCGGCTGGTGGGCGACGTGATCATTGCCTCGCCGGTCACGCGGCGGCTCGAGACCTACGCGCGAACCATCTCGCAGCGGGCGGGACGGCTGCGGTCGGGGCCGGG
>JAPOYG010000556.1:16296-22142 GCA_026706755.1 Acidobacteriota bacterium
CTCGGCAGCGTGGCGGAGGCCCAGAGCGAGAAGGTGTTCGAGATGAGGACCTACACCGCGCTCCCCGGCCGCCTGGATGCCCTGAACGCCCGCTTCCGGGATCACACGACGCGCATCTTCCGGAAGCACGGGATGTCGAACGTCGGCTACTGGGTCCCGCAGGACGATCCGCTGGCCGAGAACACGCTCATCTACATCATTTCGCACCCGAGCCGCGAGGCTGCGGCCCAGAACTGGGACAAGTTCCGGGCGGACCCGGAATGGCAGCAGGTGGCCGAGGAGTCGCAGCGGGACGGCCGCATCGTGGAGAGCGTCGAGGCCGTCTTCATGGACGCCACCGACTATTCGCAGATCCAGTGACGCGCAGGCCGCCGCAGGCGGCTTGCGTCCCAAACTCCAGGGAGGACCAGATGAAGCACAGAACTCTTGCCGCAGCTCTCGGCGCGCTGCTCGTCGCGTTCGCGGCGGCCGCCCCGGCCGGGGCCCAGTCGATGGACGTGGATCTCACGGGCGACGACGGGGCGATGCTGAAGGCGACCTACACGTCGCCGGGAAGCCCCGGACCGGCGATGCTCCTCATCCACCAGTGCAACATGGACCGCCATTCGTGGGACAGCATCGCCGGCGGGCTGGTCGATGCCGGGGTCCACGTGCTGACGATGGACCTGCGCGGCTTCGGCGACAGCGAGGGCGAGCCGCTGCAGGGCCCGGATGGCTTCCGGAACCTGATGATGAAGTCGCCGGGCGACCTCGACATCGCCTACGACTACCTGGTGGGCAAGGACGGCGTCGACGGCTCGCGCGTCGCGGTGGGTGGTGCGAGCTGCGGCGCCATGCTGACGGCCGACCTCGCGTCGCGCCACGAGGGCATCACGAGCCTGATGCTTCTCTCCGGGCCGCCGAGCGATGCGGCGATCGCCCACATCGCGGCCACACCGGGCCTCGCGGTGTTCGGCGCCGCGACCTCCGGCGACACGATCACGCCGGGCGTCGCCGACGTCATCTCGCGCGCCGTCGACGGCTCCGGGCACGAGAAGTCGATGGCCAAGGTGTACGACGGCACCGAGCACGGCCTTCCGATGTTCGAGGCGAACCCCGAGCTTCAGCCCCTGCTGCTCGAGTGGCTGAAGGGCCAGTTGACCTCGGACTAGGTCCCGTCTGCGCCGCCGGCCGGATGCAGAAGCCGGCCGGCGGCGTCGATTCCCGACTGCCGGTCAGAACCGCGAGGCTCGGAGCCAAGTGTCGGATCGCGCCCAGCTCTCCTCGAACTCGGCGCTCACCTCGGCGGAAGGACGGCCCCGGGCCTCCAGCGCAGCCCGCAGGCCGAACAGCGACCACCCGTTGTTCGGGTGGTCGGCCAGCTCCTCCCGGTAGACGCGTTCCGCATCGGCCGCGCGGTCCGCCTCCAGCAGGGCCGCCCCCAGCCAGTGCCGCGCCGCGAACGGCAGGGGCTCCGGCTCCGAGTACTCGAGCTGGTCCTCTATCTCGACCGCCCGCTCGAACGCCGCGATCGCCTCGTCCAGCTTGCCGGCGTCGCGCCGGATCTCCCCCTCCAGGATCGCGCCGACCGCGCCGAGCAGGAGCTCGCCCGAGTCGAAGCGGAACCGCGAGGTCGTCGTCTCGGCCAGCTCCCGAACGCGCCGGAGATAGACCTCGGCGAAGTCCGCGTCGCCGGCCCTCAGGTGCGCGTAGCCCTGCGCGAAGTCCCAGAGCCCGCCCGCGACCTCCTGCTGCGGGCGCTCCGTGACCGCGAGCACCTCCTCGAACCTCCCGAAGCGAATCAGCGTGAGCACGTGAAACACGCTGTCGCCCATGAGCTTGGCGTAGTCCTTGCCCGCCTGGATGGCGATCGCGCCCTGGCCGTCCATCGAGGCCGCGAAGAGCAGCATGTGCAGGTTGTGGCTCGGATAGATCGCCACTCCCTCGCCGTGCTCCGCCTTGAGGTCCGAGTGCCACGCCGCGACGTTCGCGCGCACGCCGTCCGCCCAGCGGCCTATCTCGTTCCAGGTGTGGGACGGCATGTGGTTGATGTGGCTGGCGCCGGGAATCTCGCTCCCCAGGTGCTCGGCGCAGGCCGAGGCCCGCCCCGGCTCGACGGTCGACTCCGTGGCGTGGATGTAGAGGTGGCACGCTCCCGGATGCCGGATGTTCCGCTCCAGCACGCTCTCGAGCACGCCGTGGAGCCGCTGCACGTTCGGGTCGTCGAGGTCGCGCGTGCCGCGCCGCGGCTCCAGCAGGAATAGTGCATCGCCGTACAGCGTCATCGCGTCGAGGTCGTCGGGCCACGCCTCGGCCACCGCGCGCATGGCGCCGGCATAGGCCTCGTCCTGCTCGCGGCGAGTCGCGGGGTCGAAGTCCTCCACGTAGCGGGTCGACAGCGCGTCGATGTAGGCCTGCTCCCTGGGGCTCGCGGTGGCGCGGCGCGCGAGCGCCTCCTCGAGCGCTGCGTAGGCGTGCGGCGCCTCGAAGGGGCGCATCGGCCCGTTCAGGTAGGACCCCCAGGCCCAGGCCTCGCCCCAGTAGCAGATGGCGCAGTCCGGGTCGCGCTGCCAGGCCTCCCGGAACGAGCGGACCGCCTCCTCCTTGGCGAACGCGTACATCAGCCGGAAGCCCTGGTTGAAGTAGGCCTGGGCCTCGGCGTCCGACGACGAGATCGGATGCTCGTGGCCGCCGAGCACCCCCTCGTAGAGGGGCATCGGTTCCGCGAAGCTCTCGGGCAGCTCCGGGCTCGCGGTGTCCGGGCCTCCGCCGTGCCCGCCGTGGTCCTGCGCCGCGCCGGTCGCTCCGGCCCCGACGAGGAGCGCCGCGGCGAGGGCCGCCGCCCAGGATCGAGCGCGGCCGGCCGGGATCGCGGGTGTCTGATCTGTTGCTCGCATCAGCCTGTCGTCCTTCCCCGGGCGGCCCGCCGCCCGTCCATCCTGCGACGGATCATACGCAATGCGGGCCCCGGCTCCGGGCCGCGCCGCTCCGTTCGATGTGGGGTATGCTTGCGCGGGAGAGGCCATGCGACGCATCCTCGCGCTGACGGCGATCCTGCTGGCGACGGTGCTCCTCGCCGGGGGCCACGCGCAGTGGGGCTGGGGCGTCGGCGAAGGCAACCTGCCGCCACGGTTCCCGCCCGCGTCGCTCCCCGACCGCGACTTCGCCTTCTGCAAGATCATGTACGACCAGGTCCGCTACGAGCGGCTGGGGATGGGCTGGTCGACCGACTACCCGTACGCCGGCATCAACCTCATGTTGCGGCTCGAGGACCTCACCACGACCCGCATCAGTACCGACCGCCGCGGCGACCCCAACCACTGGGTCGTGCGCATGACCGACGACGCCCTCTTCAACTGCCCCTTCACGATGGCTTCCGACGTCGGCACCATCGGCTTCAGCACCGCGGAGGCGGCGCGCATGCGCGAGTACCTCCTGAAGGGCGGCTTCCTGTGGGTGGACGACTTCTGGGGCACGGCCGCCTGGCGGCACTGGGAGAGCGAGATCGCCCGCGTGCTCCCGCCGGCGCAGTATCCGATCCGTGACGTGCCGCTCGACCACCCGGTGTTCCGCACGATGACGCACGTGGCGAAGGTGCCGCAAATCACGGCGATTCAGTTCTGGTACGGGTCGGGCGGCCGCACGACCTCCGAGCGGGGCCGCGACAGCGCCGTGCCGCACTTCCGCGCCATCAGCGACGAGCACGGCCGGTTCCTCGTCGTGATGACCCACAACACCGACGTAGCCGATGCGTGGGAGCGCGAAGGGGACGATCCCCGGTTCTTCCGGCAGTTCTCGCCCGACGGCTACGCCCTCGGCATCAACGTCCTCCTCTACGCGATGAGTCGGTAGGCGGGTGTCGACCTCACACGCTTCGCGCCGAGCGTTCCTGGCCGGCTTGTCGACCCTGGCCGCCGCGGCGAGCCTTCGGCCTGCCGCAGCGGCCCCAACGCCTCCGGCCCTGCCGCTCGGGCAGGCGGAGCTCGGGTTGCGCATCACCGGCATGGATACGTTCGTCGTGCGCGCCACCGCCCGCACGAGCTGGATCATCGTGCGCCTCACCACGAACGACGGACAGACCGGCCTGGGCGAGGCTTCGCTGGGGCGGCGGACGGAACTCCCGGAGCTCGAGCGGTTCTTCGCGCTCGTCCGGGACCGCTCGCCGTTCGAGATCCACCGCTACCGGCAGGGCGGCCGGGACGTGGCCGCGGCCGGCGACCGGGCCGTCGCCACCGCCTTCAGCGCCATCGAGCAGGCGCAGTGGGACCTCGTCGGCAAAGCGCTCGGAGCGCCGGTATACGACCTCACCGGCGGCTCCCTGCGGAGGGAGTTGGCGGCGTACGCGAACATCAACCGCGCAACGGCGGACCGCACGCCGGACGGGTTCGCCGCCAACGCCCGGCAGGCCGTCGCCGACGGCTTCCGCGCGATCAAGGCGGCCCCGTTCGACGGCTTTCCGTCCCTCGAAGCCCCGGCAGCCGAGGTCGAGGCGGCGACGGAGCTCGGCATCGCGTGCATCGAGGCGATGCGCGCCGCCGTCGGCCCGGACGTCGCCCTGAAGATCGACGTCCACAGCTACTTCGACGTGCCCCTGGCCATCGAGGTCGCCGCGCGGCTCGAGCCGCAGTCGCTGTCGTGGTACGAGGAGCCGGTGCCGCCTACGGACCTGGCGAGCACGCGGGCGATCAAGGAGGGCATCCGACAGACGATGGCAGGCGGGGAGTTTCTCTTCGGGGTGGAGGGCTTCGAGCCGCTCTGCCGCGAGCGGGCCGTCGACATCATCATGCCGGACGTGAAGCACTGCGGGGGCGTGACCGAGCTCACGAAGATCGCCACTGTCGCGGAGCTCTACGGCGTGCTCGTCTCCCCGCACAACCCGAGCGGCCCCGTCTCCACGATGGCCTCGGCCCAGGTGTGCGCCGGCCTCCCGAACTTCGAGATCCTGGAGTACCAGTGGAACGAGGTGCCGTGGCGCGGCGACCTGATCGATCCACCGGAGCGGTTCACGGGAGGCATCCTCCAGGTACCCGACGGGCCCGGGATCGGCGTCACCCTCAACGAATCGGTCGTCCGCGAGCACCTGTAGCTCCGACCGCGATCGGCGACGCTCCCCGCAGGGTGGCGCGTCTCGCGGCGGTCGGAAGCGCGCTCCGCGCAGCCGTAGCCACCCTCACGAATGCGGCAGCGCCGCTCACGGTGCCGCGGCGCGGCCGAAGCGCTCGGCGGCGCGGGCTCGGGCGCGCGCGGCGACCTCGGCGCGGTCCCGTGACGGGGCCGTCGTCACGAGCCTGTCGATCAGGCGTCGCGCCACGTCGGCGACCTCATCGACCGCGGTGTCGAAGACCTGCTGGTTGGCCTGCGACGGCTTCGTGAAGCCGCTCAGCTTGCGCACGAACTGGAGGGACGCCGCGCGCACCTCCCCGTCCGTGGCCGGCGGATCGAAGTTGAAGAGCGTCTTGATGTTGCGGCACATGGTGCCGCCATCATAGCCGTCGGGGCCGGGGTCGTGACGGTCACGCCGGGCGTCCTCTCCCCCTTGACCGACCATCCTGGTCGGGTTTACCATCCCCCAAGTGAGACTAAGTCTCAGTATCAAGACTGCCGCGTGCACGCAGCCCCGCTCGCGTACGCACGACCAGGAGAAGTCATGAACCCAGCACGGCCAGCGCCGATCCGCCCCCTTCTCGTCCTCCTCGCCGGTCTGGTGATCTCCGAACCGCTGGCGGGGCAACCCGCGCAGCAACCGTGGCAGCCGCCCGACCTGATCGACGCGGTTGCGAGCCTCGGCGCCGCCGTTCACGACGGCTCGCTCTACGTCTACGGAGGCCACGTCGGCCGCGTCCATGCCCACTCGATCGAGAACATCA
>JAPOYG010000020.1 GCA_026706755.1 Acidobacteriota bacterium
GGGCGAGCGGTTGACGCCGTCGGGCTATCTGCGTCAACCGGCGGCGACGGGGCCGGACGGTACCCTGACGCTCCGCAGCGAGACATTGGGCCTGGAACTGCGGGCGGCGCCGGGGCGGGAGATGCGTTTCCGGGACCCGGGGACGGGTGACAACTTGCGGAGCCACGACGAGGAAGCCGAGGGCCGCCTGGCCGCCGAAATCCGTGCCGCAGCAGCCGAAACGCAGGTTGCGGCCGCCGCAGCGCGAGTAGCGGAACTGGAAGCGCTCCTTCGCAATCGGTCCCGGTGACCGCGGGCCTACCTCGCTGGACGTCATGGAGCCGGTGAGCCCGCGGCCGGCTGACAACCGTCTGTCGGGCGGGCGCTTTGGGGCGGGCGCCCCGACGAACCAGCCGCAACGCAGCATTATCGGTATTGTGCAATCGGCGTGGCCGGTCAATAATGGGGCGTTTACGGTCGGGTGCAGTGTCCCATCGCCTCGACGGACGAGGGTGCCGTATCATGACGAAGCGCAGAAGGTTCCCGTTGCAGGCCGGCGTCGTGCTCGTACTGCTGGCGGCCGGCGTCGGCGTCGCGCACGGCGAGCCGGCGGCCTCCGTTGAGCCGACCGCCGCACCCGAGCGCGCGCTCCTCGATCGCTACTGCGTCGCCTGCCACAACGAGCGCCTGCAGACTGCGGGGCTGGAGCTCGACACCGCCGACGTCGCCAACGTCGCCGCCGACCCTGCCCTGTGGGAGAAGGTGGTCCGCAAGCTGCGCGCCGGGGCGATGCCGCCGGCACCGCGGCCGCGGCCCGACGAGGCGACCTACGCCCGGTTCATCGCGCGGCTGGAGACACAGCTCGACGCCGTAGCGTCGGCCGACCCGAACCCCGGGCGGACGGAGGCGTTCCACCGCCTCAACCGGGCCGAGTACCGCAACGTCGTCCGCGACCTGCTGGCCCTCGACGTCGACGTGGCGGAGCTACTGCCGGCCGACGACGGCAGCTACGGCTTCGACAACATCGCGGGCGTCCTCGGCGTCTCGCCGACGTTGCTGGAGCGCTACCTTTCCGCCGCGAAGAAGGTGAGCCGGCTGGCCGTCGGCAGTCCCGATCTGCCGCCGACCGCGGTGACCTGGCACCTCGCGGCCGACTATCCGCAGGACGACCGGGTCGACGGCCTGCCGTTCGGCACCCGCGGCGGCATCGCGATTCCGTTCAACTTCCCGCTCGACGCCGAGTACGTCATTCGCCTGCGGCTGGGCCGCGACACGCTCGATCGGCTGGCGACGTTCGAGGTGCCCCACGGGCTCGACGTGAGCCTGGACGGCGAGCATCTGCAGACGTTCCACGTCGGCGAGCCGGCGCCGGAAGGCGTCGACCGCGCGAGCGGCGAGTATCGCGAGTGGCGGAACGGCCAGCAGGACGCCGACGCCGACTGGGTGCTGCGGATCCCGGTGCACGCCGGTCCCCGCACGCTGCGCGCGGCGTTCCGCAAGAAGACCTCCGCCTATCCGGAGACGCTGCGGCAGCCGTACCTGCGTCCCTATACGAACACGACCGGGGGGGACACGCGCTACCAGCCGTACCTGAGCAGCGTCGTCATCACCGGGCCGTACGAGGCGAGCGACGCGCCGCCGGTCGAGGAGACGCCGAGCCGCGAGCGCATCTTCACCTGCCGCCCGGAGGCGGGCGACGCGGCCAGCGCGCGTGCCTGTGCCAACGAGATCATGTCGAGGCTGGCCCGCCGAGCCTACCGCCGCCCGATCGTCGAGCGCGACCTCGACGTGCTCCTCGGCTTCTACGACGAGGGAAGCAACGAAGGCGGCTTCGAGGCGGGCATCGAGCTGGCGTTGCGGCGGCTGCTCGTGAGTCCGGAATTCCTGTTCCGCGTCGTCCGCGACCCGTCGGACGTCGAGCCCGGCGCCAACTACCGCCTGACCGCTTTGGAGCTGGCGTCACGCCTCTCGTTCTTCCTGTGGAGCAGCATCCCGGACGACGAGCTGCTGGACGTCGCCGTGGCCGGCAAGCTGCACGAGCCGGGAGTGCTGGAGGCGCAGGTCCGGCGCATGCTCGCCGACGAGCGCGCTTCGAGCCTGGTCGAGAACTTCGCGGGGCAGTGGCTCTACCTGCGCAACATTCCCGCGCTGGTGCCGGACGAGAACCGCTTCCCCGATTTCGGCGAAGGGCTGCGGCGGGCGATGCAGCGCGAGACCGAGCTCTTCTTCGAGAGCGTGATGCGCGAGGACCGGAACGTCCTCGATCTGCTGACCGGCGACTATACCTTCGTCAACG
>JAPOYG010000651.1:0-11919 GCA_026706755.1 Acidobacteriota bacterium
CCCGTGCTGTCGCCGAAGCGCTCCATCGGGACGCCGAGCATGTGCAGCATGGTGAGCTGCAGGTCGGTCATCGGGTTGGCGTCCGGCGGATAGACGATGTGGCGGTCGCCCTTGATCTGGCCGCCGCCGTGGCCGACCAGCAGGAGCGGGACGTTGTTGTACACGTGCGCGTCCCCGTCCCGGAGCGCCGCGCCGTAGAGCAGCATCACGTTGTCGATGAGCGAGCCGTCGCCTTCGGGCGTGGCGGCCATCCTGGCCACGAACTCGCTGAAGAGTTGCACGTGGTACTGGTTGATCTTCGTCACCTTCTCGATCTTCTCGACGTCCCCGCGGTGGTGCGTCAGCGGATGGTGCGGATCCGGGACGCCGATCTGCGGATACGTGGTGCCGCTCTGCTCGCGGCCGATCATGTAGGTGAACACGCGGGTCACGTCGGTCTGGTAGGCCAGCAGCAGCAGGTCGTACATCAGCCGCGCGTGATCGTCGAACGAGACCGGAATGCCGGCGGGTGATTCGAGCAGCGGCAACTCCCGGTCGGCCTGCCGCTCGGCGATCTCGATGCGCCGCTCGATCTCGCGGACCGCGTCGAGATAGTTGTCGAGCTTGCGCCGGTCCTCGCCTTCGAGATCACCCCGGAGGCGCGCCACCTTGTCCATCACCGCGTCGAGGATGCTCCGCTGCTGCTGCGCGCGCGCCAACCGCACCCCGGCGTCGGTGCTCCCGGCGTCGCCGAAGAGCCGCTCGAACACCATGCGCGGGTTCGTCTCGCGCGGCATCGGCGTCGACCGGTCGTGCCACGAGATGTTGAGGTAGGCGCAACTGTAGCCGCTGTCGCAGGTGCTGACGCCGTTGAACGTGTCGGCGCCCTCGAGCGACAGCTCCAGCGACGGGAGGCGCGTCTCGCTGCCGACGGTCTGCGCCGCGTACTGGTCCATCGAGGTGCCGAGGTCGAGCTCCGAGCCCTGCGTCTGCTCGGCATGGATGCCGGTCAGGAACGCCGCCGCGGGTCGCGAGTGCGAACCGAGCGCCTCCCCGGGGCGCGCGAAGGCGGCCCGGTTGTCGAGGTTGGTGAGGACCGTCAGGTGCTTCCGCACCGGCTCCATCGGCCGCAGCAGCCGCGGCAGCTCGAACCCCGCCGCGTCGGTCGCAGGCGTCCAGTTGCCGTTCCGCGTGATGATGCCGTTCGGCACGTACACCACGCCGAGTCGCTTCGCGGGACGGGCCGCCGTCCGCGTGAGGGCCGTCAGCGCCGGCACCATCCCGTCGAGGAGCGGCAACGCCAACGCCGTGCCGACGCCGCGCAGCACCGTGCGGCGCGGGATGGCCTTCTTCGTGACGATCATGATCCCACCCTCCTCAACTGAAACGGCGCGCTCTCCACAACGCCCTGCACCAGCGCCGACCAGCGGTAGTCGCTCTCCTCGGCGCTCCGTACGATACGGCGGACCACCGGCCTATCGTAATACTCCAGCCGCCTCCCGAGCGCGTAGGTCAGCAACTTCTCGGCCACCGTCCGGACGAACTGCTGCCGGCGATCGAGCAGCAGCGCCCGAAGCCCGGCCGGACCCTCGAAGCGGTGCCCGTCCGGCGTCACCCCGGAAGCATCGATGACGGGACCCCGCTGGCCCGGAATCCGCGGGTCGTCGGTGGTCCGCCAGCGGCCGATGGCGTCGAAGTTGTCGAGCGAGAAGCCGAGCGGATCCGTCAGGCGGTGGCAGACCGCGCAGCTCGGATTGGCGCGGTGCGCCTCCATCCGCTCGCGCTGCGACGTCGGCGCCGCGCCGTCGCCGCTCTCCTCGAGCGGGGGGACATTGGCCGGCGGCGCCGGGGGCGGCGCCCCGAGCACCCGCTCGAGCAGCCACTTGCCACGGTTCACCACCGACGTGCGGGTGGAGTACGACGTCAGCGTCAGGATGCTCCCCTTGCCGATGAGGCCCGCCCTGCGGTCGTCGGGCAGCGTCACGCGCCGGAAGTGGTTGCCGTACACGTCGGGAATGCCGTAGTGGCGGGCGAGCCGCTCGTTCACGAAGGTGTAGTCCGCCCGCAGGAGGTCGAGCGCGCTCCGGTCCTCCCGGAGCTGGCTGGCGAGGAAGAGCTCCGTCTCGCGCTGCATGGCGTCGCGCAGGTTCTCGTCGAACGCCGGGAAGATGGTCGGGTCGGGCGCGACGTTGCGGATCTTGTGCAGCTCGAGCCAGAGCTCGAAGAAGTTGCGCGAGAGGCGCTCCGAGCGGGGGTCGGCCAGCATCCGCCGCACCTGCCGCTCCAGCCCCTCCGGGTCCGAGAGCGCACCCCGCTCCGCCGCGGCGAGCAACGCGTCGTCCGGAACGCTGTTCCAGAGGAAGAACGAGAGCCGCGGCGCCAGCTCCAGGTCGTCCATGCGGTAGACCACGGCGTCGGCGTCCGCCGGCGGGCGCGGTACGCGGAACAGGAACTCCGGATCGACGAGGACGCGCTCCAGGACGGTCTGGACCCCGGAGTCGAAGTCGCCCTGCCGCCGCCCCGACTCGAAGAAGCCGAACAAGTGCTCCACGTCCGCCGCGGTCACCGGGCGCCGATAGGCGCGCCGCGCGAGCGTGGTGATGATCTCCTTCGCGCAGGACTCCTCCCCTGCGCCGTCGGCGGGCGAACAGACGAAGATGCGCTGCCGGCTCGCCACCTCGGCCGGCGTCATCCCGTCGAAGGGCCCGCCGATGACGACGTTCCCGACGGCGGGATTGCCGCCCATCTCCTCGTCGGTGCTGTAGCCGAACGTCGACATGTCGACCGGCGGCTGCAGCACGCCTTCCTCGAGGGCGGGATTGCGCACGAACGCCACGCCGACGGTGCGCAGGCCCGCCGGCACTTGCACCCGGACCTCGAAGTCGTCGTCGGCGTGGTTCGCGTACCACTCCCACTCGGCCCCGCCCATGCCGGAGCTGCCGCAGAAGCTCGCGATGCAGCGCTCGGCGTCCGCGCCCAGGCCCCCGCCGGCCACGAACGTGGCTACGCGGACGTCGTCGACGCGCACGTCGAGCGGGTGCGCGGTGTTGCCGATGCCGCGGATGTAGTTGTAGAAGTTCCGGCGCAGCCCCACCCGGATGCTGTACTCGCCGTCGAGCGGGAAGTAGTGGCGCACCGCGATGCCGCCGCGGGTGCCGAACGGCAGCTCGTCGCTGGTGTGGTCGTCCTGGATCTCGCGGTCGGGCACGCGGTAGGTGTCGAAGCGCGGCCGCAGCGTGGAGTCGCCGACGGCGAGCTGGCTCACCTGGCGCGCCGCATAGAGGTAGCGCTCCATCAGCGTCGGCGACACCGAGAGCACGTCGGCGATGTTGTCGAAGCCCTCGTCCTCGTCGTCCGGCGGCAGCAGGGCCTCCGGGTCGATCTCGATGCCGAGCAGGTCGCGAATGGCGTTCCCGTACTGCACGCGGTTCAGCCGATGCACGGTCGTGCGGCCCGGGTTCGGGTCGTCGGCCGCCGCGCGGTCGAGCTCGGCCTCGAGCCAGCCCGCGACGGCGTCGTAGGTGACGGCGTCGGGGCGCGGCCGCCCGGCCGGCGGCATCATCCCGGCCCGCAGCTTGAGCGCCACCTGCTCCCACTCCGCGCGGTGCGCACGCACCTCTCCGGTGTCGAGCCCCTGCAGGGAGACCGGGACGAGGCCTGCCGCCTGCCCCCGGTCCGTGTGACAGGTCAGACAGTAGCGATTCAGGGTGGCGTGCACGGATTCTGCGGTCGCTGCTGGAACCGAGGCCGCGGAAGCAGGCGCCGCTTCCGGCCCCTGCGGGCCGGGCGCCGGACTGGCGACCGCGGCCGAGACCCAGAGCCCCGCAAGTGTCGCAAGCCCGAGCTTGCGGCCGAACGGCCGGTGCGGCGGACGCCGCGGGGCCTTCGCGGTCACGCCGGCTCTCTGGTAGAGCATCTCGTCACCCTCTCTCGTCGACTCTCGTCACGCCTCCGGGTTGGGCCCGGGAGTCCGTGCCGTTCTTCGGCGCCGACTCCTAGCCGGCGCAGCGGACCAGCAGCCCGCCCTCGTGACACATCATCTGGCGCGGCGTCCGCGCAGCCTCGTTCGCCGTGTCCAGGTCGCCGCCGTGGTCGACCAGGAGTTGCACCACCGCGGGCCACGCCTTGTAGACGGCCGAGTGCAGCGCGGTGTCGCCTGCCGCGTTGCGAACGCCCACGTCGGCGCCGAGCGCGAGCGCAAGCCGCGTCGCCTCCAGGTTGGGACGCTCGTCGGCGTGCAGCGCCTCGGCCACCTCGGGCGGAACCCGGCGGTTGTGCCGGTCGATCTCTCCGTTGCTCCAGCGGGCACCCGCGGCCATCATCAGCGGCGTCGTGCCGTCCCACAGCGGCAGGAACGGATCCGCGCCGGCCTCGGCCAGGGTGCGCATGATGCCGACGTCGGCGTACTTGGCGGCCAGCAGGAAGGGCGTCGCGCCCGCCAGGGACCCCGGCAGCACCCACCAGTGGGTGGCGCGCGGCACCCGGCTTCCCCGCGTGAGGCGGATGTCGGGGTCGGCGCCGTGCGCGAGGAGCGTCCGCACCAGCCGCTTGTCGGCGCGCAGCACCGCGGTGTGGAGCGCCGCGTAGCCGGCGCCGGCCGCGTTCGGCTCGGCGCCCCAGCGCAGCAGGAACGCGGCCAGCTCGTCGTGGCCGCTGAAGCTGGCGACGACCAGTGCCGACGCACCGTCCGGGGCCGTCTCGTTCACGTCCGCCCCCGCGTCGAGCAGCAACCGGGCGCTCTCGACGCTCCCCTGTCGGGCCGCGAACAGCAGCGGCGTGAAGCCCCCCAGCGGCAGATCTGCCGCCCCGTCGGCGCCGCTGCCGCCCAGACTGACGAGGAGCGATCGGCTTTCGGAGCGCGCGCCGACGTCGGCGCCGTGCGCCAGCAGCAACCGCACGACGTCGGGATGCCCCTGCGCCGCCGCCCACATCAACGCCGTCTGCCCCCGCGACGTCTCCCGCGCGTTGACGGCGCCATCACCCGCGGCAAGCATCGCCGCCACCCCGTCGGCGCTCCCGGTCCGCGCGCACGTCATCAGGGCCGTCTCGCCCATCGAGGTCGCCGCGTCCGGATCCGCACCCGCGGCAAGGAGCCGCCCTACCAGCCCCGCGTTGCGGTTGACGCACGCGAGCGCGAGCGGCGTCACGCCGTAGTCGTTCGCGGCGTCGACGGCAGCGCCTGCGCGCAGCAGCAACTCGACCGCCTCCGCGTCGTCCCACCGGACGGCCCAGTGGAGCGGCGTCGCGCCGTCGCCCTCGGCCGCGCTCGGGTCCGCGCCCTCCTCGATCAGGGTGCGCAGCGCCGCGTAGTCGCGGCTCCGGACGGCCTCCTTCAGCCGTCCGTCGGCCGCCTCGGCGAGGGCTCCCGCCCCCGACAGCCACGTGGCGACCGACGCGACGAGCGCCGCCCGAACCGCGCTACGCATGCGCCCTCCTTCGGCAGCAGCCGCGACTCCCGGTTCTGTCCCGCCAACCCACCGAACGGCAACCAACGCGAGAGCGACGCCATGTCCGGACCGCGAAACCGTGCTGCACCGGCTGCCCAACCATCACCGAAGCCGGCCGGAGCCGACCCGGGATGGAGGCCACGCAGACGTCAGCGGACCGTGTAGGTCCGGCTGTATCCGTTGCGGCCGTTCGTCATCGTGAACGTCCCGTCCGGCGAGACCGACGCGCGGAGCCAGTGCCCCTGGCAGTCGTCGGTGTCCTCGAAGTTGGCGATCATGTCGTCGTCGGTGTTGTGGCCCTCGGCCTCGAGCGCGAGGTGCGTCTGCCAGATTCCCTCGATGTCCGGGACGGCGGTGATCCGATCGTACATGTGGGGGGCCGTGATCCCCTTGCGCGGCCCGTTGTTCACCACCACCACCTGCGGCCGCATGGCGTAGAGATGGGCGGGCGCGCCGGCCCCGTCGAACGCGCCGTGGCGGCTCGTCTGGTAGAGCGAGACCGTTCCGAGGCGGTTGACCGGGCAGGAGAGCTTCATCTCCATGTCCCAGTCGAGGTCGCCGAGATCGACGAACGTGAAGCCCGCGAAGGTGAACAGTGCCCCCAGCGTCCGCTGGTTCTCGGCCGAAGCGGGCGGCCGGCGCTCCGCGTCGGCGCACAGCGGGTTGGGGCCGCCGTCGTTCAGCGTCTCCTCGATCAACTCCATGTTGGACGAGATCATCAGCACGTCCACATCGCCGAGCGACATCCGGTCGCCCGCGGACGCCACCATCCGCGCGTCGCCGGCGACCTCCAGGTAGAGGTCGCGCCACTGCTGGTTCCGCTCCTCGGTCTCGCCGCCGTGGTCGAGGTAGTGGTCGATCGGCACCAGGTCGGCCAGCTCGCGCAGGCTGCCCACGTGATCGGTGTGGAAATGGGTGATGAGCATGTAGTCGAGCTTCTCGAGGCCCGCCTCCTCCATCACCGCCGCGATGCGCCGTGCGTCCCGGCCCTCCGGCCGCGGCCACCCGACGTCGAGGAGCATCGACTCGCCGGTCGGGGCGATGACCAGCGTCGCGCCGCCCCCCTCGACGTCGATCCAGTAGATGTCCAGGGTGCCGGCGCCGGACTGGGCGGACGCACCGGCGGAGAGCGCGAGCAGGACGGCCAGCAGCGGGAGTATCCGCCGGGCGGAAGCGATGCGCATCTCAGACCTCCTGGCGCGCCGGTCGGTCCGCAGCGTCGACGCCGGACGCCAGCCATGCGCAGCCGGCGCAGCGGCAACGCGCCGACGACGGGCGAAGCACCCGCATTGTATCCAGCGAGGCACGCGGGCGAAACCGGAAACAGGCCTCGCGAACGCGTCAGGGCCGGGCGCCGAGCGCGTCGTCGATCTCCTGCACGATGGCGGCGGCGGCCCCGGCCCGGTCCGACGCGTTCAGCACGGGGCGCCCGACTACGAGATGGTCGGCGCCCGCGGCGATGGCGGCGGCCGGTGTGGTGCTGCGCTTGTGGTCGTCGGTTCGCGACCCGGCGGGCCGGATGCCGGGGCTGACGATCCAGACGCGCGGCGCCGCGTGCTTCGGCCAGCGCCCGCGGCAGAGCGCGATGGCGTCGCCGGACGCGATCACGCCGTCGCAACCGCTCGCGACCGCCGCCTCGGCCCGCCCCAGGATCCATTCGTCCAGCGTCACGCCGCGCGCCGCCTCGGCGGGCGCGATGGCCGCGAGGTCCGCCGCGTCGAGGCTGGAGACGAATGGGACCGTGAGCAGGTAGGGCGTCTCGCGCCCTCCCCGCGCCGCCTTCGCGGCGGCGATGTCGCGGCCCTGCAGGCTCTCGTGCAGCGTCAGGAAGCGGACGGCCGGATCGTCCGCGAGGTCGCCCACGACGCTGGCCACCGTGTTCCCGATGTCCGGCACCTTGAGGTCGACGAAGACGGTCCGCGGGCCGGCGGTGATCTCCCTCCAGAGGCGGTCGAGGCCTCCCGACCGGAGCCCGGCCATCAGCAGCCGCCAACCGACCTTGAAGGTGCGTACGGCGGCCAGCTCGTCGACGATCCGCAGCGCTTCGTCGACGCTGCCGACGTCGAGCGCGACGATCAATCGATCGCGACCGGTCAAGCCCCCTCACCTCCTGCTGCGCTGCAGACGAGGGTCGACCGTATCCCATCTCCACGATGCAGGCCAGCGCCGGCGCCGCGACGCAGAACGCGCGAAGCCGGAGTCTTGGCCCCGCATTCGCCCAACGCGCCCGTGAGGGCGCGCGGGCGCGTTACCGCGTTACGATGGCAGGGTAGGCCGTGTCACGCCGCCGCCCGATCACGCCCGATCGCAAAGGAGACCTCATGCGCAGCAACTGCCGTCGACACCGGCTGGCGGCCATCCTCCTCCTCGCCCCCGTCGCCCTGGGCCTCGGAACGGCGGCGGTCGGCGCCCAGGAGCGCAGCATCGAACCGGTCACCGACGCAATGCTGCAGGACCCCGATCCGGCCGACTGGCTGAACTGGCGCCGCACGCTCGACGGCTGGGGCTACAGCCCGCTCGACCAGGTCGACCGGGACAACGTCCACCAGTTGCAGCTCATATGGGCGTGGCCGCTCGCCACCGGCTTCGGGCAGCCGACGCCGCTCGTGCGGGCCGGCGTGATGTACATCCCCAACCCGGGCAACCGCGTGCAGGCGGTCGATGCCGCGACCGGGGAACGCCTGTGGGAGTACGAGCCGCCGGCGACCGAGGTGACGGATGCCGACGGAACGCGGCGGCCGGCCCGGGGCAGCCGCTCGATGGCGCTCTACGGCGACAAGGTCTACCTCAGCACGACCGAGGCGCACATCGTGGCGCTGGACGCGCGCACGGGCGAGGTGGCGTGGGACCACACCGTCGCCGACAACGAGCTCGGCTACCGCTACTCCAGCGGCCCGATCGTCGTGGGAGGGAAGATCGTCGCCGGCATGACGGGGTGCGAGAACTACAAGAACGACACCTGCTTCATCTCCGCCCACGATCCGGACACCGGCGAGGAGGTGTGGCGCACGTCGACCGTCGCGGGTCCCGGCGAGCCGGGCGGCGACACCTGGAGCGACCTGCCGCTGGCCTTCCGCGCCGGCTCCGACTCCTGGATCCCCGGCAGTTACGACCCGGCGACCAACCTGACCTACTGGTCGACCGCGCAGGCCAAGCCCTGGGCCCGCATCTCGCGCAACACGGACGGCGACGCGCTGTACACGAACAGCGTCCTGGCCCTCGACGGAGACACCGGCGAGCTGGCCTGGTACTTCCAGTTCGTGCCGGGCGAGACGCTCGATCTCGACGAGGTGTTCGAAAGCGTGCTCATCGACCACCAGGGGCGGCGCTCGCTCTTCAAGATGGGCAAGCACGGCATCCTGTGGGAGCTCGACCGCGACACCGGAGCGTTCGTCGCCGCGCACGACCTCGGGTATCAGAACGCCATCGACGTCGACCCCGAGACCGGCGCCGTGACCTACCGTCCGGGGATGATCCCCGTAGCTGACGTCGAGATCGACTTCTGCCCCGACCTGCTCGGCGTCCGCAACTGGCGGGCGAGCGCCTATCACCCGGAGACCGGCGCGCTCTACATCCCGATCCACCCGACCTGCGTCAGCGGCGTGTTCACGGAGCTGCCGCAGGAGATCGGGAACCGCTACTACCGCAACCGGGGGTTCATGCAGCGCGAGAGCCGCGTGCACCCGGCGAGCGGCGAGCACGCGGGTCATCTCATCGCCATGGACATCGACTCCGGCGAGATCCTCTGGCGACACTCCATGGCCACGCGGCCCGGCGCCGCGGCCCTGACGACGGCCGGGGGCCTCGTGGTCGGCGCCGACACCGACCGGCACCTGTACGTGCACGACGTCGAGACCGGCGACGTGCTGTTCCGCACGCGGCTGCCCGCCTCGGTTCAGGGGTTCCCGATCACCTACGCCGTCGACGGGCGACAGTTCATCGCGGTGCCGGTGGGCGGGAACCGCACCAACGCGATGTACGCCTTCGCGTTGCCGGAGCCGGCGGGCCGGTAGCGCGCCCTTGCGGGCGCGTCGGGAGTCTGCGCTGGCATGGAGTACTCCATGGGACGTCCTACGGCGCAGACTCCTGGGCCGGCGTCCACCTCCCAGCGGTCCATGGCTCGGCGACTGCAGCCTTCGATCCTCCGCCTACCGCTGGCGTTGGCGCTCGTGCTGATTGCCGGGTCTCCCGGGCTCGCGCAGGACCCGGCGGTCGTCACGGGCGTCGTGGTCGACGGCAGCACCGACGCACGGGTAGCCGGAGCCCAGGTGGCGAGCGGCGCGGAGACGGTCGCCGCGGATGACCAGGGGCGGTTCTCGGTGACCCTCGCCGCGGACGACGAGCTCCTGCGCGTGGCGGCCGAGGGCTACCTCGACAACGTCGTCCCGCTGGATCCGGCCGTGCGGGCCGGCGAGGCGGAGCTCGAGGTGCTGCTGTTCCGGAACACGTTCGCCGAGACGGTGGAGGTGGTCTCGGCCGAGAGAGCGCCGGAGCGCCCGTCCGCCACCCCGATCGAGGCGGAGGAGGTGTTCCAGGTCGCGGGGAGCTTCGACAACATCTTCCGCACCCTGGACGCGCTGCCCGGCGTCGCCTCGACCGGCGACTTCGGCAGCCGGCTCGCCGTGCGCGGCGGGACGCCGGACCAGAACCTGACGATCATGGACGGCGTCGAGGTCCACAACCCGTACCGCCTCTTCGGCCTCGTCAGCGCGTTCAACCCCGAGACCGTCGACCGCTTCGAGCTGACGGCGGGCGGCTTCGGGGCGGCCTACGGCGATCGGCTGTCGTCGCTCCTCATCGTCGACAACCGGCCCGGGGAGAGCGATCTCGGCGGCTCGTCGTCCACCAGCGTGACCGACGCGAACGTGGTCCTCGAGGGAGCGGCCCCCGGCAACGGCTCGTGGCTGGTGAGCGGCCGTCGCACCTACTACGACCTCGTGGCGGGCATCGTCACCGACCAGAACCTGCCGTCGTTCGCCGACCTGCAGCTCCAGGCGGGGTGGGACTTCGGCCCGGGCCACCGGCTCTCGGTGCTGGGACTCACGAGCCGCGAGAACGCCGACTTCCGCTTCGACGACGAGGACGACGCGGGCAGGGGCGACACCGGCGGCCTGATCTCGGAGGCGGGGAACGACCTGGGCTCGGTGCGCTTCGACGCGGTACTGGGAAGCACGGCCACCAGCCGCACGATCGTCTCGTGGTACCGCAACACGGAGCGGCTCGGCGTCGACGCAACGTTCGACACCGCGTCGCGCCGGTCGAATACCCCGGACGACGACACGGCCGTCGGTCGCGCGAACTTCGCCTTCGACCGCTCGCTGTCCGTCCGCGACGTGTCGGTCCGGCAGGAGCTCGGGGTGCGCCTGTCTCCCGCGCACACCCTCGATGCGGGCGTCGAGCTCCACCGACTGACCTCGGGAGTGGCGCTCTCGATCACGGGCGACCGAAACGAGTCGGCGGCGAACCCGTCGAGCGTCCGGGGCGGCGTGGGGCTGCCGGACGCGCTCGACTCCGTGCTTCGCGGGACGCGCGGCGGGGCGTGGATCCAGGACCGCTACCAGGTGACGCCGCGTCTGCTCGTGGAGCCGGGGCTTCGGCTGGAATGGAGCACCGTCAACGGCGACGCGGTGCTGTCGCCGCGCTTCGCGGCCACCCTGGCCCTCGGCTGGGAGAGCCGCCTGCGGGTGGCGGGCGGGCTCTACGCCCAGAGCCCCGGCTACGAGAAGCTCATCCAGTCGGACTACTTCTTCGACCTTTCGCCCGGTCGCGTCGAGGCCCTGCGCCACGAGCGCGCCACGCACGTCGTGGCCGGCTTCGAGAAGGACGTCGGCGCGGGGACCCTGGCCCGCATCGAGGCCTACTACAAGACGTTCGACGACCTGATCGTCGGGCGGCTCGAGACCGAGGCGGAGCGCCGCGCCCGCGTGGGGCAGTACGACTTCCCGGCCGACCTGCGCGGGAGCGTACCGGCGGCGGCCCGCATCACGAGCATGCCGGTGAACGGCGGGCGGGGCGAAGCGTACGGCATCGACGCCTACCTGGTGCGCAACGCGCTTGACGCACGGCTGTCGGGCTGGCTCTCCTACGCCTGGGGGCGGGCCGACCGGCAGACCTACGGACTCCGCTACCCGTTCGAGTACGACCGGCGGCACGCCTTTAACGCCGTCGGCCGCTACCGCCTCGGCGATCGGTGGAGCGTGGCGGCGACGGCGCAGGTGGCGACCGGCTTCCCCTACACGCCGGCTGTCGGGGTGCAGGTGGCGTCGGCGACCGACGAACGGGGTCGGCTCGTGCCGGCGCGGGACGCGACCGGCGCGCTCGTCTACACGATCGACCGCGGCGGGCTCGAGGCCCTGCAGCGCGGTCAGTTGCCGTACTACGGGCGGCTCGACCTGCGCATCGCCCACCAGCCGGGCGGGCGCACGGGCCGCTGGTCGTGGTACATCGAGGTAATCAACGCGCTCAACCGCGACAACCCGGTCGAGCTCGACGC
>JAPOYG010000651.1:12276-22051 GCA_026706755.1 Acidobacteriota bacterium
GCGCTGGCCGGGTCCGGGAGCGGGATCCGGGACGCGGAAGAAGCGGCACAGCGCATCGAGGCCGGGGCGGCCGACCGGCTGCGGGCAGAGCTGGCGCCATCGCTCACGGCGGTCATCAACGCCACCGGAGTCATCGTCCACACCAACCTCGGCCGCGCGCCGCTCGCCCCCGCCGCCATCGCGCGCGTCGGCGAAGTGGCGCGCGGCTACTGCAACCTGGAGTACGACCTCGCGGCCGGCCGCCGGGGCTCGCGCGCGGCGCATGCTTCCGCTCTCCTCGCGCGCCTCACCGGGGCGGAGGGAGCCGTCGTCGTCAACAACAACGCCGCCGCGGTGCTCCTCGTGCTGGCGGGGCTCGCGGCGGGGCGCGAGGTGATCATCTCGCGCGGCGAGCTGGTCGAGATCGGGGGCGGCTTCCGCATCCCGGACGTCCTGCGGCAGTCCGGGGCGACGCTGCGGGAGGTAGGCACCACCAACCGGACCCGGATTGCGGACTACGCGGCCGCGATCGGCGAACGCTCGGCGGCCATCCTCCGTGTGCATCCGTCCAACTTCCGCATCGAGGGCTTCACCGAGCGGCCCGAGCTCCGGGACGTCGCGGCTCTCGGCGCCCGGTTCGACGTGCCGGTGGTCGAGGACCTCGGGAGCGGCCTGCTGGCGGCGACCCCGGGCACGGCGGGCGAGCCGACCGTGCGGGCGAGCATCGAGGCCGGCGTGGACGCCTGCACCTTCAGCGGCGACAAGCTGATCGGCGGCCCGCAGGCCGGAATCGTCGCCGGGCGCCGGGCGGTCATCGACCGGCTTCGGTCGCACCCGCTGATGCGCGCCCTGCGCGTCGACAAGCTGACCTACGCGGCCCTGGAGGCGACGCTCCTCGAGCACGCCGCCGGCCGCGCGGCGGACACGGTGCCGGTGGCGCGGATGATCGCGACGCCGCTCGCCGACCTCGAAGCCCGCGCCGACGCCCTCCGCTCGCGACTAGCGGCCCTACCGGGACTGGCAGTGTCGGTGCAGGCCACCGAAGCCGCCATCGGCGGCGGCAGCACGCCCGGCGTCACGTTGCCCAGCCGGGCGGTCGCGATTGAACCCCACGGTGAGGCGGCGGCCCTGGCCGCGGCCCTGCGCGACGGCCGCCCGGCGGTTGTGGGACGCGTCGCGGACGGACGCCTGGTGCTCGACCTCCGGACCATCGAGCCGGCCCTGGACGACGCGCTGGCCGAAGCGGTCTCCCGCGCCGTTCCCGACCGGCGGTGACCGGTTCGACGCGTCAGCGTCAGACACCGACCAGCGCGGGAAGAAGGTGGAAGACCAGCGCGTTGAGACCCAGGTTGTAGGCGCTGTGCGCGACGACGGCAACCCAGAGCGATCCGCTGCGCCTGGCCATCCACGCCAGCACGAGGGCGACGGCGAAGTTCGTCGGCAGGTAGAGAGCTATCAGCGCGGGCTGTACGGGCAGCAGGCCGTAGTGCGCCAGGTGGACGATGGCGAACGCCGCCGCCTGCATCACGTTCCCGCCGCGGTCGCCCCACCGCGCGGAGCCGACCCGCAGGAGGAAGCCTCGGTACAGGAACTCCTCGCCCAGGGGACTGAAGATCATCGGCGGAACGGTGAGACTCCAGAAGAGTCCCGGTGCAGACAGGCCCGGAGGGACGCCCTCGGCGATGCGTCCCAACTCAGCGGCGTGGTGCGTGAACCAGTTGTCGGGGCCGCTTCCGAAGAGCGCCCACGCCGTCGCCGCGCCTATGCCCAGCACGGCGAGGCTCGCCGCCGGTCCGCTCAGCATCCACCACCGGGAGACCGGCGCCCGAAGCCCGATCTCCGTTCTGCCCTCCCGCCCGCACAGCAGCCACGGAAGCGGCCAGACGACGACCATCGAGAGCGCGATCAACTGGAAGTTCCACAACCCGCCGAAGCGGATCGCCGCATGCACGCCGAAGACGGCGGCGACGACGGCAACGGGCGATGCGAAGCGCACGACGGCGGGGCGAAACATCTGATCGGTCAAGTCCGCCAGCGGCGTGGGGCGATTCCGCCGGGTTCGACGCGCAACGGATCGGCCGCATGACAGACGATCCGCCTCGCAGTCACGGTTGCCTCCTCCGCCCGACCAATGGTGATGCTGCCCGCTGAGCGAAGTGACGACACCGACGACTCGTCACGGCTCACGGGTCGATCCGCCGGTCGGGGAAGAGCCGGGTCAATCCGATGTTTGCGCGGTCGACCCGAACCGTCACGCTCGACCCGGGCGGATCGGGGCGTTCGTAGACCACTCGATAGCGGCTCGACAGGTCCCGGTAGCGGATGCCCATGTCGGTAGCGAGATCCGTCATGGCATCCGCCATCGCGGTCGCCACGACGACGGAGGCGTACCGTCCGCCGGTGTCCCGCGCCAGGTTGGGCGCCAGCGTGCTCACCATCCCGCCGAAGTCGCCCCTTGCGCGGACATACCAGTGCACGACGTGCACGATCACGCCCGCCCTTCGCAGCCGATTCACGAGGCGCAGGTAGCGCCGCACGTTCAGGAAGCGGCTCCTTTCGGTGGTGCTCTTGACGAGCGCCACGAACACCGGCCACGCTTCCTCACCGGTGTAGTGCCGCTCCCACGTCTCCCGGATCCCGTCCGCAAGGACTACCCCGGCGGCCTGATTGAAGAAGAGGGACCGCGCCGCCGCCACCAGCGGAGCCCGGTCCGTGGTGAAGTCGACCATTCGCCGCGCGTGCCCTCCGATGGTGAACAGGCCAACCGAATGCTCGGGGGGCAGGGCTTCCAGGAACGCCGCGACCGCGTTGCGGAGCGGGATGACGGCCTGGCCTCCCCGAACCGACTCGCCGTTGTCGATCAGGAGCGCGACGCGCATCGGCTCGGTGCCGGCCGTGGCGGAGACCACACGCGCGCGACGTCCGTCCTCGGCGACGACGAAGTCGTCCGCTGCGAGATCGGTCACCGGCCGGCCAACCAGGTCCAGAACGCGTACGAACGCCACGTGCCGATCCTGAGCGGACACGGCGGGCGCGGTGATGCCAGCCGTAACGCATGCCCAGAGAACGGCAGCGAGCCGAAAGGCGGTGCGGCGGTGCATGCTTCCACCTCCTTGCCGACGGCCCGAATGGTCGCAACGCCCGGAGTATGATCGATGTGGTCATGCGATGTCGTAAGCGGCGAGCGATGGTCGCGACCGGCTGGGCAGATGCCGGCCGTCCGAGCGGGATGCGCCATCGACTGGAGGACACCATGCTCGCTTCGCGGAATTTCGCCCTGATAGTGGTGGTCGCTGCCGTCGGGCTCGGGTCGATCCTGGCCGCTCCGGCCACGGCCCAGACATCCGACGAAGTCCCGCGCACGGCGTGGGGCGCCCCGGACCTGGGTGGCGTCTGGGACTACCGAAGCGTGACGCCGCTCGAGCGTCCCGAGCAGTTTGCCGACAAGGCCGTGCTGACGGAGGAGGAAGCGGCCGCCGTCGAACGCGAACGGGCCGAGTGGGTGGAGCGGATCGACGCGGCCGAGAACCCGTCCATCCCCGGCAACGACATCCACACGCGGGTCTTTCTGGATTTCGGCACAGAGACCGTGGCGGACCGCCGATCGTCCCTCATCATCGACCCTCCCAACGGCCGGAGGCCTCCGATGACGCCGGAAGGCGAGAGGCGGCCTCGCAACGCCGGTTCGTTCGGGAATCACCCCCTGGAGTCGATCGAGGACTTCAGCCTCTCCGACCGCTGCATGGCCGCGCTCGGCGTGCCGCTCAACCCTCTCCCGTACAACAGCTATGTGCAACTGTTCCAGACCGAGGACCACCTGGTGATGCTGGTCGAGATGATGCACACGACGCGGTTCATCCCCATCGTCGATCGCCCGCACGGGACGATCCGGCAGCGGAGGGGCGAGTCGCGGGGGCACTGGGAAGGCGACACGCTCGTGGTCGAGACGACGAACTTCGAGCACTCGGTAGCGGGCGCCAGCCGCGACGCCGTCCTGACCGAGCGTTTCCGCCGCGCCAGCCCGGAGATCCTCGAGTACGAGTACACCATCGACGACCCGGCGACCTGGACGGCGTCCTGGACGGCGCTGCAGACGCTGAGGAAGCACCCGCAGCCGATCTTCGAGTATGCGTGTCATGAGGGGAACTACGGGTTGACGAACATGCTCCAGTTCGCGCGACACGCGGAAGAAACAGGCACACCGCCCGGTCGCTGACCGCGCGAAGCGGTTTGCGGGACCCGCGGCCCTCCCCAACAGGATAGTGTCCACGAAACCGGGGCAGCTTTCACTCGGAGCCTTGCACCGGTCCCGCGTCGTCCTGCTCGGACAGGTGATCGGTTCGCGTCGGAATCGCTGATCGGTTTCGCATCGGAACGGGTGATCGATTTCACCGGAACGCGCACTTCTGTACTTAACCCCGCCGGCTTCTGCCTATAGACAAAGCCCCGCTTCTTGCATACACTCGGTCGGAACTGGACCGCACGTACTGTCCTCCTCAAGTGGGTCGTCACGGCCGACGGCCAGGTGAAGCCGAAGGTTCGCGTCAAGGTTGCGCGGAGCTCAAGCACTCGGGTCGTCTCGTCGCCGGGCGCCCCGGGGGCCGGCTCCGCGAACAGACTTTCACTACGAGCGGTCAAGGAGAGAATATGCGCGTGTTGGGTCGGCTTCTTCTGGCGTTTCCCCTTTCGCTGCTGCTATCGGAGTCCGCCCAGGCGCAGAGTGCAATTGCCGGCGAGATCACGGATGACCTCGGCGGCGTGCTGCCCGGCGTGACGGTGGAGGCGTCGAGCCCCGCCCTCATCGAAGGCTCCCGCCTCGTCGTCAGCGACGGTGCGGGGAAGTACTCCATCATCGACCTTCGACCGGGTATCTACGACGTACGGTTCGTACTGCCGGGTTTCTCGACCGTCGTGCGCGAAGCCGTCGAGGTGTTCGCCGGCGTGAGCGTGCCGATCAACGCTCGGATGGCGGTCGGCGCGCTCCAGGAGACCATCACCGTCTCCGGCGCCACGCCCGTGGTCGACATCCAGCAGGCGACCCAGCACTCGGTGATCGACCGCGAGACGCTCCAGGCGTTGCCGACCAACCGCACCACCCACACCGTGGGGATGATCCTCCCCGGGCTGAAGATGACCGGATCGATGCTGGGTGGCGCCGGCACCACCGTACTTCAGCGCTACATGACCACGCGTGGAAAGAGCCAGGCCCAGAACTCCTCCCAGGTGGACGGGATGGACACGGACATGATCACCGGGGGCGGGCACCTGCCGTACGACAACATCGGCATGGCCCAGGAGGTCTCCATCGAAACCAACCCGGTCTCCGCGGAAACCGCGGGCAGCGGAATTCGCATCAACATGATTCCCCGCGACGGCGGCAACGCCTTCAGCGGCGACCTGTACTTCAGCGGGATGGACGGCGCCTGGCAGGCCAACAACATCACCGACGCGTTGCGCGCGCGGGCTGCGACGACACCGGATTCCACCGAGCACATGTTCGACCTCAACCCCGCGTTCGGCGGGCCGATAGCCCGCGACCGACTCTGGTTCTACCTCTCCGGCCGGGTGAATCGAGCCAAGCTCGCCCCGGCAGGCGCGAGCTATTTCTCGCCGGATCCCGAGACGGGCCAGCTCCTGCCCGATCCGAGCCGCCCAGGCTTCAACAATACCGCCACCGACAACGTGTCCTTCCGCCTGACCTGGCAGGCGAGCCGGAAGCACAAGCTGGCGAGCTACCGGGACCAGTTCTGGCGCTACCAGTCCCATTACCATGGCACGGCAACCACCGACTGGGCCACGGCGCCGGTCGAGTACGCGCGAGGCACGCAGTACATCTGGCCCACCAAGTGGACCTACGCCGCGACCAGCCGGCTGCTGGTCGAGGGCGGCTTCCAGTACTGGAAGTACGACAATCGGCACTATAACCCCCAACCGGGGACGCTCTTCGAGGAGCCGGCCGGCTACGGCGGACCGCCCGAGACGCAAACCGGACCGTGGTACGCGAACGCAGGGCAGTACCATCTCCCCGGCGGCTACGTGACGAAGGCGCACAACTTCGCCTACTGCTGCCGGCGCGGCCTCTTCCCCGCGTTCGTTCTCCTCGGCAGCGCGTCCTACGTCACCGGCTCGCACAGCATCAAGGCGGGCATCACGGGCCGCACGGGAGTCGGGCAGAACACGCGGCAGCAGCACAACGGGTCGCTGTTGCAGTGGTACCTGGATGGCGAGCCCTTCCGTGTCCGCATCTCCCCCAACCCTTCCGACATCAGGGTGGAGGTGAATCGGGACATCGGAGTCTACGTACAGGACCGGTGGACGATTGACAGATTGACGATCAGTGCCGGGGTGCGGGTGGAACATTTCAAGGGCAGCGTAGGGGCGAGTTCGTCCCCCGCGGGCCGGTTCGTGCCGCCGCGCCATTCCCGAGAGTACGAGGTGTTCAACTTCACCGATGTGCTGCCGCGCTTCGGCGTGGTCTATGACCTGCTGGGCAACGCACGGACGGCGCTCAAGTTCAGCGTCGGCCGCTACGTGGCGAAGCTGGGCACGTTGGACCTGGAGCCCTACAGCACGATGCGGATCGCGCACGAGGACCGCGGCTGGTTCGACCGGGACCTGGGCGGCCTCGACCTGCCGACCAACGGCGACGACATCGCCCAGGACAACGAGATCGTGGCGAGTTCCGACCCGCAGTTCGGCATCCGCGCCGCGCAGCGGGCCGATCCGGCGCTGCAGCGCGAAGACAGTTGGGATTTCTCGGCGGGCGTGCAGCACGAGCTCGCGCCGGGGATGTCGCTCACGGCGATGTGGTATCACGTGCGCGAGGGGTCGTTGTGGGCGCTGCGGGACATGGGAGTGTCGCCGGACGACTATCGGCGTTTCGACATCGCCAATCCGTTGCACCCGAGCGAGAGGATACCGGTGTACGACCTGCTGCCGGGGACCGAAGTCGGCGACATCGTCACGGTATCGTCGGCGGTCAATCAGCGCACCTACAACGGGGTCGAGCTCAGCACGCAGGCGCGCCTGGCGACGGGTGGGACGGTCGTTGCCGGGTGGTTCGTCGATCGGCAACTGGCCGTCGACTGCGACACGCACGATCCGAACAACTTCCGCTTCTGCGACGAGACCGGCGAACTGTATGGAGACCACGGGGTGGTTGAACCGATCGCGTTCCGGAACGAGTTCAAGCTGGCGTTGACGCACGGGCTGCCAGGGGGGCTCGAGGGCGCGCTTTCGTTCATCAGCTATCCCGGCGTTCAGAACGCGCCCCTCCCGGGCCAGACTCTGGGCGTGACCGACCGCCGCTGGCGGGATGCCGTGTTGCCGATCAGCGATACGCCATGGGGTCAGCCCACGGTTCCCATTCGCGGCGCCCTGCTGCTGGCCCCGGGGCAGAGCTATCTCGAGCGTTGGAATCAGCTCGACATCAGCCTCAAGTGGCGCCTTCGGGTTGGCGAGGTCAGTGTGCTGCCGACGCTCGACATCTACAACGTGAACAACTCGAGCGTGGTCATGGATGAGGTCGAGCACTACGGGTCGAACCTCGGGCGGCCGCTGTCGATTCTCGGCGGAAGGCTGATGCGGCTCGGAGTGCTGATGCGGTTCTGAGCGGCTGGGTTACGGCAGCGCGAACGCCCAGAAGCCGAGCCGCGACGCGATCGCTACGTACTGCCGGCCGCCCACCATGTAGGTCATGGGAGAGGCTCGCCACTCCTGGTTGATTGAAACGTGCCAGAGCGGCTCGCCGCTGCGGGCATCCAGGGCGGCGAAGGAGCCGCTGTTCTCACCGAAGAACACCAGGTCGCCATCCGTCGACAGCACCCCGGAGAAAGTGCGCGCGTCGCCCGCCTGCTCGTAGCTCCACACCGTCCGGCCGGTCTGGATGTCGAGCGCCCGGATGTACTTGCGGTTCGGGGCACCGTCGGCGAGCCGGGTGGCCCCGCCCATCCAGTTCCGGCCGCGCTGCCATTCCTCATCCGCCTTCGTGTAGGTGTCACACGACTCGAGGGCCATCAGATAGAAGAGCTTCGTCCCGGGGTGATAGCTCGACGACCACCAGTTCGTCGCCCCGTAGATGGCCGGGCAGACGTCCGTCCCCTCCTCGGTCGGCACGCTGCCCGGCAGAACGATGGGCCGCCCCGAGTCGTCGAGCCCTTCGGCCCACGTCTGGTTGACGAACGGCTCGCCGAGCAGGAACCGTCCGTTCGTGCGGTCGAGCACGTAGAAGAAGCCGTTGCGGTTGCCCTGCACGAGGAGCTTGCGCGGCCGGCCCCGGAACTCCTCGTCGATCAGCAGCAGGGGTTCCTGCGCGTCCCAGTCGTGGGTGTCGTGCGGCGTGAACTGGAAGTACCACACCATCTCCCCGCTGCGCGGCCGCAGGGCCACCACCGAGTTGGTCCACAGGTTGTCGCCGGGCCGGCGGTCGCCGTTCATGTCCGGACAGGGGTTTCCCGTCGCCCAGTAGAGGAGGTCGAGGTCCGCATCGTAGCTGCCGGTCAGCCAGGTGGCGCCGCAGCCGCGGCGGAGCACCTCCGGATCGCCCCAGGTCTCGGACCCGGGCTCGCCCGGCGCGGGGATCGTCCAGAAGCGCCACGCGCGCTCGCCGGTCTCGGCGTAGTACGCGTCGAGGAAGCCGCGCAGTCCCGTGTCTCCCGCGCTGATGCCCGCGATGACGAGATCGCCCACCACGAGCGGCGCCACGACGGCGCCGTAGTGCTCGCGGTAGTCGTCCATCTCCGTGTCCCACACCCGCTCGCCGGTGAAGCGATCGAGAGCGATGACGTGAGCGTGATCCGTCACGCTGAACACCAGGTTGTCGCGAACGGCGACGCCGCGGTTGAGCCCGATGGCCGGGTCGCCGACGAGGCCTTCAGTGCGCGGCTGCGCGTAGCGCCAGATCTCGCGTCCCGTCGTCGCGTCGAGCGCGTACACCTGGTTGACGGCAGTGACGTACATCACGCCTGCAATTACCACCGGCGTGCCCTCGATCATCGGCATGTCGGGAATGGGAAAGAACCACTGCATCGCCAGTTGCCCGACGTTGTCCCGATCGATCTGGTCGAGCGGGCTGTGGCGATTCGCGGTGTCGCTGCCGTGGTAGGACGGCCAGTCCACGAAGGGCTCGAGCGCCGCCTCCCGGAACGCGTCCCCATCGCGGCGGAGCCGCACGATGTCGCCGTCGGCTGTTCGGAGCTGCGCGTCGAATCCGCTCTCGTTGAGGATGGTACCGTCGAGCACGCCACCCGCGACGAGCGGGAGCGAGCCGACCCGCGCCCGTGGTGCCCGCGGGTCGCGGGCGGCCGGTGGCGCCTCGGCGGCCAGCTCCTTCAGGTACGAGACGAGCGGCGCCAGTTCCGCTTCCGCGATCTCGATGCCCGGCATGCCCCGCGACGGCACGCCCTCGGTAATGATCCGCGCCAGCTCTTCCGGAGCGCTCGCGTGCAGCTTCGCGAGGATCGACGCCGCCCGATCGCTGCCCGCGGCGCCGCCCCCGTGGCAGAGCGCGCAGCGCGTGCGGTAGGACTCCTCGCCGTCGGCCGCGGCCAACTGCGGCAACGACAGGGAGCAGACGGCCACGAGAAGTGAGACTCTCATGACCGCGATGATACGCCGGTGGCGTGGCCGACTCTTGTAGATGCAGCGGCTACCCCGGGAAGCCGGGCATCCAGTCGGCCGGCGTGCAGCCGTAGGGATCCTCGCCCGCCACCGCGCGCTCCGCCAGGCATCGCAGCCGCGGGAGCGGACCGAAGCCGTTGGACAGGATGACGCCCTCCTGGTCGACGAGGACGTAGGT
>JAPOYG010000597.1 GCA_026706755.1 Acidobacteriota bacterium
AGGATGAAGCTCTTCAGGCCGACCATCGGCTCGCCGTAGTCGGTCTCCCGGTAGCAGTCGGTCATCGAGACGTGCACTCCCTTGCCCTGCATCGCCCGATCGTACAAGTAGCGGAAGAGCCGGCGGTTGTAGTCGTTGTGGCGCAGGAGCTCCTCCCGGGCCGCGGGGTCGGTGCGCTCGCGTTCCTTGATGCGCCAGGTATCGACGCCGTCCGGGTAGACCCGGAACACGGTCACCGTCCCGACGCCGTCGTCGTTGAGCACCACCGTCGACTCGTGCCCCTCGAGGTGCTCGCGCAGCGATTCGGCCTTCTCCACCAGGTGTCCGAGCACCACCTGCAACCCGACCCGCCCGAGGAGCAGCAAGCTGCCGTACGCCGCGAGCACGCCGCCGCCGCTCCGCGACGTCTCCAGCGTGTACACGCCCGGGTGGCGCTCCCCGCTCTGGAACAGGTACGGCATCTCGTCGCGGCCGCGGACGAGCAGCTCGAGGTCGGCGCGCTCGCGGACCAGGAACAGGCTCGACACGTAGGGCGCGAAGCCGGTCTTGTGGAAGTCGATCCCGATCGAGTCGGCGCGATGGAGGCCGGCGATGCGGCGGCATGCCGCGGCCAGCGCGCGCACGGTGCGCGGACGGAAGCCGAGCGGATTGTCCTCGAAGTCGTAGTCGTTGAACACCGACCACGCCCAGCCGATGACCGCGTCGGCGTGGACGTGCGGGCGGTAATCGAGCCCGTGCTCCTCGACCAGCCGGTCGCGGAGGTCCACCACCGCGTCGAGGTCGTCGACGCCGAACGCGTCGGTCGTGCCCATGGTCGCCACGAGGGCCACGATGCGCCGGCCCTTCTCGATCGCGGCGCGCGCGGCGGCCTCGAGCCGGTCGATGCGGATGTCGTTCCGGTGGTGCGTAGGCACCTGCACCACGCTCTGCTCGCCGAGGCCGAGCCAGCCGGCCACGTTCAGCCGGCAGTAGTGGCTCTGCGCCGAGGCCAGGATGACCCCGCCTCCCCGCAGGCCGGTGTCCATCGCGTCCGGGAACGCCTTCTCGATGCCCAGCTTGGCCCCGTAGAGCGTCGTGCCCGTGCCCCCGAACGTGAACACGCCGGCCGACCGCGCCGGGTCGTAGCCCACGAGGCGCGCTGTCATCGCGGAGACCGCCGCCTCCTTCAGCGCAACTCCGTACGACGTGTCGTCGGATACCAGGTTCGGGTTGTAGATGGCCGGCAGCAGCGAACCGATGATGCTGGGGATCGACGGCGGCGGGACGACGTTGATCTGCGTCCGCGGATGCCCCCAGATCGGCATCCCCTCGAGCGCGCCGACCAGCAGGCGCGAGACCTCCTCCACCGTCCGCCCTTTCTCGGGCAGCGCCTCCTGCTCCGCTGCCGCATAGTCGAGCGCCTGCGGCTGACCGAGCAGCGGCACCTCCGACTTCATGTCGTCCACCTGATCGAGGGCGCGCAGGATGGAGAAGACGAAGTACGCGTCGTGCATGCGGTCCGAGACCGGGGCCGGGAAGGCCTCCCGAATCCGGGCGAGGCAGGCGTAGTAGGCGGGTTCGCTCACGAGGGACGGCCTCCCTCGATTCTACTCCCCGGATCCGGCGGATCGCATCGCCGCCGGGGTGGCCGGACCCCTTCCGGAGCACCTCGCGCGGTCGTGCCGGCGCGGCGGCCCGGACCGCCGGGTTCCCCGGCCTGACGACTCGCCACGGATTCCCGTGCGCCCACGCCCCCGCAGACCGTAGACTGGAAGCGCACGGGTTCACCCGCCGGCGCGCGCACGAGGGGAGGCTCGAATCGTGACGACGACAGCGACCGGGGATCGCGGATTCCGCGCCCGACCGGGACCGGACGGTGCAGCGCCCGGCCTCGGCCTCACCCGCCGCCTGCGCCGCCTGCGCCGCTCAGCGGCCCTCCGCGGGCTCGTCCGCGAGACGCGACTCTCCGCCGACTCGCTCGTCCTGCCCCTGTTCGTGCAGGCCGGGGAGGGCGTGCGCCGCGAGGTGCCGTCGATGCCCGGCGTGTGCCAGCTCTCGGTGGACGAGGCCGTGCGCGAGGCAACCGCGGCGCGCGACGACGGCGTGCGCGCCGTCCTTCTCTTCGGCCTGCCCGAGGCGAAGGACGCCGAGGGCAGCGCGGCCGCGGACCCCGAGGCGCCCGTGCAGCGGGCGATCCGGGCCCTGAAGCGGGCGGTACCGGACGTCCTGGTCATCACGGACGTCTGCCTCTGCGAGTACACGTCCCACGGCCACTGCGGCATCGTGCGCGGGAACGACATCCTGAACGACGCCACCGTGGAGCACCTGGCGCGTGCCGCCGTATCGCACGCGGAGGCGGGGGCGGACGTCGTCGCGCCGTCCGACATGATGGACGGGCGGGTCGGCGCCATCCGCGAAGCCCTCGACGAGGGAGGGTTCGAGGACGTGGCGATCATGGCGTACGCCGCGAAGTACTGCTCCGCGTACTACGGTCCGTTCCGCGACGCGGCGGACTCGACGCCCGCGTTCGGAGACCGCCGGACGCACCAGATGGACCCCGCCAACGTGGAGGAGGCGTTGCGCGAGGTGGCGCTCGACCTCGAGGAGGGCGCCGACGTCGTGATGGTCAAGCCGGCCCTGCACTACCTGGACGTGATCTCGCGCGTGAAGCAGGAGTTCGGCTACCCGACCGCCGCCTACCACGTCAGCGGGGAGTACGCGATGCTCAAGGCGGCGGCGCGGAACGGCTGGATCGACGAGGAGCGCGCAATGATGGAGGCGCTGACGGCGATCGCGCGCGCGGGCGCCGACATCCTGATCACCTACTACGCCCGCGATGCGGCGCGCGTCCTGGCGCGCTGACCGCGCTCCCACTCCGGGCCGCGGCATCCGCGCGCGAGGGCGTGTGCGGCGCCGCAGAGGACGCCCCGCAACCACGGGCGGGGCCCGGACGTCCGGCTCCGCCGCGACCTCGAGCACCTGCTCGGGGCGCCGGCCGCGCCCGGCTACCCGTCAGTCGATGGTAATCGGGTCGCCGTCGGCGGCAGGGTCGAGCGCGAGCTCCTCCTCGCCGGGGTCGTACCCGTTCTCGCGCAGGACGTAGGCCAGGATGGCGTTCATCGCCTCCGGACTCGTGCTCCCCGGATTGTCCTGCGGCATCGTCGCCAGGCTGAAATCGAACAGCTCCCAGAGCGTGGCGCCCGACCAGCCGCCGAGGAACGTGTCGCCGACGAGCCCGGGGGCCATCTCGCCGCCGCGGAGATTCGTCGAGTGGCAGGTCGCGCAGTGCTGGATGTACTCCCGGCGCCCGCGGCCCGCCTGTTGGGCGGTGTAGACGCCGTCGGAAACGGAGCGGCCCTCCTGGCGTTCCCCGCCCCGAGCCGCGGCGGCCGGGAGCAGCAGCACCCCGGCGACGGCCGCGGCGGCGAAACGCCCTCCCACCGACCGGCGACCGCCTGCCTCTCGATTCGACCTGACCATGGGAACTCGCGCCTCCTCCGCCCGGACTTCTCGACGGCCGTCTCTCGTCCGGCCATCCGGCGGTGCCCGCGCCCGCTCGGACCCCGCGCATCATACCTTCTCGAGCACGACTTCGAAGTCGCGCCCGGCCGTCAGCGATGCCGCGACCGCATCGATGCCCTTCATCCAGCGCCGGTAGTGATAGTAGGGGGTCCAGGCGCGCAGGCGGCGGTGCCGCCGCGCCGTCTCCCGGTCGATCGCCTCCGCCAGCGTCCGGTAGGCATCGGCCGCCGACACGCCGTCGCCCCCCTCGCGCTTCCGAACGGTCGCCGCCAGCTCGCGCCGCGTCAGCACCGGCGCCCGGGCGCCGCCCGGGAGGTAGCCCAGCGCCCGCAACCCGCGGCGAGCGCCGATGGCACGCAGTCGCACGCACCGGAATCCGCTGTCGGCCGCCAGGCGCAGCAACTGCGGCCGCGTGAAGAAGGACAGGTGGCCCTGGTCGAGAACGGGCAGGGCATCGGCGTCCAGCGCGGCCGCCGCGGCGGCGAGCGGGCGGACGTCCGCCTCGCCGTTCGGCGTGATCAGCCACAGCCGCGCGCCCGGGCGCATCACGCGCCGGGTCTCCTCGAGATGCCGTCGGGGATTGCGGACGTGCTCGAGCAGGTCCTTCTGGATCACGAAGTCGAAGCGGTCCGCGGGGTAGCGCACCGCCTCGAGGGTCCCGCGGTGCACCGTCACCCCGAAACGCTCCCGCGCGTAACGGGCGCCGAACGCGGACAGCTCGACTCCTTCGACCTCCCAGTCGGTGGCGCGGGCCAGCGCGTTGAGCAGGAAGCCGAGGCCGCACCCCACCTCGAGCAGCCGGCCGCGCCGCGCCAGCCGCCCAAGGGTGCGGGCGAGGAAGTATCCCTCGCGGTCGTAACGCTGGCGCTGCGCGGCGTACTCGCGGAACCCCGCGGACGCGTCGGGGTCGAAGTAGTCCTCGCCGTAGAGCGACGCCAGGTCGTCCGGCCGGGGTCGAGGCCGGACCTGGCGGAACCCGCAGCCGCCGCAACGGTGGATCCAGGCCGGACCGAGGCCGACCACGCCGATTTCGATCCGCGGGGTCATCCGATCCGCCGCGCCGCAGACGTCGCAAGGGTCGTGCACTGGGCCGCCGGCTCCCGTGCGCATTATCGCAACCGCTGCCTCGCTCGCGGCTCCCGTGCCCGTGGTAAGGTGCAGCGGCCGATCATGGCACCACCCGCGAACTCCACCCGACTGTTCGCCCGCGCCCGCCAGGTGCTGCCCGGCGGCGTCGACAGCCCCGTCCGCGCGTTCGGGGCGGTCGGCGGCAGGCCGCCCTTCATCGACCGCGCCCGGGGGGCCCGGCTGTACGACGCCGACGGGCGAAGCTACATCGACTACGTCATGTCGTGGGGCCCGCTGATCCACGGGCACGCTCCGCGCGAGCTGGGCGGCGCCCTCGCGCGGGCCGCCCGGCGCGGCACGAGCTTCGGGGCCCCGACGGCGCTGGAGGTCGAGCTCGGCTCCCTCGTCCGCCGCCTGGTGCCCTCGATCGAGCGGGTCCGGTTCGTCAACTCGGGCACGGAGGCGACGATGAGCGCGGTCCGGCTGGCGCGGGCCGCGACCGGCCGGGACCGCATCGTCAAGTTCGCGGGCTGCTACCACGGCCACGGCGACGCGTTCCTCGTCCAGGCCGGGTCGGGCGCGACCACGCTGGGGGTGCCGACCAGCCCTGGCGTCCCCAAGGGAACCGCCGCGGACACCCTGATCGCCAGGTACAACGACGTCGGCTCGGTGGCTCGACTGCTGCGCGCCCACCGCGGGCGCATCGCCGCGGTCATCGTCGAGCCGGTGGCCGGCAACATGGGCGTCGTCCCCCCCGCCGACGGCTTCCTGCCCGGGTTGCGCGCGGCGTGCGACGAGCACGAGACGCTGCTGATCTTCGACGAGGTGATCTCGGGCTTCCGGACCGCGAAGGGGGGCGCGCAGGCGGTGTACGGCGTGCGGCCCGACCTGACCTGCCTGGGCAAGATCATCGGCGGCGGACTTCCCGTCGGGGCGTACGGCGGGCGGGCCGACCTGATGGACCGGATGTCGCCCGCGGGACCCGTCTACCAGGCGGGAACCTTGTCGGGGAACCCGCTGGCGATGACGGCGGGCATCTGGGCGCTCTCGAACCTGTCGGCCTCGCTCTACCGCCGCCTGGCGGCGCTCGGCGCCCGCCTCGCGGACGGGTTGCGGGCCGCCGCCGCGGCCGCCGGCGTGCCGCTCACGGTGAACGCGGCCGGCTCGGTGCTCACGCCCTTCTTCCATCCCGGGCCGGTGACGGACTACGCGTCGGCGACGGCGGCCGACACGGCCGCCTACGGCGCGTTCTTCCACGGCCTGCTCGCGCGCGGCGTCTATCCGCCCCCCTCGCAGTTCGAGGGGTGGTTCCTGTCGGCCGCGCACACCGAGCGCGACGTCGACCGGACGGTCCGCGCCGCCGATCAGGCGCTCCGCGCGCTGGCGCGCCCGGACGGGCGGGTCGGGCGTCCCCGGCGCGAGCGCCCGCGCCGCAGACCGCGCGGAGCGGATTCGTAGCCCGATGCAGGTCACGCGCGCGCGCCGCACGACGGCCGTCCCGGTCGGGGGCGTGCAGATCGGGGGCGGGGCCCCGGTCGCGGTGCAGTCGATGACCCTGACCGACACCGCCGACGCCGGGGCGACGGCGGCGCAGTGCATCGAGCTGGCGGAGGCCGGCTCCGAGCTCGTCCGCGTCACCGTCAACCAGGACGACGCCGCGCGCGCCGTGCCCGAGATCAAGCGGCGCATGCTCGACGCGGGCTGCGCCGCCCCGCTCATCGGCGACTTCCACTACAACGGGCACCTGCTGCTCACGCGGCACCCTGCCTGCGCCGCGGCGCTCGACAAGTACCGCATCAATCCGGGCAACGTCGGAACCGGCCGGCGGCGGGACGAGCGGTTCCAGACCATCTGCCGCGTCGCCCGCGACCACGGCAAGCCGGTCCGCATCGGCGTCAACGGGGGCTCCCTGAACCAGGAGCTCGTCATGGCGAAGATGCAGGCCAACACCGACCGCGACCTCGGAATGACGTCCGCGGAGATCATCAACGAGTGCATGGTCATCTCGGCCGTCGAGTCGACGGCGCTCGCCCTCGAGAGCGGCCTCGGCGAGCACCAGGTCATCATCTCCGCCAAGGTGTCGCGGCCTGGGGACCTGGTGGCGATCTACCGGGCCCTGGCCCGCCAGACCGCGCAGCCGCTCCATCTCGGGCTCACCGAGGCGGGGATGGGCGTCAAGGGGCTCGTCTGGTCCGCGGCGGCGATGGGCGTCCTGCTGCACGACGGCATCGGCGACACGATCCGCGTCTCGCTGACCCCGCGGCCGAACGGAGACCGCCGCGAGGAGGTCTACGCCGCGTGCGAGCTGCTGCAGGCGCTCGGGCTGCGGTCGTTCGCGCCGAGCGTGACCGCCTGCCCCGGCTGCGGCCGGACGACGAGCAGCACGTTCCAGGAGCTCGCGGAGCGGGTCCAGGGCTACGTGCGCGGCATGATGCCGCAGTGGAAGGCGGCCTACGACGGGGTCGAGGAGATGACGGTCGCCGTGATGGGCTGCGTGGTGAACGGCCCCGGGGAATCGAAGGCGGCGAACATCGGCATCAGCCTGCCGGGGACGGGCGAGGAGCCGACGTGTCCGGTCTATGTCGACGGGCGCCACGCGACCACCCTGCGCGGCTCGTACGACGAGCTCTCCGATGGGTTCCGGCGTCTGATCGACGACTACGTCGAGGAGAAGTACGCCCGGAAGCCGGAAGCGACGAGGCCGGCCGCACGGTGAGGGCCCCTCCGGCCCGCCGACACCGCCGATGACCGCAATGCGCCGCGGCCCTGCCGCCGCCCCGCCCGCCGCCCCGGTCCGGTTGATCGGCATCGACATCGACGGCACGCTCCTCGACAGCCGCAGCCGCCTGCCCGAGCGCAACCGGAGCGCGGTCCGCGCCGCCGTCGACCGCGGCATCCACGTCGTGCTGGTGACGGGCCGGGCCTACCACCACGCGATGCCGATCGCCCGCATGCTCCACGGGCTTCCGGCGCCGGAGTCGGCCGGGGGAGGTCTCGACGGCGCCGGAGTCGCGCGATCGGCGACCGACGGGGACGGTTCCGGCGGGACCACCGCGCCCGCCCGCGGTGACGAGACCGCGCCGGCCGGCGACGCGACGTCTTGCGACGGCACGCTGATCGTCAGCAACGGGGCCCTGACGAAGGGAACCGACGGCGCCACCCGCGCCTGCCGCCTGCTGCCGCGCGCGATCGCGCGCGGCGTCGTGACGGCGATGCGGCCGCGTCATCAGGGGGTCGCCGCGATCTTCGATCGGCCCGACGCGCGACAGTACGTCTACGAGGGAATCGACTGGAGCAACCCGAACCGGGCGTGGTACTACGAGCGGAACCGGGCCTACATGACCCGGGCGGAGCGGATCGAGGAGGCGTTGACCGACGACCCCGTCCAGGTCGGATTCACCGGCAGCGTAGCGGAGATGCGGGCGCTGCACGAGGCGATCCGCGACCTCCCGGAAGCGGGGCGGGTCACGCCTATGCTCACCGAGTACCCCGCGCGCGACTTCTCGCTCCTCGACATCATCGCCCGAGGCTGCTCCAAGGGCTCGGGCCTCGCCGCGTGGGCCCGCCGCCTGGGCCTCGACCCGGCCGAGGTGATGGCGGTCGGCGACAACCTCAACGACCTCGAGATGCTGGAGTTCGCCGGCCGCCCGGTGGTCATGGGGAACGCCGTGGCGGAGCTCAAGGAACGCGGCTGGCCGGTCGCGGCGACCCACGACGAGTGCGGACTCGCGGACGCCGTCGAGGCGGCGGCGCGGTAGGAACGCGATGGCCGGCGAACGGCGCGGACGTCAGAGTCCGGCGTCCGCGAGCAGCGCGTCGACGTCGAGCGCCGCCTCCAGGCGGTCGGCCAGCTCGTCGATGGCGCCGTCGAGCGCCGCCTCCCGGGCGAGGCTGGATGACGACCCGGCGCGCACGCGCTCGAGCCAGCGAGCGCGGAACGCGTCCTCGTGGAACAACCCGTGCACGTAGGTCCCCTCCACCCGCCCGTCGGCGCTGACGGCGCCGTCCGGGCCGCGCTCGAGGTGCGCGAAGGGGCGCCGGACGGCGTCCGGACCGACGGTTCGGCCGGTGTGGATCTCGTATCCGCGAATCGGGGCGGAGGTCCGGGCGCACGTCCCGCCGACCGGGCGCACCGCCTTCTGCGACTCCATCCGGGTCTCCACGTCCAGCAGCTCGAGGCCGCGGGCTTCGCCGGCGGGGCCGTCGGCCCCCGCTGCGTCGCGCACGCGGCGGCCGAGCATCTGGTAGCCGCCGCACACGCCCAGGACCCGGCCGCCCGCGCGGGCGTGAGCCAGGATGTCGTGGTCCCAACCGTGGGATCGGAGGCTGGCCAGGTCCTCGAGCGTCGATTTCGTGCCCGGCAGCACCACCACGTCCGCGTCCCGCGGCAGGGGGCGGGCGAGCGACGTCATCACGAGGTCGACGGCCGGCTCCATCCGCAAGGGATCGAAGTCGTCGGCGTTCGCGATGCGCGGCAGCAGCGGCACCACGACCTTGACGCATCCGCGGCGGGAGCGGCCGGGCTCGGCGGGCCCGGCTCGCTCGGCGTCGGCTTCCTGAAGGCCCACCGAATCCTCGGCCGGCAGCCGCCGCGCCGCGTCGAGCCACGGCACGACGCCGCGGCAGGGCCAGCTCGTGCGTCGCTCGATCTCGCGCACGCCGTCGGCGAAGCGGGTGCGGTCGCCCCGGAAGCGGTTGATCGCGAAGCTCGTGACCAGCGCCGCGTCGGCCGGGTCGAGCACGACGCACGTGCCGACGAGCGCCGCGATGGCTCCGCCCCGGTCGATGTCGGCCAGCAGGCATACCGGCGCGTCGACGCGGCGCGCGAAGCCCATGTTGGCGATGTCGTTCCGCCGCAGGTTGGTCTCGGCGGCGCTGCCCGCGCCCTCCACGACGACGAGTTCGCTGGCGGCGGAGAGCCGTTCGAAGCTGTCGAGCACGGGAGCGAGCAGACCACCGCGGCGGTCGAGGAACGCGCCGGCCGGCCACGTGGCGGCGACCGTTCCCTGCACCACGACCTGCGCGGCGCCGTCGGATTCGGGCTTCAGCAGCACCGGGTTCATGTCGACGGTCGGAGCGAGGCCGGCGGCGCGGGCCTGCAGCGCCTGCGCGCGTCCGATCTCCCCGCCGTCGGGGCAGGCGGCCGCGTTGTTCGACATGTTCTGCGGCTTGAACGGCGCGACCGCGAGGCCCCGCCGCCGCGCCAGCCGGCAGAGCCCCGTCACCACGGTGGACTTGCCGGCGTGCGAGCCGGTGGCCTGGACCATCAGCACGCCCCGCCTCACGCGGCCCCCTCGACCGTGACCAGCCAGTCCCTTGCGAGGCGTCGCACCGACGCGCGGACGCCGTAGACCTCGGCGAGCCGCTCGGTGGTCAGCGTCGCCTCCGGCGACCCATCCGCTACCAGCCGGCCTCCCGCCATCCACACCAGCCGGTCCGCGGCCCGCGCGGCCAGAGCCGCGTCGTGCATCACCACGAGCACGCCGCGGCCGGCGTCGGCGTAGTTGCGGACGAGGCGCATCACCTGGTGCTGGTGCAGCGGATCGAGCGCCGCCGTCGGCTCGTCGGCCAGCAGGAACGACGCCTCCGCCGCCATCGCGCGCGCCACATGCGTGCGGGCCAGCTCGCCCCCGGACAGCGTGGTGCAGGGGCGATCGGCGAACCGTGCCAGGCCGCACGCCGCCAGCGCCCTCGAGACCGCGGCTGCGTCCGCCGTCCCCAGCCGACCGGGCGCCGCGCCGTGGGCGAACCGTCCGAGCGCCACCAGATCGCGTACCCGCAGAGGCCACGCCACGGGCCGGCTCTGCGGCAGGTAGGCGATCCGCCGCGCCCGCTCGGCCGGCGCGAGCCGCGCCGGGTCCCGCCCTCCGGCGCTCACCGTCCCCCCGGCGCGCGGCGCGAGACCGAGCGCCGCCCGCAGCAGGGTCGTCTTGCCGGCCCCGTTGGCCCCCAGCAGCGCCACCAGCTCGCCGCGGGCGAGGGTGAGCGACGCCTCGCGCACCACGGCGCGCCCATCCAGCGTCACGCTCAACCGATCGAGGGTGAGATCAGTCATGCGACCTCCGCCGGCGCGCCGCGATCCAGACGAAGACCGGCGCCCCGAGCAGGGCCGCGACCACGCCCAGCCGCAGCTCCGTGTCCGTAGGAGCCAGCCGTACCCCGATGTCCGCGACGACGAGCACGACGCCCGCCAGCAGGGCCGCCGGCGCAAGGGTCCGCGCCGGATCGTGCGCGACCAGCGGTCGCACGACGTGCGGCGCGACGATGCCGACGAAGCCGATCGCCCCCGCAATCGACACCGAGGCGCCGGTGGCCAGCCCCGTGCCGACGACGACGAGCCGGCGCGCCCGAGCCAGGTCGACGCCGACCCCGGCCGCGGCCTCCTCGCCCAGCGTCAGCGCCGAGAGGCTGCGCCGCCCGGCCGCCAGCAGGACCACGCCTGACCCGAGGAACGGGGCGGCGAGGGCCAGGTCGTCGAAGCTCCGGTTGGCGACCGTTCCGAGCGTCCAGTTGAGCATGTCGGCGAGCGAGAACGGGTTGGGGGCCAGGTTCAACAGCAGCGCCATCAGCGCGCCGGCGAGACTCGACAGCCCGACGCCTACCAGGATGAGCGTCACCACCGAGCCGACCCGCGCCGCGGCCACCGTCAGCAGCGCGGTGGCGGTCAGGGCGCCGACGATCGCCGCGATCGGCATGAGGAACGCACCCGCGGCAACGAGACCGTAGTAGATGACCCCGGTGGCCGCCAGCGACGCGGTGGCGGAAACCCCGAGCACGCCCGGCTCGGCCAGCGGGTTCCGCAACAGCCCCTGCAGCGCGGCTCCGGACGCGCCGAGCGCGGCGCCGGCGGTGAACGCGGCCGCGGCGCGCGGCAGGCGGATCTCCCAGACGACGATACGGTCGCCCGGCGACGCGCCGCCGAGGAGCGCGGCCAGCACGCGGTCGACGCCGAGCGGCGTCGACCCGAGCAGGCACGCGGCGGCAAGCGCAGTCAGCCCGGCGGCGGCCAGCGCCGCGAGGAGCAGGCGGTCGCTCATCACGCGGGCCGCGTCAGCGAGAGGGTGCGTGTCGGACGGGAACGGATCCGGTGCGGCGGGTGCAGACCACGGCTCCTCCTCGCCTCCCCATCGGAGGCAGCGTGAGGCGTGGCGGGATCGGTCTCCTGGCTCGCAGGATTCGCCTACTCTCCGCGCCTTCCCGCCCTCACCGGGCAGTGGCCGTCGTGCGGATTTCGTACCTGCTCACAGTTGCGAGGGCAGCGTCGGTTTCACACCGAACTTCCCGTGCATCCAGCCACGACTGTGTGAACGGCAGCCTACGCGACGCCGCGCGGGGCCGTCAAGAAGCGTCGGCCCCGGCGGCGAGCGCCTCGACCGCGCCGGCGAGGAACCAGCCGCCGCAGGCGGTCGTCGAGCCGTCGATGGGGAGCGTCGGCCCGGCCGCGACCCGCTCGGTGGCCACCGGGTGCCGGAACGGCGTCCAGGCGTTCCGGTGGTTGGTGGCGCCGAACGAGGGGACGGCGTAGACGTCGGGCGCCTCGTACGCGAGGCGCTCGAGGGGAATCGAGCGCCAGCCGTTCCGGTCGTCGAAGTTGTCGAGGCCGGCGGCCGCGATCAGGTCGTCCACGAAGGTGCCCGCACCGGACGACACGCCCGCCGGCGTCAGGTAGAGGGCGCGCGTTCGCGTTCCTCGCGCCCGCGCCCGCTCGAGCCGGGCGTCCATCTCGGCAATCAGCGCCTCGCCGCGGGCGGCGGCATCGAGGCGCGCCGCGGCGCCGCGGATCCCCGCGCGCACGCTGGCGATATCGGGCGCGTAGTCGATCTGCAGGACGGAAATGCCCGCCTGCTCGAAGAACCCGCCCGCCCGCGGCCCGCCCCCGTAGCTGCGAACGACGAGGTCCGGCCGTAGGATCAGCACGTCCTCGGCGCGCGGCCGGACCACGGGGATGCCCTCCGCTTCCGCCCGCAGGTACGAGAAGGCCTCGCCGGCGTCCGGCGACAGGGCCAGGATACGGCCTCGCTCCACCAGACCCAGCACGTACTGGTCGGCGCAGTAGTCGAGGCTCACGATCCGCCGGGCCGGTCCGTCCGGTCCGGTGGGCGGCGGCGCCGGTCCGCAGGCGGCGGCCAGAACGGCCACCACGCCGGCTACGAGAACCGCCACGCGCGGCGGAACGAACCCCGAATCGGACGCCCGGAGTTCGCGCCTATCGCCGCCTCTCCCTTCCACGCCAGGTGGAGCAGAACCAAGACTACGGTAGTGGTCTGCCCGGAGCGTCGAGACCCTCATGCGTGACTCACTGTACTACGCTGACTCCCGAACGCCACCGCGAGGGCGCGCCCGGAGTCTGCGCCGTAGAGCCGGCGACGCACGAGTTCCGTGCCCGCCGAGACTCCCGACGCCCCCGCGAGGGCGCGCCAGGAGCTTGCGCCGCAGAACGCCAACGGAGTGCGTGCCGCGGCGCAAGCTCCTGGGACGGTGGGGGCTGGGGCCGACCCGGAGCGTGCGACGGGTTGGCGGCGCTAGCGCCAGCCCGCATCCAGCGCCCCGAGCGCGAGACAGGTCGCCAGCCCGGCCGCCAGCAGCACGGTCCGCCGCGCTCGCCGGCTGTCATCGGCTGTGCCGCCGGGAGGGGTCGCGGGATCGCCGATCCAGACGTCGGTCACAAGCCGGCCGCCCAGCCAGATGGGACCCGCCAGCCGGCGGCGGATGGCACCGGCGAGGGCCGCCTCGCTCCAGCCGGCGTTCGGCCCGGGGACAACGGCGTGCTGGCGCCAGCCGCAACGCAGCGCGGCGCGGCCCGACGCGCCGGGCACCACCACGGCCGCCGCCGCCACCAGCAGCCACGACACCCGCGCCGGAATCAGGTTCAGCAGATCGTCGAGGCGCGCCCCGCACCAGCCGAAACGCCGATACCGCTCGGTCTTGTATCCGACCATGGAGTCCATGGTGCTGACCACCTTGAAGACCAGGATCCCGGGAAGGCCCGCCACGCAGTACCAGAAGATGGGCGAGACCACCCCGTCCACGAGGCTCTCGCCCAGGCTCTCGATGGCGCTGCGGCGACAGGCGGCATGGTCCATCCGGTCGCTGTCGCGGCCCACGAGCCGGGCCGCCGCAGTGCGGGCCGCGACGAGATCGCCGGCCGTCGCGGCGGCGTCGACGGCGCCGGCGTGCGCGAGCAGGTCGCCGAGCGCGATCAGGCTGTACAGCAGGAACAGGTGGACGGCCTGCCCGAGCCCCGGGTGGACCGCCCCCGCGCCGACAACCGCGCCCGCCGCGCCTCCCCCGCAGACGACGGCGAGGACGGCGAACAGCACGCACCCGCCGCCGCGGCCGGTCGCGCCGGCGCTCCGCAGCGCGCGCTCGACCCGGACCAGCAGGCCCCCGATGAGGCGCACCGGGTGCCAGCGGTAGTTCGGGTCGCCGACGGCGAGGTCGAGCGCCAGCGCGAGGACCAGCAGATCGGCCCGCGGCGCGAGGCCGCTCAGGTCCACTTGGCGTTCCAGCCGAGGGCGACCGCGCGCAGCACGAGCTCGACGGGATCGTCGACCGCTCCGGCGAGATCGGCGTGGAAGGCCGGCCACTTCTCCGGCCGCGCCGCGAGCGCGGAGGCGAGCGATGCGGCCTGCTGGCGCAGCGCCTCGTTCGCGGCCCCGGCCGGGAGCGTCCCGAAGGCCGCCCGGTCCAGCACCGCGGCCAGGGCGTGGGCGGCCGCCGACACCCCCGGGTCGTAGAAGACGGCCCGCCGGTTCTTGTCGAGCAGCTCGTAGCGCGGAGCGGGCAGCAGATTCGTCAGACGCTCCATCGCGCGCACCTCGGTGAGACCGAAGCGTCCCAGGGCATGGAACAGCCCGCGCGTGTATGAGGCCTCGAGCCCGTTCTGCCAGCGGAGGGCCTCCTTGATCGCATCCCGTACCGCGACCCCGATGATCTCCCCCAGCTTCGCGTGCGGCCCCGTCGACGTCTTCGGCGGGCGCGCCGGGTCGAGCGGAGCGGCGACACAGAACTGGTCGGTGCCGGTGCCGGTGGCGATGGTCGGCGAGTAGCGGCTGGGCACGGCCAACTCGGCGAGCGCGGCCGACTTGGCCTCCGTCATCGTCACCACGGCGCGGGCGAGGGCAGCCACGGTAACCGGACACGCCAGCAACAGCATCGTGTTGATCGTCCCGGCGCGGGCTGCGGCCCGCTGCCAGCCGTCGTCGGTCTCCGTCCAGGCGGCGGGGTCCCCGGCCCGCGCCGCGTTGCCCGCCACACCGGCCGTCGCGAAGGCGTCGACGCGCAGATCGTCGAACGTCGCTGCCCGGTGGACGGCATAGGCCATGTTGGCCGCCGTCCCCATCAGGGCCGTCGCGCCGGGATCCACCCCCATCTCGCGGCAGACTTCCTCATGGTAGGCGGTGGGGCCGAGGCTCGTGATGCGATGGTATCGCTCCCGGTCGTCCGTCGCTTCGCAGCTCTGGTGGTTCGCCAGGAAGCGGATGTCCTCGCGCTGCCCTCCGCCGCGGGCGGACGTGCTCAGGACCCGGTGCGGCACGCGCAACTCGGCCACGAGGTAGCGGCCGAAGCGATGGGCCGCGAACGAGCCGCGGTCGATGAGCAGATCTCCGGACGGCGGGGAGAACGACCCGGTCATGAGCCGCGGGAGCGGTCCGCGCGCCGCCCGGCCCCGGCAGCGGGCCTCAGCGCCAGGGAAGGAGCGCCTCGATCCACTGGATGCGCGTCAGGTCGTTGTAGATGACGGTGACCATCAACATCATCAGGACGACGAGGCCGGCCATCAGCATCCGCTCCTTGACGCGCATGCTGAAATCGCGGCGGGTCACTCCTTCCATTGCCATGATGAAGATGTGACCGCCGTCGAGGACCGGGATCGGCAGCAGGTTGAGGATGCCGAGATTGAGCGAGATCATCGCCATCAGGCTGAACAGGGCGACCCATCCCACCTGCGCCGCACCGCCCGACAGTTGCGCGATGCCGACCGGTCCGACGAGCTGCCGCGGCGAGGTCTCGGCGGTGAGCAGCCCCCAGAGCGTCTGGAAGATGAGGCCCGACCACTCGTAGTTGCGCTCGAGGCTCATGCCGAACGCCTCGATGAGGCCCGGCTCCACGATGCGGAACTCGAACTCCGAGAAGCCGACGCCGATCACCGCCCGGTCGCCGCGCGCCGCCGGGGTGACCGTCACCTGCTCGCGGTCCTCGCCCCGCCGCAGGGTCATGGTCAGCGGCGTGCCGCCGCTCCCGCTGATCCGCTCGACGAGGTCGTTCCCGGCTACCGGCTCGCCGTCGATCTCCAGGATGACGTCGCCGACCGCGATGCCCGCCCGGTCGGCCGGATCGCCCGGTGTCACGCTGACGATCTGGGCCCGCATCTCGGGTCCCACCCCGAGGTCGCCCATCGCGAACTGGGTACGGGCGTCGGGCACGATCTGGAGGGTACGCTCGCGGCTGTCGGCGTCCCGGACGACGATGGGAATCTCCCGCTCCGCCCGCGGCAGAACGGCGACGAAGAGCGCCTCCCAGGTGTCGACCACGCGCCCCGCCACGCTCACGATCCGCTCGCCGACTGCGATGCCGGCCCGGTCCGCCGGCGAGTCCTCGACGACCCGGCCGACCACCGGCGGCTGCTGCTCGTAGGCCGGGACCTCGGCCCCCTGGTAGAGCACGATCCACATCACCAGCACGGCGAGGACGACGTTCATGGCCGGCCCCATCACGAGGACCAGGAAGCGCTCCCACTTCGACTTCGACATGAACTCGTCGCCGGCCCCGGTGTGGCGGTCCTCGGGGCTCTCGCCCGCCATCTTCACGTAGCCGCCGAGCGGGATGGCGCTGATGCAGTACTCCGTGTCGCCCCGGCGCACCTTGAGCACCTTCGGCCCGAATCCGAGCGAGAACGTCAGGACCCGGATGCCGAGTCGGCGCGCCATGGCGAAGTGGCCGAGCTCGTGCACGAAGACGAGCACGCCAAGCACGAACAGGAACGCGAGCAGGCTGGTCACAGAATCCCCCGCCGAATCGATCCGCTCGATTGTATCCCGGCCACCTCCGCCGCGCCGCGCTCGCGCGCCCAGCGGTCGAGCTCGCGCACCCCGGCGAGCGAGTCGGGCGCCGCGGCCGGGCCGGCCGCTCCGGCGTCGAGAACCTCCTCGATGACCGCCGCGATGCCCGGGAAGGGCAGGCGTCCTGCGAGGAACGCAGCCACCGCCACCTCGTTGGCGGCGTTGAGCACGACCGGCAGCCCGGGACCGCCGCGCAGGGCGCGGTACGCCAGCCCGAGACAGGGGAAGCGCTCGTGGTCGGGCTCCTCGAACGCCAGATCGCCGCTGCGCGCGAGGTCGAGGCCCGGGAGCGGCGCCGCCCAGCGCTCGGGATAGGAGATCGCGTACTGGATGGGCAGCCGCATGTCGGTCACGCCGAGTTGCGCCAGCATGGACCCGTCGCGCAACTCCACGAGCGAATGGACGATCGACTGCGGGTGGATCACCACGTCGATGCGGTCCGGCGGCACGTCGAACAGCCAGCGCGCCTCGATCACCTCGAGCCCCTTGTTCATCAGCGTGGCGGAATCGACGGTGATCTTGGGCCCCATGGACCAGGTGGGATGGCGCAGCGCCTGCTCCGGGGTCACCCCGCGGAGGCGTTCCGCCGGCCAGTCGCGGAAGGGGCCGCCGGACGCGGTGAGCAGGAGGCGTGCGACCTCGGCGGGCGGTCGCCGGTCGAGGCACTGGTGAATCGCGTTGTGCTCGCTGTCGACCGGCAGGATGGACACCCCCCGGCGGCGGGCGGCGTCCATCATCAAACCGCCCGCCATGACGAGGACCTCCTTGTTGGCGAGCGCGATGGTCTTCCCGGCGTCGATGGCGGCCAGCGCCGCCTCGAGCGCGGCGGTCCCCGAGGAGGCGCAGAGAACGACGTCGGCGGCGGGATGCGTCGCCACCGCGGTCAGCCCCGCGGCGCCGCAACCGGCGACCGTCGCCTCCGGCAGGCCGTGCCGCTCCAGGTCCGCCAGCGCTTCGGGCGACGCCATGGAGACCACCGCGGGCCGGTAGCGCGACGCCTGCTCCGCCAGTCGCTCGGCGCTGGTGCCGGCGGCGAGGCCGGCGACCGCGAGCCGATCCGGATGCGCGTCCACGACCGCGAGGGCGCTCCGGCCGATGGAGCCGGTCGAGCCGAGAATGGCGATTCCCTTCACGTCGCCATTCTCACGACGAGCCAGTACGCGGGGGCCGCGAACAGCAGGCCGTCGACGCGGTCCAGAAGACCTCCGTGTCCCGGTATGAGGGCCGACGAGTCCTTCACGCCCGAGGCGCGCTTCAGCCGCGACTCGAAGAGATCGCCGGCGATGCCCGCGACCGCGACCCCGGCGCCCAGCAGCACTCGACCGGCCGGCGCCACCTCCGGCAGCCAGCCGCCGGGATCGAGGCCGAGGACCAGCATCCCCGCCGCGATGCCGAAGGCCGCCCCCTCGACGGTCTTCTTCGGGCTGATCGCCGGCGCCAGCAGGCGGCGGCCCAGCGTGCGGCCGCCGTAGTACTGGGCCGTATCGCTGGCGATGACCGTGACGAGGAGCAGCGACAGCGCCTCCGGCCCGCCGGCCAGGCGGAGGTCGGCGAGGACGCCGAAGGGCAGGGCGAGGTAGACGGCCGCGAACGCGCCGCCGGCCGCCCGGCTCAGCGCGCCGTCGCCGGACGCGCCGGCCAGCTCGGCCACGCCGATCAGAACCAGGGAGGCCAGGAGCACCGGGGCGAGAGCGGCCGGCTCGAAGGCCACGGCGGCGCCGGCGGCGAGCGCCGCGAGGGTGGCCGGTACGCGCGCCACGGCGACCCCGCCGGCCTTCGCCAGCCCGGCGTACTCGGCGACGGCGATCACGAGCGCGACCGCGGCCACCAGGACGGTGGCCGCCGGCGGTAGCAGCCAGATCGTGACGACGACGACGGCCAGCAGCGCCGCGGCGCTCAGGATGCGGGTCGCGCTACCGCCCGGCACCTACCGCTTCTTCCTTGATGCCGCCGTAGCGGCGTTCGCGCTTCTGGTAGGCGACCACCGCCTCGAGGAAGTGCCGGGACCGGAAGTCCGGCCACAGGGTGTCGGTCACCCAGATCTCGGCGTAGGCGATCTGCCACAGGAGGAAGTTGCTGACGCGCATCTCGCCGCTCGTCCGAATCAGCAGATCGGGGTCCGGCTGGCCGCCCGTGTACAGGAGCTCGCCGAACTTCCGTTCGTCGAGCTCCGCCGGATCCAGTCCCGCCTCGATGGCCCGTCGGGCAGCGGCGACGATCTCGGCCCGTCCCCCGTAGTTCAACGCGATGTTGAAGTGCATTCCGCCGTTCGCACCGGTCCGTCGCTCGGCCGCGGCCAGCTCGAAGCGGACGTCGGGAGACAGCCCGTCCTCGCTGCCGATGACGCGGAAGCGGATGTCGTTCTCCATCAGGGTGTCGAGCTCGAGGCGGAGGTAGCGCTTGAGCAGCCCCATCAGGACGGAGACCTCGGCGGGCGGCCGCTTCCAGTTTTCTACGGAGAACGCGTAGAGCGTCAGCACGTCGATGCCGAGCCGGGCCGACACCTCGACGATGTCCCGGACGGAGTCGATGCCCGCGCGGTGGCCCTCGACGCGCGGCAGGCGTCTCTGGGCGGCCCAGCGGCCGTTTCCATCCATGATCACGGCGACGTGGGAGGGGAGGCGCGCGTAGTCGACCTGGTGGGCGAGGCTGGCCTGCGGGGAACCGTCCGGCACCGTGGCCAACACGTCGGCGAGCCCCATTAACCCTCGATGATACAGTGCGTTAGGGACACGTTCAAGCATCGGCGCAGGTGACCCGCACGAGAAACAGGCCGTGGGCCGGCGCCGTCGAGCCCGCGCGATCGCGCCGCTTCGACTCGAGGACCGACGCGATGTCGTCGGCCGCGCGCCGCCCGCGGCCCACCTCGACCAGCGTCCCGACGATGGCGCGCACCATGTGCCGCAGAAAGCCGTCGCCCTCGACCTCGACCGTGAGCAGGGCCACCCCGGTTCCGCCGGTCATTCCCTCCGCGCCGCACCCCGGGCGGCGGTCGATGGTCAACGAGGAGATCGTCCGCACGGTCGAGCGGACCTGGGAGCCGGTCGACTGGAACGCGGCGAAGTCGTGGCGCCCGCGGAGCTGGGCGCCCGCCGCGCGCATCGCGTCGAGGTGCAGCGGAGCCGCGACGCGCCAGGCGTACCGCGCCGCGAACGGAGCCGCCACTCCCCCGTTGCTCAGGCAGTAGCGATACGTCTTGGAGCGGGCGGAGTACCGCGCGTGAAAGCCGGCGCCGACGGCATCGGCGCCGAGGACGCGAATGTCGGCCGGGAGCTTCGCGTTGAGGGCCCTCGCCAGCACCCCCGGCTCGATGCCGCGGGCCATGCGGACGCTCGCCACCTGCGCCAGCGCATGCACGCCGGCGTCGGTGCGCCCCGCCCCGACCACGGTCACCGGCGCGCCCTCGATCTCCGCCAGGGCGGCCTCGAGCGTGCCCTGGATCGATCGCCCGGCGGCCTGCCGCTGCCAGCCGACGTAGTCGGTGCCGTCGTAGGCGAGCGTGAGCTTCAGGTTGCGCATCGCCGGCCCGGCGGGCGGCGGAGGGCGCCAGTATACAATCGGCCGCCGAACCGCGGCCCGCCTCCGTCCGTCTATCCGTCAGAGCAGAGAACGCACCATGAAGCCCTCCATCTGCCGTACCGCCGTGCTTGCCGCCTGCCTCCTCGTTCACGTTGCGGCCCCGCCCCTCGGCCGTGGCCAGGGACTCGTGCCCGCGGCGGGCGGACGGACGCCGGCGACGGGCGTGATCCTGCCCGCGGGCACGGTCCAGCCGGCCGCGGCACCGACCCGCCGCCTGTCGGTGGACGAAGCGGTCGCGATGGCGCTCGAGAACAACCTCGGCATCCGGTCCGAGCGCTACGGCCCGCAGATCCAGGACATGGTCGTGGCCGACGCCCGCTCGGTCTGGCTTCCCAACCTGTCGTTCGACATGCTGCGGGACAACGCCGTGACGCCGTCGGCGACCTTCCTGGACGGCGTCGACACGCAGGTCGTCAACAAGCTGTTCAACAACGTCTTCACCGTGAACCAGCAGATGCCGTGGGCGGGCGGCTCGTACACGGCGGGCTGGGACGGAGCGCGGCGCACCACCTCGAGCTTCTTCAGCTCCTTCAACCCGGCGCTGAGCTCCAACCTGCGTCTCTCCTACACGCAGCCCCTGCTCAGGAACTTCGCCATCGACGCCGGCCGCCAGCAGGTCACCGTGGCCACCACGAACCGGGAGATCGCCGACCTCGGCCTGCGCCAGACCGTCGCCGCGACCGAGCGCAGCGTGCGGAACGCGTACTGGGACCTGGTCTTCGCCATCGCGTTCCTCGACGTGCAGCGCCAGTCGCTCGAGCTCGCCGAGGAGTCGCTGCGCAACAACCGCGCGCGGGTGGAGGTCGGCACGATGGCGCCGATCGACATCGTCGAGGCCGAGGCGGAGGTCGCGCGCAACCAGGAAGCCGTGATCGTCGCCGAGGCGCAGATCGCGGGCGCGGAGGACCTCCTGCGCACGCTCATCCTGGACCCGGCGGCCCCGGACTTCTGGTCCGTGCGCCTGCGACCGACGGACGCGCCGGTGCTCGCCGCCCGGCGCATCGACGTCGACGCGGCGGTCCGCGCCGCGATCGAGCGGCGCACCGACATCGACCAGCTCCGCAAGCAGATCGAGAACACCGATACGAACGCCCGGTTCTTCGCCAACCAGCGCCTGCCCGACCTCAACCTGTTCGTCGACTACTCGGTCGCCGGCCTCGGCGGCCGGCGCTTCGTCCGCGGGCCGGGGTTCCCGGGTCCGGTCATCGGGGAGCAGAACTACGCGTTCGGCGAGGTCCTCGGCGATCTCCTCGGCAACGACTTCCCGTCCTGGCAGGTCGGACTTACGGTCGGCTATCCGCTAGGCCGCAGCACCGCCGACGCCAATCTCGCCCGGGCTCGGCTGGAGCGCTCGCAGGGCGAGGCGCGGCTCCTGGAGATCGAGATCCGCGTCGCCACCGAGGTGCGCGACGTCGCCCGCCGCGTGAACACCAACCTGCAGCGCGTCGAGGCGACCCGCGTCGCGCGCGAGCTCGCCGAGCGGCGGCTGGAGGCGGAGCAGCGCCGCTTCGACGTCGCCCTGTCGACGAGCTTCTTCGTCTTCCGGGCGCAGCGCGACCTCTCCGTGGCGCGCAACAACGAGCTGCTCGCGACGCTCGACTACCTGAAGTCGCTCGTCGACTTCGAGGCCGTGCAGGAGGTCCCGCTCCTCGGCGGGTAGGCTCGTCGTACCGGCGCGCCTGACGGGCACGGCCCTCTTGCCTCCGCTCACCCGGGTCAACCCGTGGAACGGCCGGGTGATAGACTCCCGCGGGTGACGCGCGTCTCGGTCATCGTCATCACGAGAGACGAGGCGCGCAACGTCGGCGGGGCGCTCGATT
>JAPOYG010000291.1:0-7768 GCA_026706755.1 Acidobacteriota bacterium
ACGGGCTCCTGAACGTCGGACGCCATACGCTGATTCTAGCCCGCCGTTCGTCGCCTGCGGGCCGGACGCCGAGCGCGGGCGCGCGATCAGAACCCGCGCTTGCGGGCCCGAACGCCCCGGCGGCTGCCCTTGGGGCGCGCCGGCTTCCGCGGCGGCCGGTCGTCGGACCACCCGGAATCGCCCCCGCCCCCCCCGCCGCCGCCGTACGGACCCCGCGGCGCGCGTTCGCGGGCCTCGCTGACCTGCAGCATGCGACCGCCGAGCTCGGTGCCGTCGAAGCGGTTGATGGCCTCGGCCACCGCGGACGGGTCGCTGAACTCGACGAAGGCGAAGCCGCGCGGTCGTTCCGTCATGCGGTCGACGGGCAGGAACACCTCGACGACCTGACCGACCTGGGAGAAGAGCTTCTCGAGCTCCTCGGACGACGTTTCGTACTGCAGGTTTCCGACGAAGACTCTTGAAGAAATGGGAAGCTCCTTTACTGCGACTTGCGCCGCTCCGCGCCGCCGGAGCGATGCGACCCACGCGGGTGCGACTCCCGATGCCGCGGCGTGCTAGGATCGGGGGTTCCGACGCGGTGAGTGTAGCTCAATTGGTAGAGCGCCGGACTGTGGCTCCGGAGGTCGCGGGTTCAATCCCCGTCACTCACCCCACCCACGGCCGCCGCGTCAGCCGGCGGCCGGGACGCAATGGCGGGTCGCTGGTGGCGAGACTGGCACGGCTGGCGTTCCTGGCGCTTCTGACCGCGGCCTGCGTGCAGGGAGGCGCCGGCGGCGGGCCGGGCGCCTCGACGCGGGCGCCGTCCCCGGCTACCGGCGGCACCAACGACCCGTCGGTAGCCGACCGGCCGTACGTCGTGCTGGTGTCGTTCGACGGGTTTCGGCCCGACTACCTGGAGCGCTTCCCCACCCCGAGCTTCGATCGGCTGGCGGCGGCCGGCGTTGGCACGGTGCTGGTGCCTGCCTTCCCGTCCCTGACCTTCCCGACGCACTACACGATCGCGACCGGCCTGTATCCCGAGCGCCACGGGGTCGTCGCCAACCGCTTCTACGACCCCGAGCGTGACGCCGAGTTCGACTACCGCGACCGCGCGACCGTACAGGACGGATCGTGGTGGGGCGGCGAGCCCATCTGGGTGACGGCGGAGACCCAGGGCATGGTGGCGGCGGCGTTCTTCTTCCCGGGGACGGAGGCCGAGATCGGAGGCGTGCGGCCGTCGGAGTGGCGGCGCTACGACGGCCGCGTCCCCAACCGCGACCGCGTTCGCACGGTGCTCGACTGGCTCGCGCGCCCCCCGGAGACGCGGCCGCACCTCACGACGCTGTACTTCTCGCTCGTCGACAGCGCGGGGCACCGGCTCGGTCCGGACGCGGCGGAGATGGGCGACAGCGTGCGGAGCGCGGACGCGCTCCTCGGGGAGCTGCTCGACGGTGTGCAGGCGTTGCCGCACGGCGAGAGAGTGGTCCTGATCGTCGTCTCCGACCACGGCATGGCCACGGTAGAGGCCGAACGGCGACAGGCGCTGCCGCCGGCGGCGGTCGGCCGCGGCATCCGGGCGGTGCCCGCGGGACCGGCCGTCAGCCTGCACGTCCGCGACCCCGCCCGTCGCCGGTCGGTCCGCGACGCCGTCAACGAGGCCGTGCACGACGCCCGGGCCTACCTGCGCGAGGAGATGCCGCCGCACCTCCACGCGCGCGCCAGCCAGCGCCTCGGCGATGTCATCGTCGTTCCCGAGGTGGGGGTCATGGTCGACGTCCGGGGCGGCGCCGCGGGCGTCGCGGCAACGCTGCAGCGCGCCGTGGACTACCCGGCCGGCATGCACGGCTGGGATCCGCAGGCCCCGGAGATGCACGGGATCCTCCTCGCGGCCGGGCCCGGGATCGCACGCGGCAGGCGTCCACCTCCGATCGACAGCGTCCACGTCTATCCGCTGATCGCCCACCTGCTGACGCTGACGGCGCCGGAGGGCCTCGACGGTCGCCTGGAGGAGGTGGTCGTGCTCCTGGCAGATCCGCCCCGGACCGGATCGCCCGGGCAGATCGCGCGCTGAGGCCGGGAGTCCATCCCGTCTGATACACTGCCCGCGGGCCTCGGCCGGATGGTCGCCGGCTGGGCGTCGAAGCAACCTGCACCGAATCCTCGGCACGCCCGGGCAACCCACACGCAAGCGCGAGCAAGGAGACGCACCATGCGCACGAACAGACTGATTCCCCTGGCGATGATCGCGGGGCTGGCCGCAGCCGCCCCTGCCGCAGCCGCCGACGGCGACGACGTGGCGGCCGTTCAGGCGACCTTCGAGAGCGCGGTGGCCGCCCTCAACACGGGCAACATGGACGGATTCCTCGACACCGTGCACGACGAGGCGCTGTCGTTCTACTCCTGCGGTCCCACGTCGGGCAAGCAGGGCCGCGAGGCATGCGCCCTCGACTGGCAGCTCTTCTTCAACACCACCACCGACGCGCGCTTCGAGACGAAGAACGAGGAGTACCGCGTCATCGGCGACACCGGGATCGCCTACGGCGAGTACTCGCTGTCGGTGAACTACAACGGCCAGGGCCGGCAGACCGTGCACGAGGGGCGCTACACGATGACCTACACGCGGGTCGGCGGCGAGTGGCGCATCGCGATGCAGCACAACACGCCGGCCGCCGAGGCTCCGCAGCCGGTCCGCAACCTGCGCCGCTAGCGCGCCCTCACGGGCGCGGCGGGAGTCCGCGCGGGGGCAACGCCTGCATTGACGGGCGCGACGCCTGCATTGAGATGTTCCCGCGGCGCAGACTCCTGGCGTGCGCGGAGGCCTGCCCTACCGGGGCAGGCCTCCGTACCACTTCCGCAGCGCCTCGCCGATCGCGTGCGGCTGGTCCTCCTGCACGAAGTGCAGCCCGGGACCGATGTCCACCGCGGTGAGGTTGGGCAGGTGCTCCCGGCACGACGCCACCAGGTCCCTGCGCAGGATGGCGCCCGGCCGCGCGTACAGCAGCAGCTTCGGGACGTCCGTTTCGGCAAGCCACGCCGCGTAGTCCCCGACGAGCGCCGCCATGTCCGCCGGCTCGCCGTCGATCGGGATCTCGTTGGGCCAGCGCCAGACCGGCTTGCGGCTCTCCGGGTCGTGGAACGGCTCGCGGTAGCGCTCCATCTCGGCGTCGCCCAGGGTCCGCAGGATCGCCCCCGGCAGCACCTGCTCGACGAACGCGTTCCGGTTGACGACCAGGTCCCAGCCGACCTCCGGCGTACGGAACCGCTCGAACAGCGGGCGCACGGTGCGCGGCCACTCGTCCCAGGTAACGGGCCGGACGATCGCCTCCATGAACGCGAGGCCCCGGACGTTGGCCGCATGGCGCCGCGCGTAGTGGAAGCCGAGCGCGGAGCCCCAGTCGTGGAGCACGAGCGTCAGCCCCCGGAGGCCGAGGGCCTCGATGAAGCCGTCGACGTAGCGCGCATGGTCCACGAAGCGATAGTCGAGGTCGGGCTTGTCCGAGCGGCCCATGCCGATGAGGTCCATCGCCACGCAGCGCGCCTGACCGGCGACGTGCGGCATGACGTTGCGCCAGAGGTAGCACGACGTCGGGTTGCCGTGCAGGAAGAGGACGGGATCGCCCTCCCCCGCCTCGACGTAGTGGATGCGCGAGCCGGCCACGGTCACGAACCGCGACTCGTAGGGCATCACGGTGGAGATCACGGGTTCGGTCATGCGGCGATCGTAGCCCGGCCGCCCGCACGAGCCCGCGCCGCAACGGCGTGGACTTCCGAAAGGTCGCTCGGGCGCCGCGCGGATCCGTCAGGCGACGATGGGCGCGTCCGGAGTCCGCCGGGCGCCTTCACCTCGCGTGTCCGGAGTCTGCGCCGGCGCGACGATCCTCTGCCGGACCCTCTGCGACGCAGACTCTCGGGCGTCCGGCGTGGTCTAATGGGGCCGACATGGCGGGCCGCGTGCAGTCGGTGCTGAAGCGGTCGGGGGGCCTCGTCTTCCCCGGCGTCTACGACGCGCTGTCGGCGAAGCTGGCGGAGCGGGTCGGCTTCGAGCTGGCGTTCGTCTCCGGCTACGCCGTGTCGGCGACCAGCCTCGGCGAGCCCGACGTCGGCCTGCTGACGCAGACGGAGGTGATCGAGCGGGCCCGCTCCATCTGCCGCAGCGTCTCGATTCCAATCATCGTCGACGCCGACACCGGCTACGGCAACCCGCTGAACGTCGTCCGCACAGTGCGCGAGCTGATCGCGGCCGGCGCCGCCGGGTGCTTCCTCGAGGACCAGCGCTGGCCCAAGCGGTGCGGGCACATGCGCGACAAGACGGTCGTGGCGCGCGACGAGTACCTGGCGAAGATCCGCGCCGCGGTGGATGCGAAGGGCGACGCCGACTTCTTTCTCGTCGCCCGGACCGACGCCATCGCCGACGGCGGGCTCGACGAGGCGCTGGCGCGCGCGGAGGCGGCGCGGGCGGCGGGCGCCGACGCCACCTTCGTCGAGGCTCCGCGCTCGCTCGACGAGCTGGCCGAGATCGGGCGCCGCGCCCCCAAGCCGACCGTGGCCAACATGATCGAGCAGGGCCGGACGCCGCTCCGCCCGCGGGAAGACCTCGCGGCCCTCGGCTTCCAGCTCGTCCTGTATCCGCTGACCGGCCTGTACGCCGCGGCCCGCGCGCTGGAGGGCGTGTACGGCGCGCTGCTCGCGGACGGGACGTCGGCCGGGGTCACGGACCGCCTGATCGCATTCGAGAGGTTCAACCGGATCGTGGGCGTCGACGAGCGGCTCGCCCTCGCCGAGGCCTACGACCGGGAGCTATAATGCCGCGCTTCTTGCTCGCTCCAACCGGAGGTGACGCGTGAAGGTTCCTGTCCGCATTACCGTCAACGGCCGCCTCATCGAGCGCGAGGTCGAGCCGCGGCTGCTGCTTGTCCATTTCCTGCGGGTCTTCGTCGAGTTGACCGGCACGAAGGTCGGCTGCGACACGAGCCAGTGCGGCTCGTGCACCGTGCTGATCGACGGCGTGTCCGCGAAGTCGTGCACCACGCTGGCGGTGCAGGCCGACGGCGCGAGCGTCACGACGGTCGAGGGCCTGGCCGACGGCGAGAAGCTGCATCCGCTGCAGGAGAGCTTCTGGAACAAGCACGGCCTGCAGTGCGGCTTCTGCACGCCGGGGATGATCCTCGCCTCGCACGAGCTGCTGCGGACCAATCCCTCGCCGAGCGACGAGGAGATCCGGCACGGTCTCGAGGGCAACATCTGCCGGTGCACGGGCTACCAGAACATCGTGCGCGCGGTGAAGGACGCCGCGGGCGCCGCGGCCGGCGCGGATCAGTAGCGGGAGTGCAGCCATGAGCACCAGAATCTTCGGCTCCGGTATCCGCCGCCGCGAGGACCCGCGCCTCATCACCGGGAGCGCGACGTACACGCACGACATCACGCTGCCCGGGATGGCGTACGCGGCGATGCTCCGCAGCAGCCACGCGCACGCGCGGATCACGCGCATCGACACCGAGAAGGCCAAGGCCGCCCCCGGCGTCCTGGCCGTGTACACCGGCGGCGACATCGAGGGCGCCCTGCAGCCGATGCCGTGCGCGTGGTTGCTGCCCGATTCGAACCTCCGGATCGCTCCCTACCCGTGCATCGCCAAGGATGTCGTCCGCTACACCGGCGACATCGTGGCGGTCGTCGTGGCAGAGCGGATGCCGCAGGCGCACGACGCCGTCGAGCTCATCGAGGTCGACTACGAGCCGCTTCCCGTCGTCACCGACCCCGAGAAGGCGGCCGCGGCCGACGCCCCGCAGCTTCACGGCAAGGACATCAACGGGGACGACATCCCCGGCAACCAGGCGTTTCACTGGACGGTGGCGGGCGGCGGCGACGTCGATGCCGCCTTCGCCGAGGCCGAGGCGAACGGCGTCGTCATCAAGGAGCGCATCCTCCAGCAGCGGCTGATTCCGAACGCGATGGAGCCGCGCGGGGCGGTGGCCCAGTACAACCGCGCCACCGGCGAGCTGACGCTCTGGAACACGACCCAGAACCCGCACATCGTCCGCTTCCTCTGCTCGGTCGTCACCGGGGTCCCCGAGGACAAGCTGCGGGTCATCGCACCGGAGGTCGGGGGCGGCTTCGGCAGCAAGATCGCCGCCTATCCCGCCGACTTCCTGACGGTGTTCTGCTCGAAGTCGCTCGGCCGCCCGGTCAAGTGGATCGAGACCCGGAGCGAGAACTACCAGGCGACGACGCACGGCCGCGACCACGTCCAGGACGTCGAGCTGGCTGCGACGAAGGACGGCAAGATCACGGGGTTGCGCTGCACCGTCCACGCGGGGATGGGCGCGTACCTCTCGACCGCCGCCCCCGGCATCCCGACCATCCTGCACGGCCTGATGCTGTCGGGCTGCTACACGATCCCGGCCCTCAAGGAGGACGTCTACGGCGTCTACACCAACGGCGTCCCGGTGGAGGCCTACCGCGGGGCCGGCCGGCCCGAAGCGACGTTCATGCTCGAGCGCGTGATCGACATGCTCGCGAGCGAGCTCGACCTGGACCCGGCCGACGTCCGCCGCCGGAACTTCATCCCCAAGTTCGACGACGGCCACGAGGTGGTCACGACGCTCAACTACGACAGCGGCGACTACCCCGGCGCGCTCGACAAGCTGCTCGATCACACGGGCTACGCGGCGCTGCGCGAGAAGCAGAAGGCGGGCCCCGCCAACGGCAAGTACCTCGGCCTGGGGCTCTCGTCCTACGTCGAGATCTGCGGGCTCGGGCCGTCGCAGGTGGCGGGGGCCATCGGGTTCCAGGGCGGGCTGTGGGAGAGCGCCATCGTCCGCTTCCACCCCACCGGCAAGGTGCACGTCTTCATCGGCGCGTCGCCGCACGGGCAGGGCGAGGAGACGACCTTCGCCCAGATCGTGGCCAGCGAGATCGGCGTGGACGCCGGCGACGTGAAGATCTTCCACGGCGACACCGACTCCACCCCGATGGGCTGGGGCACCTACGGCAGCCGGACCACCGCGGTGGGTGGGGCCGCGCTGGCCCTGGCCGTCCGCAAGATCCGCGACAAGGCAAAGGTGCTGGCTGCGCACCTGCTCGAGGCGTCGGTCGACGACATGGACTACGAGGACGGCAAGTTCTTCGTCAAGGGGTCGCCCGACAAGGCGAAGACCATCCAGGACATCGCCCTGATGGCGAACGTCGCCTGGAACATGCCGGAGGGCATGGAGGCCGGCCTCGAGGCGTCGACCTTCTACGATCCGCCGAACTTCGTCTTCCCCTACGGCGCCCACCTCGCGGTGGTCGAGGTCGACGCGAGCACCGGGCACGTCGACCTGACCGGCTATACGGCCCTCGACGACTGCGGCCCCCAGATCAACCCCATCATCGTCGAGGGCCAGGTGCACGGCGGCATCGTGCAGGGCGTCGGGCAGGCGCTCTGGGAGGGCGCCGCCTACGACGAGAACGGGCAGCTCGTCACCGGATCGATGCTCGACTACGCGCTGCCGCGGGCCGATCTGCTGCCGGACCTCGACGTCATCTCGACCGTCACGCGGTCGCCGCACCACCCGCTGGGCGTGAAGGGCATCGGCGAAGCGGGCACCATCGCGTCCACGGCGGCCGTCTACAACGCGGTGATGGACGCGTTGCGGCCGCTCGGCGTGAAGCGCGTCGACATGCCGCTGACGCCCGAACGGGTGTGGCGCGCGATCCAGGAAGCGAAGGGGAGCTGAGCCATGTTTTCTGCCGACTTCGACTACTACCGTGCGGGCTCGGTGGCCGAGGCGGGGCAACTGCTCGCCGCGCA
>JAPOYG010000291.1:8228-17751 GCA_026706755.1 Acidobacteriota bacterium
GGGACGGCCTACGTCAAGTACTCGCACCCGGCGTCGCGCTATGCCGTCATCGGCGTGGCGGCGTCGATCACCCTCGCCGGGCGGGGCTGGCTCTCCGCGCTGACCGGGCAGGGCAAGGGCGACCCGACGTGCGGCGAGGCGGCCGTCGCCATCGGGGGCCTCGTCCCCGCGCCGGCGCGGTGCGGCGCGGTGGAGGGGGCGCTCGCGGGCCAGCCACTCAAGGCCGAGACGTTCGAGGCGGCCGCGGACGCGGTGGGCGGAGACCTCGGCGGCGATCTGCTGGGCGACGTCTTCGCCTCGGCCGAGTACCGCAAGGCGGTCGCCCCCGTCTACGTCCGGCGAGCGCTCGCGGCGGCGGCCGAGCGGGCCACGGCGGGGAAGGCCGGATAGCTCCGCCTTCTGCGATCACGCGGCGGCCTCCAGATCCTGCCGCTCAGGGCAGGAAGTCGTGCGCCCGACCGCGTAGCACCTCCGCGCGGACCGGACCGCAGACCGTGAGGCGATCCGACTCCAGCCAGCGCTACATCCGGGATCGGACGGCGGCCTCACCCCGCGGGCGGAAGAACTCGATCCAGCAGGACGTATCCGGCAGGATCAACTCCTCGAGAGTCTCCAACTCGTCGTTCGAGTACTGCAGATCGACCTTGCCCCCCAGGTCGGCGAGTCGGCGCAGCCTCCGTAGCCGCAGCTACTCGGTCAACGCGAGTCGGACGGCGGTGGCCTTGCGCTTCTCGTTGGTCTCGCGCTGCACGGCGCGAACAACATCCGAATCCAACGTTACTGTTGTTGCCATCGCTGCTTCACTGTTGTTCCGGTCTCTGCCTGTCTGTCTTCCCGGATGAATGCTCTACCAACAGGAATCTAGCATCCGTCTTGTGGGATCTCCAAGCGCTGCCCTGACGTGCCAGCCCGCGCGACGCGGCCGCGACGCTACGACGCGAGGCCGATCCATAATGCGCGTGTTCGCGCCATGCCCGCATCAACGCCCGCGTCCATCGACGACCTTCGCCGGCTCCTGTCGGAGCACCTGTACATCGCCGACGACGGCCTCGCGACCGCCGTCTACCTCGCGCTGAAACTGCGCCGCCCGCTCCTGCTCGAGGGAGAGGCCGGCGTCGGCAAGACCGAGGTGGCCAAGGTGCTCTCGGCGGCCCTCGACGCCGAGCTCATCCGCCTTCAGTGCTACGAGGGTCTCGACGTCACGCACGCCGTCTACGAGTGGAACTACGCGCGACAACTGATCGAGATCCGTCTCGCGGAGGCGGCGGGTGCTGGGGGGGGCGAGGCGGAGCGCCGCGGCAGCGGTGGCGACGCGGCGCGCGGTGCCGCCACTGCGGACGACGCGGGCAGTGACCGCGCCGCGCGCGTCCGGGAGCTGTTCGGCCCCGACTTCCTGATCGAGCGCCCGCTGCTCCAGGCGCTCCGCGACGGACGCCCGCGCCCGCCGGTGCTCCTGATCGACGAGCTCGATCGGGCCGACGAGGAGTTCGAGGGCTATCTACTGGAGCTGCTCTCCGACTTCCAGATCACGATCCCGGAGATCGGCACGATCCGGGCGGCGACGCCCCCGGTCGTGGTCATCACCTCCAACCGCACGCGGGAGCTCCACGACGCGCTGAAGCGCCGCTGCGTCTTCGCCTGGATCGACTACCCGAGCTTCGAGAAGGAGCTTCGCATCATCGCGACGAAGGTGCCCGGAGCGCCGGCGCAACTCGCCGAGCAGGTGACGGGCTTCGTGCAGGAGCTCCGGAGGGCCGACCTCTACAAGGTGACCGGCGTGTCGGAGACCCTCGACTGGGTGGCGGCCCTCGTTGCCCTCGACCGGCAGGAGCTCGACGCAGAGACGATCGATCGCACCCTCGGCATCGTCCTCAAGACGCAGGAGGACCTGCAGGCCGTTCGCGGCGAGCGCATTCAGCAGATGCTGAACCGGGCCAAGGCGCCGGGAGCGCGAACGGTCGGTCCTGACGCACCGGCCCGAGGGTGACGCCTCGTCGGCTCAGTCACCACGCCTCGACGCCGACAGAGGGTCAGACCCTAGACGACCATGTCCTACCTGCTCCACAACCTGCTGCACTTCGTGCGGATGCTGCACCGGCTGGGGCTCGACGTGCAGGCGGGGCGGACGCGCGACGTCGCAGCGGCCCTCGCGCACGTGGACGTGGGGCGGCGGGCCGACTTCTACCACACCCTGCGCTGCCTGCTCGTGCACCGGGTCGAGGACCTGGAACCGTTCGACCAGGCGTTCCGGGTGTTCTGGCGGCGGCCGCACGGCGACTGGACGCCGCGCGACCTGCGCGCGATGGGCGAGACGCGCCGCTCCGGTCGGCCGGAATACGAGTCGGAGCTGCCGCCGGGGGGCGACGGCGGGGACGGGGACGCGAGCCGCGAGCCGCGCTACCAGGTGGAGCGCATGGCCGCGCTCAGCTACAGCAGCCGGGATGCCTTGTACGCCAAGGACTTCGAGCAGTTCACAGAGGCGGAGGTGGCGGCCGCCCAGCGGCTGATCGCCGATCTCGACTGGGAGCTCGGGGCGCGCCGCTCGCGGCGCTGGACGGCCGGCCGCGGTCCCGTCCTGGACCTGCGCCGCACCCTGCGCGCCAACCTGCGCTACGGCGGCGAGCTGGTCGACCGGCCGACGCGCCGCCGCAAGACCAAGCCGCGGCCCCTCGTGCTCCTGTGCGACGTCAGCGGATCGATGGAGCGCTACAGCCGCATGCTGCTCCATTTCGTTCACACCCTGAGCGGCAGGGACCGGACGGCGCGCGTGGAGTCGTTCGTGTTCGCCACGCGCCTCACCCGCATCACGCGGCAGCTCGCCGCGCGAGCGGCGGGGGCCGTCGTGCCGACCCTGCCGCGGACCATCGGCGACTTCGGGGGCGGCACCCGCATCGGGGAGGCGCTGCACACGTTCAACGTCGACTGGGCCCGGCGCGTGCGCGGCCAGAGTCCCGTGGTGCTGCTGATCTCGGACGGCTGGGACCGCGGCGAGCCGGACGTGCTGCGCCTCGAGATGGGGCGGCTCCAGCGCTCCTGCCAGCGGCTGATCTGGCTGAACCCGCTGCTCGGGTCGCCCGACTACCTGCCCCTGACGCGCGGCATGCAGGCGGCGCTGCCGTTCATCGACGACTTCCTGCCGGTCCACAACCTGGCGAGCCTCGACGCGCTGGCGCGGCACCTCAACGCGCTGCCCGCGCGGCGGCCGGCCCGGCGGCAGGCACCAGCCCGACCGGTGGCGCCCGCGGCGACGGCGACGCACCGGGCACCGGAGTATGCTTGACGCATGGATGTGTCGGCGACCTACACCTTCGAGGCCCCGCGCGCCCGCGTCTGGAGCCTGCTGGTCGATCCGGACGTGATCGCAGGCTGTCTGCCCGGGTGCGAGTCGATGGAGGCGCTCGGCGACGACACCTACCGCGCGACCCTCACGATCGGCATCGCGGCCATCACCGGCCGCTACCAGGGCACGGTCCGCATGACCGACAAGGAAGAGCCCGAGCGCTACACGCTGATGGTGGAGGGCAAGGGCAAGCCCGGGTTCGTGAACGGCTCGGCCACGATCTCGCTGGCGGAGGAGAACGGGGGCGCCGAGACGCGGGTCGCCGTGGCCGGCACGGCCCAGGTCGGCGGCACCATCGCGCGCGTCGGCCAGCGCCTGCTGGGCGGGGTGTCCAAGATGACGATGGACCGCTTCTTCGCCTGTCTCCGGGAGAGGGCGAAGCAGGACGGCGCGGAGGCGTGATGGCCATTCTGTGGCGCGCGGCAGCCGGCCTGGCGATCCTCGCCGCGTTCGCGGCCGGCGTCGTGACGATGCTCGTCGTGGTCTTCGACCTGCGGGTCGAGCTCGCCGGCAGCGGCCTCCGGCCCATCTTCTCGTTCGGCGCCCCCGAAGCCCACTACGCTGCGCTGGACGCGCACCGAGCCGCGAATCCCGCCCCCGCGCAACCGACCGCGACCGCCGCCCGCTGGACCGATTTCCGCGGCCCGCTCCGCGACGGGCGGTACACGGAGACCGCCATCCGCACGGACTGGCCGGGCTCCGGGCTCGACCGACTGTGGCACCACCCGATCGGCGGGGGCTACGCGTCGTTCGTCGTGGCGGACGGGCTCGCCTTCACGATCGAGCAGCGGCGGGGCGACGAGGTGGTCGCGGCCTACGACGTCGAGACCGGGGTCGAGCACTGGAAGCACGCCTGGGGCGCGCGCTTCGAGGAATCGATGGGCGGTCCCGGACCACGCGCCACGCCGACCTGGCACGAGGGCCGGCTGTATGCGTTGGGAGCCACCGGACGCCTCGTCAGCCTGGATGCCGGCACGGGCGATCTCGTCTGGGAGCGGAACATCCTCGACGACAGCGGCGCCGCCAACCTGCCGTGGGCGATGTCGGGCTCGCCGCTGGTCGTCGACGACCTGGTCGTGGTACAGCCGGGAGGGACGGCGGGCTGGTCGGTGGCCGCCTACGACCGACGCTCCGGCGACGTGGCCTGGCACGCGTTGGACGACGTGCAGGCGTACACGTCGCCGATGCTCGTCACGCTCGCCGGTGTGCGGCAGGTGGTGATCGTCACCGCCGGGCGGGCCGTGGGACTGCGACCGGCGGACGGTGCCCTCCTCTGGGAGTACCCGTGGGAGGTGGGGATGGTGCCGAACGTGGCCCAGCCCCTGCCGGTGGGGGACGACCGCCTCTTCCTCTCCGCGAGCTACGGAAAGGGCGCGGCGCTCCTCGAGCTGGCCCCCGAGGGCGACGGCCTCGCCGCGTCGACGGTCTGGGAAACTCACCGGATGCGGAACCGCATCAGCAGCTCGGTGGTGGTCGACGGCTACATCTACGGCCTCGACCACGCGATCCTCGCCTGCCTAGACGCCGCAACCGGGGAGCTGATGTGGAAGGGCGGCCGCTACGGCGACGGGCAACTGCTCGCGGCCGGCGATCACCTGGTGGTGCTGACGGAGGACGGCGACGTGGTCCTGGTGCGCGCCACGCCGGAGCGCCACGAGGAGGTGGCCGGGTTCCGCGCCATCGACGGGAAGACGTGGAACGTGCCCGCGATCGCCGGCGGGCGCCTGCTGGTGCGGAACGCCCGCGAGATGGCGGCGTTCGATCTCCTGCCGCCGTCCTGACTCCGATCAGGCGCGCTTCCGCTTGCGGACCGGGGCCGCGGCGCTGCCGGCGGCGGCCGATGCCTCCGTTGCCGCAGCCCGCGACGCCCGTTTCCGGGGCGCCTTGACCGGCTTCTTCTTCGAGGCGCTGACCTGGTCGAGGTCCTTGTTGCGGCCCACCGCATCGAGGCTCTTGCGCAGCGCCTCCATCAGGTTGACGACCTTGGCGGGCGCTTCCACTTCGCTCTCGACCACCTCCTCGCCCGCCACCTTCGCGTCGATGATGCGCCGCAACTCCGCCTGGTACTCGTCCGTGAACTCCCGCAGGTCGAGATCGCCCGCGAAGTTGCCGATGACCTGCTTCGCGAGCGCCACCTCGGCCTCGTTCACGGTCTCCGGCAGGTCCTCGAGCTCGTCGATCCCCGACATCCGGCGCACCTCGCTCGCCTGCCGCAGCGTGAACATGACGAGGCCCTTCTCGCGCGGCTGCACGGCGACGAGGTACTCGCGGCCCAGCAGGGCCAGCTTGCCGATCCCGGCCTTGCCCGCGAGCGCCTCGCGCAGCACCGCGAAGGCGCTCGCCGCCACCTTGCCGTCGGGGGCCAGGTAGAACGGCCGCTCCACGTACATCGGGTCGATGGAGGCGACGTCCGCGAACCGCAGCAGGTTGATGATGCGCGTCGACTCGGGCCTCGCCTTCGCCAGGTCCTCCTCGTCGACGACGACGTAGCGGCCCTTCTCGAACTCGTAGCCCTTGACGATCTCGGACTTGTCCACCTCGCGGTCGCACTTCGGGCAGCGCTTCTTCTGCGTGATGCGGGTCTGGCACTCGCCGTGGAGCTGGTTGAACCGGATCACGCCCGCGGAATTGGTCGCCGGGAAGACCCGCACCGGGACCGTCACCAGGCTCACCTTCATGTAACCCTTCCAGGTCGGACGTGCGGGCATCGTTCTCCTCCCACCCCACTATATCGGTCGCGGGCGGCACCGGAAGCGATCGCGGACCACCAGGCGGCGGCCGCCGCCCCGGCGCGACGCCGCACCGACGGGAGCGCAGTCGCGATCCGCCGGAACGCCGCCGCGAACCGCTGGGGAGCACGGTCGCGGCCCGTCGGAACGCCGGGGGCGCGCCGCCGGGGCCGCGTGCCGTATGCTGTGCCCGTGCCGAGTCGGGGCAAGGCGGGGATGCCGGCGCCCACGGTCTGGCGCGACGACCCGCGCGACGTACGCCCCATGCTGGCAGAGGCCGCGCCGGCGGCGGCGCACCTTAGCATCCTGGAGCGTCCGGACGCCTGGTTCGAGCCCAAGTACGACGGCATCCGCGCCCTGGTTGCGCTGGACGGCGTCGCCCCGCCCCGGATATGCACCCGGCTCGGACGGGACAAGACGGAGCAGTTCCCCGACCTCGTCGAGCCCCTCGCCGCACTCGGCCGGCAGCTCCGCCGGCCCCTGCTGCTCGACGGCGAGATCGTCGCCGTAGGCGGCGGCGGGACGGCGAGGCCGTTCCAGTACCTGCAGGATCGGCTGCACGTTTCGGGAGCGGCGGTCCGCGCGGCGGCGCAGGCAACCGCCACGGCGCTCGTCGTCTTCGACCTGTTGCGGGACGGCGAGGCGGACCTGCGTCCCCTGCCGCTCCACGAGCGGCGGCGGCGTCTGGAGCGTCTGCTGCGCCGACGGACTTCCGACAAGATCCGCCTGATCGACAGCAAGGTCGGTGACGGCACGGCCCTGGCCGCGCACGGACGGGAGCGCGGCTGGGAGGGCGTGGTCGTCAAGCAGCCGGACGGGCGCTATTTCAGCGGCCGGCGGAGCGCCACCTGGCAGAAAGTCAAGTTCACCGAGAGCGAGGAGTTCGTCGTCGGCGGCTGGACCTCGCCGCGCGGGACGCGTCCCCACTTCGGGGCCCTGCTGCTCGGCTACTACCCCGCGGGCGGGGAGCGCGCGTCCTCCCCGGAGCGGCTGGTCTTCGCCGGCCAGGTCGGCACCGGCTTCACGGCGGCGGAGCTCGACCGCATCGCGGCGCGCCTGCTCCCCCTGGAGACGGGGGACTGTCCGTTCGCCGAGCTGCCGGCGCCGCTCCGCGCGGAGACCCGTCGCTGGGTCTCGCCGTCGCTCGTCGCGCAGGTGACGTTCACCCAGTGGACGCGCGACGGCGTGCTCCGCCACCCGGTCTACGACGGCCTCCGGGGGGACAAGCGGCCGGACGAGGTGCGCCGCGCCGCCCTGCGGCCGCCCCCCGACCACGCGGCGGCCCGGGCCGCGGCCCGATCCCGCGGAGCACGGGCGCCCTCCGGCGCGCAGGCAGCGCAATCCGGTCCCGTGACGCGCTCCGCCCCCGCACCGCGACGGCCGTCGCGGTCGAAGCGCGCGTCCCGCCCCGCGGCCGCCCCGCCGGCGCGGATCCCGCCGGATCCGCACCCGGAGCCGGCGGCGGGCGATCTGCTGGCCCAGCTCGAGGATCTGGAACGCACCGGCCGGCGCAGCACCCTCGTGCTGAGCGACGGCGCGCGCGTGCCGGTCGGCAACCTCGGCAAGATCTTCTGGCCCGCTGGCGGTATCACGAAGGGCGAGCTGGTGCGCTTCTACCTGCGCATGGCGCCCTGCCTGCTGCCGGTCGTCGCCGACCGGCCGCTCGTCATGAAGCGGTTCCCCAACGGGGTGGAGGGGAAGTCGTTCTACCAGCACCGAGCCCCGAACCCGCTCCCGGAGGGCATCCGGGTGACCGCCGTCCGCGAGAGTCCGGACAAGCCCCACTCGGAGGTGCCGTACCTGGTCGGGGGGCGCCTCCAGACCCTGCTCTACATGGCGCAACTCGGCGTCATCTCGCAGGATCCGTGGTTCTCGCGGCTGCCGGAGATCCAGGCGGCCGACATGGCGGCCCTCGACCTCGACCCGATGCCGGAGACGACCTTCGATCGCGTCCTCGACGTCGCCTGCTGGCTCCACGACGAGCTCGAACGGCTCGGCGTGCCGAGCTTCGCCAAGACCTCGGGGTCCGAGGGCGTGCACATCTTCGTTCCGCTGCCGCCCGGAACACCTTACGAGGCGGGCATGATCTTCTGCCAGATCCTGGCCACCGTCGTCGCCGAGGCCCACCCGGAGGCGGCCACCGTCGAGCGGATGGTGCGGCAGCGCCGGCCGGACGCCGTCTACATCGATTACCTCCAGAACATCCACGGCAAGACGCTGGCCTGCGCCTACAGCGCGCGGGCGAGTCCTTTCGCGGGTGTCTCCACGCCGCTCACGTGGGAGGAGGTCCACGAGGGGGCGGCGGCGGGCCTTCGCCCGCACGACTTCACCATGCGCTCGATCTTCAGGCGCCTGGACCTGACGGGCGACATCTGGGCGGGGCTGCGGCGGTCGCAACCGGCCGACCTCGAGGCGGTGTTCGCCTACGGGGCGGGCTGAGCGGGGCGGCCGATCGCACCGGTGAACCGTGCTACGATCGCGGCTCGACAGGATGCCGGACGGACCCGGATTGAAGCCATGAATCGCTGCCTGAACCGACCGTTCGCCGTTGCCGTCACGCTGACCGTTCTCGGCGCGATCGTCGCCCTGACAGCCATCCCGCTCGAAGCGCAGCGCTTCCGCCGCCGCACGACGCTGACGGCCGTTCGGGCGGCCGCCGAGTCGGGCGACGCGCAGGCCCAGCTCGAGCTCGGCAGCCGCTACGACACCGGCGAGGGCGTCGAGCGGGACTTCGCCGAGGCCGCCGCGTGGTACCGTCGAGCCGCCGAACAGGGACATGCCGAGGGGCAGTTCAACCTCGGCAACATGTACGACACGGGCGAGGGCGTCCTGCAGGACTTCGCCGAGGCCGCCGTCTGGTACCGGCAGGCCGCCGACCAGGGGCACGCCGACGCGCAGTTCAACCTCGGGTACAAGTACGCCACCGGCGAGGGCGTGGCCGAGGACGACGCGGAAGCCGTGTCGTGGTACCGGCAGGCGGCCGATCAGGGGCACGCCAGTGCCCAGCACAGCCTCGGCTACCAGTACGACACGGGAGGAGGCGTGGCGCAGGACGACGCCGAGGCCTTCGCCTGGTACCGCCGCGCCGCCGAGCAGGGACTCGCCGAGGCGCAGTTCAGCCTCGGAAGCCTGTACGCCAACGGCGAGGGCGTCCCCCAGGACGACGGCGAGGCGGTGGCGTGGTACCGGCGGGCGGCGGAGCAGGGCAACGCGTACGCCCAGAGCAACCTGGGATTGATGTACGCCGACGGCCGCGGCGTCGACCCGGACAACGTCGCCGCCTACATGTGGCTCAACCTCGCGGCCACGCAGCTCACGGGCCCCCAGCGCGACATCGCGGTCAACACGCGCGTCCGCGTGGCCGCCGCCATGAGCCGCTCCGATCTCGTCGAGGCGCAGCGCCTGGCCCGCGAGTGGACGCCGTCGGAACCCGACGACCGCCGGCGCTGACCGG
>JAPOYG010000291.1:17943-21987 GCA_026706755.1 Acidobacteriota bacterium
GCCCGGTTCGTCAACCGCAACCAGTGGCACTCCTGCGGGCGGGCGACGCTGGACCAGTGGCTGGACGGGCTCGGCCCCGACGGCTTGGCGCTGTACGATCGTTTCGCAGCGCTCGTGGGCGCGTGCGGCGAGTTCCACGTGGCGCCGGCCAAGTCGCGCATCGCGTTCCTCGGCCAGGTGCGGTTCGCCTCCATCACCAGGCTCCGCGACGATGAGATGGTCTGCACGTTGGCGCTGCCCCACGCGCTGCCGTCCCCGCGCTTCGCGCGCGTCGAGGAGGTGGTTCCCGGGTGGTTCGTCCATACCCTCACGGTGACGACCCCCGAAGCGCTCGACGACGAGGTGCAGTCGTGGATCCGCGAGAGCTACTGGCTCATGGGCATGCGCGAACGCCTCGCCGGGCGGCGATTGGCGCCGCGACCGACTCGGGCTCGCAGATAGGGAGTTGCAGGATGAGGGTCTACAGCGCACCGATTCTCGCGCAGGTCGCTCACGTCCAGCACGTTCTGGAGGCGCACGGCATCGAGTGCCGAATCCAGGGCGAGTATCGCTCGGGCGCGGTCGGCGAGATCCCGCCGTCCGAGGCGTGGCCCGAGCTGTGGGTGGTGGATCCGGCGGACGCCGTCGAGGCGCAGCGCCTGGTGGACGAGGCAATCGAGGCCCCGGAGCCGGAGGCGCCCGGCTGGACGTGCCCGCGCTGCGGGGAGCCCAACGAGGGGCAGTTCAGCGCGTGCTGGAAGTGCGGAACCGACCGCCCCGATGACCTCTCGGAGCCTGCGCCGTAGAACGGCGCGGATTCCTGAAGGACTGGGTTGGACGCCGAACGGAGCCGCAGGCGACGAACGGCAGGCGCGCGTTGGGATCAGTCGCGCCCCGCGGCGTCGACCGTCGCGCCGGCGGCGCCCAGCTCCAGCGCGCAGCCCTTGCCGATGCCGCGGCTGGCGCCGGTCACGAGCGCCGCGTAGCCGTCGAGCGCGCCCATCTCCTCCTCCGTCCCGGCCAGAGTCCAGCGGCGCCGGCAGGCGCGGTGGCGCTGCCCGAGCCGGCGCGTTCGTGAGGATGCATGCGGCGTCCGCCGCCCCATGGTGTGAGCGTGGACGCGGCGCCGAGCGCCCGCGCGGGCGCGGGTCACGAACGGTCCTCCCGTCGAGCCAACCACCATACCAGATGCGCTGCGGCCGGCAGCACGCCCACCACGTTCGCTGTATGCTGATTGTCGACGCGCTCGCGACGCGGGGGCGTCTCTATGCGCGCCCGTAGCTCAGCTGGATAGAGCGCCGGGCTTCGAACCCGTAGGTCGGGGGTTCAAATCCCTCCGGGCGCGCCACCTCCTCTTTCGCCGCGCCGGAGGAGATCGATGAACAGAGCGCTCTGGGCAGGCCAGGTTCTGCTGGCGGTCGCGTTCCTCGGGGCCGGAGGCTTGAAGCTGGCCGCTCCGGCCGCGGATCTGGACGCCTCGATGCCGGAGTTCCCCGCGGGGTTCGGGAAGCTCATCGGCACCCTGGAGGTCGCCGGAGCGATCGGCGTGGTCGCCCCCGCCGCCACGGGCATCCTGCCGGTGCTGACGCCGGCCGCCGCCGGCGGGCTCGCCGTCATCATGGTCGGAGCGGCCTTCACCCACCTCGTCCGGGCCGAGTACCTCCCGACGCTCACCCCGCTCGTGCTGCTGGTGGTGGCGGTGACCGTGCTGTACGGGCGTCTGAAGCTGCATCCCGTCCGGCCGCGGGCCCGCTGACGCCCGGCCGCCGGAGAGCTGACGCAAGGACACCCGCGCCGCCCGGTCGACCGCGCCGCCCGCGGACACCGGCGGCGGGACCGCCGTCCGGAACTGCGGGCGGCGCGCGGCCGACCTGGGAGTCTGCGCCGTAGAGCCGGCGACGCACCAACTCCGGGCGCGCAGACTCCCAACGCGCCAGGGGCGCGCTCGCTCGCGCTATGATCTCCCGTTGCGCGCGGCACGGCGCGCCCGATCATCCCGCGCCAGCTCAAGAGCGATGACGCCGTTCGACTTCCACCTCCCCACGCGCCTCGTGTTCGGAGCCGGCGCGATCGACCGAATCGGCGAACTGGCGCACGACCGCGGCTTCAAGCACTCGCTGGTCGTCTCCGACCGTGGGCTCGAGGAGGCGGGACACGTGGACCGCGCGCTCGGGCTGTTGCGGAAGGCGGGGATAGGGTGCGAGGTCTTCGACGGATTCGACGTCAACCCCGACGCGGCGATGGTCGACCGGGGCGTCGCGTTCGCCGCGGGCCGCGACTTCGATTCCGTCATCGGACTCGGCGGCGGCAGCTCGCTCGACTGCGCGAAGGCGATCAACCTGCTGCTGACGAACGGCGGCGCGATGGCCGACTACCGCGGCTACGGGCACGCCCGCCAGCCCCTCCTGCCGATGTTCGCGGTGCCGACGACGGCGGGGACGGGCTCCGAGGCCCAGAGCTACGCCGTGATCGCCGACAGCACGACGCACATGAAGATGGCGTGCGGCGATCCGAAGCTCGCCTTCGCCGTCGCCATCCTCGATCCGGAGCTGACGTACTCCCAGCCCCCGGCGGTCACCGCCGCGGCCGGTTTCGACGCCATCGCCCATGCCGTAGAGACGGCGGTCACCCGGCGCCGCTCCGCCATCTCCACCCTCTTCTCCCGCGAGGCGTTCCGCCTGCTCGACGGTCACTACCAGCGGGTGCTCGACGAACCCCGGGACCTGGCGGCCCGCAGCGCGATGCAGCTCGGCGCCTACTACGCCGGCGTGGCGATCGAGCAGTCGATGCTCGGTGCCGCCCATGCCTGCGCCAATCCCCTGACGGCACGCTACGACCTGACCCACGGGGTCGCTCTGGCGATCCTGCTGCCGCATATCGTGCGCTGGAACGCGGAGGACGGCCCCGATCCCTACGGCGATCTCGTCGGACTAGCGGCGTCCGCGGCGGAGGAGGGCGCCGGCGAGTACCTCGCGGCGCGGCTCGCGGCCATCGGCCGGAGCGTAGGATTCCCCGCCGACCTGCGGACGGCCGGAGTCCCCGCCGGTGACCTGTCCGTCCTCGCCGAGGCCGCCGGCCAGCAGTGGACCGGCACGTTCAACCCGAGGCCGTTCGGATCACGCGAAGCGTTGGAGGTCTATCGATGCGCGTACTGAGTGACACACGCCCCCGTGCGCGGGGCGGCGCGAGACGCGTCGCCGCCACCCTTGCCGTCCTGGTGCTCGCCGGCGCCGCCGGCGCGGCGGCCCAGCCCGCGGCCCCTGCCGAAGCCTGGACGCAGTTCCGCGGGACGCCTGCGCTCACGGGCGCCTCGGAGGCCTCGGTGCCGGCGGAGCTGGAGCTGCTCTGGACGTTCGAGGCCGGCGAATCCATCGACTCGTCCGCGGCCGTCGTCGACGGCACGGTCTACGTCGGCACCTACACCGGCGAGCTGATCGCGGTCGACCTCGAGAGCGGCACCCCGAAGTGGCGCTACCGGGCGAGCGAGCGCATGGGCATCGGCGAGTCGTCCCCGGCCGTGAGCGGCGGCCGGGTCTACGTGGGCGACCTCGCCGGCGTGCTGCACGCGGTCGACGCCGAGACCGGGGCGGCCGTCTGGACCTTCGCCACGCAGGGCGAGATCAAGTCCTCGCCGGTCGTGTCGGGCGGTCGCGTGCTGGTCGGGTCGTACGACGGCTACCTCTACGGGCTCGACGCAGAGACGGGCGAACTCGCGTGGCAGGTCGAGACCCAGAACTACGTCCACGCCACCCCGGCCGTCTCCGACGGCATCGCCTACTTCGGAGGCTGCGACGAGACCTTCCACGGCGTCCGCGTCAGCGACGGCGAGGAGGTCGTCAGCCTGCCGGCCGGCGCCTACACGGCCGCCTCGTCCGCCATCAAGGACGGCCGCGCCTACTTCGGCACGTTCGACAACGAGGTGCTGGGCCTCGACCTGACGACGCACGAGATCCTCTGGCGCTACGAGCATCCGCGCCGGCATTTTCCGTTCTACTCGTCGGCCCTCAACGTCGACGGGCGCGTCGTCATCGGCGGGCGCGACCGGATGGTGCACGCCATCGACGA
>JAPOYG010000077.1 GCA_026706755.1 Acidobacteriota bacterium
GCGCGGAGCTCGAGAAGGGCGACGACATGATCCGGGAGGCCGACCGCCTGCTGGCGGAGGCCATCCGCATCGTGGCCGGTCTCTACGCCGACGGCGTGCTGCGCAAGCCGGACCACTACGCGTACGACTATCCGGACCTGCTGGCGTTCCATGACGCGCCGTCCGTGATCGAGCAGCGCCTGTTCCGGATGCACCTGGAACATCGGATGCGGACGTTCCAGGGCGCGTTCCACAACAACCCGGACTACTCGCTGTGGTACGGCTGGAGCGAGATGGTCCAGGACCTGACCGAGATCAGGACGCTGGCCGAGGAGTTGCGCGAGCGCCGCTAGCGCGCTCTGATGGGCGCCTCGGGAGTTTTGCGCGGGCGTGGCATGCCTGCATCGCACGTTCTGCGGCACAGACTCCTGGCCGCGCGCAGGGAGCGTCATCGATGACCGGAGCCGACCTCAGCCTGGGCCTGCTGGCCGTAGCGGCCCTCGCCCTCATCGCGGTGGTGGTCCGCCGACCATCGGCGGCGGCCACCCTCGGGGGCCGGATTGCCGCGTTTGCGGCTCTCTTCGTCTTGCCCGGGCTCGTGCTGCTGGGCGGCGCGGTCCGGCACTACGAGCAGGCCAAGACGACGACGTTCTGCCTGTCCTGTCACCGGATGGAGCCCTGGCGCGAGAGCCTGCACATCGACGATCCGCGGTTCCTGCCGGCGGCGCACTACCAGAACCGGCGCGTTCCCGTGGACCGCGCCTGTTACACGTGCCACACGAACTACACCATGTTCGGCGGCGTCGACGACAAGCTGCGGGGCGTTCGGCACGTGTGGCACAACGTGTGGGGGACCGTCTCCGATCCCGTCGAGCTGTACGAGCCGTTCGAGAACGGCGCCTGCCTCGCCTGCCACCAGGGCGGCCGTTCCTACGAGGAACAGGCCGCCCACGTGCCCTACCTGGCGGACCTGCGGGAGGGCACGAGATCCTGCGTCATGTGTCACAACCAGGTGCATGAAGTGGCGCAACTCGACCGGTTCCCGCACTGGAACCCGGAGGCCGCACGATGAGCAGTGCACGCCAGCCGGGGCCGCGGGGCGGACTGGCCGGTCGGCTGCGGCTGTCGGGCCTGTTGATCGTGTCCGGGCTCGGCGTGGAGTTGGCCAGTTTCTTCTGGAACCACCCAGTCTCCTTCGTCCTGTTCCTCTCTGTCGGAGCCGCGCTCACAGGCGCGGGCATGTTGCTGTACCTTTGGTCCATCGTGACGTTGACCGAGTGAACCCCGGCGCGGCCGGCGATGTAGCCGACCAGTCGTCCATGGCCCGAGCTGCTGACGCCGTGGACGTGATCTACGATCGCTATGTGAACGAGTTGCGCCGGGACAGGTCCGGTCGACCGGCACCCGGCCCCGCCTCAAGGGGCGAGATGACGGACGCCGCGTCTTGACGCGGGCCGATTCAACGACTCGTCTTGGCGACTATCCGTGCCGCAGTTCTCGGTAGCGCCTCATCAGGAGGAACGCACATGGCTTTCGGCTTCAATTCCACGACAGACGACGTTCTGGCCGGGGTCGACCTGACCGGCAAGACGATCCTCGTCACTGGCGCTTCCGGCGGGCTCGGCGAGGAAACCGCCCGCGCCTTGGCGGCCCGTGGCGCCAGCGTCACCATTGCCGCACGCAGCCAGGACAAGTTGGATGCCGCTGCTGCACGGATTGGAAAGGGGACGGGTAATACCGTCGAGACCGGCCTTCTTGCGCTCGATAGGCCCGAGTCGGTGCGCACCTTCGCCGAGGCCTGGATGGCGGGCCACGATCAGCTCAACATCCTGATCAACAACGCCGGTGTGATGGCCTGCCCCCTGAGCCGCACAAAGGAGGGTTGGGAGATGCAGTTCGCCACCAATCACCTGGGGCACTTCCTGCTCACCAACCTCCTGTTGCCGGCGCTGAAGAAAGGGGCACCCGGGCGCGTCGTCAACCTGTCTTCCGCCGCGCACCTCTACGCAACCGTCGATCTGGAAGATCCAAACTTCGTCAGCCGCGACTACAACCCCCAGGTGGCCTACGGGCAGTCCAAGACCGCCAATATCTGGTTCACCAGGGAGCTGGACAAGCGTCTGGCAGGCGACGGCATTCGGGCGTTCGCCGTGCAACCGGGTGGCATTCATACCGATCTGGGTCGCCACATGAGCCAGGAGCAACTCAACGCAACTCTCCAGTACATGGAGGATCAGGGGGTCGCCCTCAAGACCATCCCACAAGGGGCAGCGACGAC
>JAPOYG010000098.1 GCA_026706755.1 Acidobacteriota bacterium
GCGCTTCCCCCGCCGCGGTTGTAGCCGAGGCCCGCCGCGGCCATGAGCGGCGTCGTACCGTCGCGGCTCGGGGCGCGGGGGTCTGCGCCCGCCGCGGCGAGGACCTGCATCATCTCCACCTCGAGGAAGTGGGCGGCCAGCCAGAAGGGGGTAGCGCCCACCCAGCGGTCCATGAAGGCGAAGTCGTGACTCCAGCGCCGGACGGGAGTGCCGCGCAGCAGCCGCGCGTCCGGGTCGGCGCCGTGCGCGAGGAGGGCCCGCACCAGCGGCACGCCGGCTCCCGGATCGTCGTTCCGGACACCGCGGTCGCGCAGGGTGCCCCGGAGCACCGCGGCGTGGAGCGGGGAGTAGCCGAGCGGGGCCGCGTTCGGGTCGGCGCCCCGCTCGAGCAGGAACATCGCCAGCGACCCGTGTCCGCTGTGGGCGGCGATTGCGAGCGCCGTGTTGCCGTCGGCGGTCGTGTCGTGGACATCGGCCCCGGCGGCGACGAGGAGCCGGGCGGACTCCAGGTCGCCCGACCGGGCCGCGAAGAGGAGCGGGGTGCTGCCGCCCTCCACCACCTCTTCCAAGGCGATGCCGCGCGAGGCCGAGCCGGCGGAGCGGCTGCCGCCCATGTTGTAGACGCGCCGGCGGGTCGGGGTGCGGGCCGCGATGTCGGCTCCGTGCGCGAGTAGCGTCCGCGTGACGGAGGGACGCCGGTTGGCGACGGCCCACATGAGGGCCGTCTGGCCGCGCGTCGCCTCGGCAGCGTTCACGCGCGCGCCGCGTTCCAGCAGCGCCTCCACCGCCGCCCGGCTGCCGGCGCGGGCGGCTGCCATCAGCGGCGTCTCCCCGCTCGGCAGCCCCGCGTTCGGATCCGCCCCCGCCGCCAGGAGCCGCGCCGCCAGCCCGCCCTGGCCGCGGCGGCACGCCATCAGGAGCGGTGTCACGCCCAGATCGTTCGCCGCCCCGACGTCGGCTCCCGCCCGAATCAGCGCGCGGGCGGTCTCGACGTCCTCCCGGTGCACCGCCCAGTGGAGCGCCGTCGCGCCGTCCGGCTGCGGCGCGTTCACGTCGGTCCCGGCCGCGAGGAGAGCATTCACCGCGCCGCGATCCCCGGCCCGGACGGCGGCTACCAGGGGTGGGACGCCGTTCTCGGAGTCGGATTGGGCCCTGCTGTTGCGGGGCGGGGCGAGGACGGCGGCCACGAGGAGCAGCGCCACGCCGGCCGATGAAAAGCGCTGGCGCCGTGCCATTCGGCCCCCCCTACAGGTCCAGGCGGCCGGTGCTGTCGTGGATGCGGTCGAGCGGCAGCCCCAGCTTCTCCAGCACGGCCAGGTGCAGGTTGGCGAGCGGTGTGCCCCCCTCGACCGAGCGGCCGCTCCCGGTGCCGGCGTCGAAGCGGATGTGCCGCCCTCCGGCGAGCCGTCCCCCGCCGCCCCCGGCCAACACCAGCGGCAGGTTCCACGGCTGGTGGTCGCCCTCGGCCATGCCCGCCCCGTAGTAGAGGATCAGATTGTCCAGCAGCGACCCGTCGCCGTCCGGCGTCGCGGCCAGCCGCCCCAGGTAGTAGGCGAACTGCTCCGCGTGGTGCTGGTTGATGCGGATGAGCTGCGCGCGGCTGGCCGCGCTGTGCTCGTGTGACAGCGGGTGGTGACCGCCGGGGGCGCCGATCTCCGGGTAGGTACGGCTGCTGAACTCGCGGCCGACCATGAAGGTGATGACCCGCGTGAGGTCGCTCTGATAGGCGAGCACCTGCAGGTCGAACATCAGCCGCGCGTGGTCCGCGAAGCTCGCCGGTACGCCCGCCGGCTGGTCGAACGCCGGGAGCTCGCGTGCCGCCTGCGCCTCGACCCGCTGGATCCGCCGCTCGATGTCGCGGACCGCGTCGAGGTACTCCGTCAGCTTGGCCGCATCGCCCGGGCCGAGCGTGCGCGCGAGGGCGGCCGCCTTCTCGCCGACCGAGTCGAGCAGGCTGCGGCTGTGCCGGGCCCGGGCTCGCCGAACCGCGGGATCGGTGCTCCCGCCGTCGCCGAACATGCGCTCGAAGACGACGCGCGGGTTGTGCTCCATCGGCAGCGGCGTCCGCGGCCCGCGCCACGTGATCGTGTGGCTGTAGGTGCAACTGTAGCCGCCGTCGCAGGTGCCGGCCCCCTTGTCGCCCGACTCTAGCGACAGCTCCAGCGACCCGAGCTGCGTATCGCGGCCGATCTCCCGCGCCACGAGCTGGTCGAGCGAGACGTCGGCCAGGAAGTCGTTCCCCTCCTGCC
>JAPOYG010000568.1 GCA_026706755.1 Acidobacteriota bacterium
GGGTGCGGCCGGAGCTGGAAGTGGATGATGGAGCTCCGCCGGCCCTTGCCGCCCTCGATGTGCCAGTTCAGGTTCGACCCGTAGTTGGCCCAGAGCCCGCGTCCCTTCCACCCCGCCTCGGGGTCGTCGATGCGCCCGTCGAGCCCGCGGGCGAAGAAGCCCAGCGGATACGGCACGCGCAGCACGACCCACTCCCCGGTGTCGGGTAGCAGCGCCAGCAGCGAGTCGGACCCCGAGCCGGGCGCGATCGGGACGTTCGGCCCCAGGCCGAGCGTGTCGAACTGATCCACCCAGTTGTAGTAGTGGTAGTCGGCGCTGCCGGAGGCGGCCACGCCCCGCATCTGCGGGCCCGGCGTCGGGTACAGGGTCCAGCCCTCGGGGCAGTGCTGGCCGGTCGCGTCCGGTCCGTTCAGCACGCGGCACTTGCTGCGGTCGAAGCTGGCCATGTGGCCGCTGCCGGAGAGCGCCGTCCAGATGACGCCGTTGCGGTCGACGTCGACGCCGCGCGGCGCATGGCCCGTCTGCGCGGGATCGACGTTCGGGTTCTCGATGGACGGCGGCTCGTAGACCTCGGCGATGCAGGTCTCCGGCGGGTTGTCGCCGCGGTCGAGGCGCACGAGGCGCCCGGGGAACGGTCCGGTGCGGGCGACCCAGGCGGACTGATCCACGTGGTTGGCGATGATCCCGTAGGCGAAGCCCGCGATTCGGGTGTCGCGCGCCGGATCCGCCTCCTCCCCCGGCTCGTTCCACGGCCGCGTGATGCGTCCGTCGCCGTTGGTGTCGATGACGGTCGGGCACCACCCCTGCGAGGCCTGCTCGTTGCCGGTCTCGTCGTATGCCTGCGTGTCGAGCCAGCCGACGACGTTCGGGTCGCCGCTGAACCAGAGGGTGTCGCTGGCGTCCTCGGCGAACTGCAGGTGGTGCGTGCCGTAGCAACTGTCGATGAGCGTGAACGTCTCGCTCGCCGGATCGTAGAACGAGATCTGGCGCCCGCTGCGCGGCACCGGGAAGTACCGTGCGGACGGGTGCGCGGAGCCCTCCCTGCACCAGTCGGGGTTGTCGCGGCGGCGGATCGTGGAGGTCATCCAGACGCGCCCGCGGGCGTCCATCATCGGGTTGTGCGGGTTGGCGGGGGCGTCGAAGATGATCTCGTCCCCCCAGTACGGCGACGGCTCGAAGCCGGGCGCGGTCGGGAACATCGACGGCACGTTCTCCCGCGGCTCGCGCAGCGGAATCGCCAATTCCCTTGATGCATGCCGCGCCGTGTCGGTGACGACCAGCGTGTCCTCGGTAATCGAGACGCCGTAGACCAGTCCGTCGGCGTTCACCGTCGGCTGCCGCTTGTCGGTCGTGACCTCGTCATGGACGTAGGAGGCCTCCCCCGCCCACTCCCACATCGTCAGTACCAGGCCGCGCTCGACGCCCCGCGGGCGGGGCGGGGCCTCCGGCACCTCCCCCGCGGCGATGCGGTCGGTCCAGTCCGCGAACATCTCGAGCCCGCGCTCCCGGCCGAAGCGGTTCATCACGCCGCTCATCTGTGCTCCGCGCTGCCCGAACGTGATGCGGTGGTCCCAGGCCTCGGCCGTCGAGTCGAAACCGTCGAGCTGGCTCACGTCGAACGTGAACCGGTTGCCCATCTGGTGACAGAGCTGGCAGCCCTGCTTCGTGACGTCGACCCACGCCGCCTGGCTGCGGAGCGAGGTCGGGATGCCGTTCCCCTCCGGCCCGGTCCCGGGGAACTCGTCCGGCGCCGGCGGCTCGAGCAGCGAGTACCAGTAGTTGGCCGGGTAGATCGCGGCCGCCTCCTGCGGCGTCGCGGCCGGCACGGCCTCCAGCGTCAGGGTCTCCCCTGCCCGAGCGATGACCGGCTCCGAGTCGGCCAGCCCATAGCCGCGGATCCAGACCCGGTACGCCGCCGCGGCCGGCAGCTCGGGCACGAGGAAGCGCCCGTCGTCCCCGGTGACGACGATCTTCCGGAACAGCGTGTCGAGGTCGTCGGTCTCGGCGATGACCCAGACACCCGCCTCGGGGCCGGCCGGGCTCCGCACCACACCCCGCAGGTCGCCCGGTTCCGTCGACGGAGCCTGCCGCTGCGCCGCGCCGGGCGCTGCGGCCAGTACTGCCACGACCGTGAATGGGAGCCAATGCCATCGCCACTGCCGCTTCATGCCTCTCCTCCCGTGTCCGGTGCCTGACGACGCCTCGTACCGCCATTCTGCACGGTTGCACCGGATTCCGCCACTGCCGA
>JAPOYG010000646.1 GCA_026706755.1 Acidobacteriota bacterium
AACGACCACTGGGACCTCGATCACCCCTTCGAGCGGATCCTCGTCGACACCGCGGTCGCGCCCGACCCCTCCGTGGCCTGGGTCAATCCGCGGATCGAGCGGGGGGAGACGCGCCGGGTGCTGACCGGCATCCCGGGCAAGACCGGCATCGTCTACACCCTGGACCGCGAGACAGGGGAGTTCCTGTGGGCCACCCCGACCATCACCCAGAACGTGGTCAGCAGCATCGACGGCGCGACGGGCGAGGTGTCCGAGAACGCCGAGGTCACCTTCACCGGCACCGGCCAGCAGGTCCTGGCCTGCCCGACGTGGTTCGGCGGCAAGGACTGGGAGGCGGGCGCATACAGCCCCCTGACCAACCTGATGTACATGCCGCTGCGCAACGTCTGCGCGCGCATGATGGCAACCGAACCCGGCGACGAGGCCGGTTCGTCGCTCTACGCGCTGGCCGTGCGCCACGAGATCGCGCCGGGCACCGACCAGGTGGGGACGGTGCAGGCGATCTCGGCTGAGACCGGCGCCATCGCCTGGGTGCACGAGCAACGGGCGGCCACCACCTCGCTGGTCGCGACCGGCGGCGGGCTCGTCTTCGGCGGAGACGGCAACGGACGTTTCCGGGCCCTCGACCAGGAGACCGGGGAAACGCTCTGGGAGATCAACCTCGGGTCGGCCGTAACCGGCTTCCCGATCACCTACGCGGCCGACGGGCGCCAGTACGTCGCCGTGAGCACCGGCACCGCCGGCACGACGACGGCGCACGGGCGCCTTACGCCGGAGCTCCGCCCGAGCGCCGGGAACAACCTCTTCGTCTTCACCCTGCCCGACTGAAGCGACCGCGCGCCGGGCCCGGGCCTGCTGCCGGCGCGACCGGGCGCCGGCAGCGGACGCCGGCGCCCGGTCCGAAGTCGATCGACTGCGCGCTCCCTCAGCGCGTGCGTTCGAGGTACTGGAGCAGCTCGCTGTCGGTCCCGAGGATGAAGAAGGTCTCCGGGTCCATCGTCTGCTCGTAGGTCTCGAGCGACTTCATGAACGCGTAGAAATCGGCGTCGCGGTTGTAGGCATCGGCGTAGATGCGCGTCGCCTCGGCGTCGGCCTCGCCGCGCAGCTCCTCGGCCCGCCGGTAGGCCTCGGACTGGATCTGCGCCAGCTCGCGCTCGCGCTCGCCGTGGATGCGCGCCGACTCGCCCTGCCCCTCGGAACGGAACTGCTCGGCGATGCGCTGCCGCTCGGCGATCATGCGCGCGAAGACGTCCTTCTGGACCTCCTCGACGTAGTTGATCCGCTTCAGCCGCAGGTCGAGCAGCTCGATGCCGAGGTCGGCCGTCCGCCCCGCCGCGGTGGCCAGGATGTCGCGCGTGATCTCCTGCCGGCCACGCTCGATCGCCTCCAGGATGACGGCCTCTTCCTCGGACTCGATCGGCACGTCGTCGGGGTCGCGGTTGCTGCTCCGGACGAGCTCGATCAGGTCGTGGCGGGCGACGGCGTTCCGCGTCTCCCCGTCGAGGATGTCGTCGAGGCGCGACTGCGCGCCGCGCTCGTCCCGCAGCCGCTGGAAGAAGAGCAGCGGATCGGTGATGCGCCACCGCGCGTACGTGTCGACCCAGATGAACCGCTTGTCGCGGGTCGGCACCTGGTTGGGGCTCCCGTCCCACTCCAGGAAGCGCTTCTCGAAGAAGTTCGGCCGCTGGATGAACGGCAGCTTGAAGTGCAGGCCCGGCGTGACCACCGGGTCGCCGACCGGCTCGCCGAACTGCGTCAGGATGACCTGCTCCGTCTCGCTGACGGTGTAGATCGACTGCGCGACGAGGATGAGAACGGCGAGGCCGACGACGATCTGGGTCGTTGTGGAGCGCTTCACTGGCCACCTCCGGCGACAGGGGTCGTATTGGGCACCGGGCGCGTCGGCATGCCGTCGAGCGACAGCAGCGGGAGGACGCCGGTCGTATCCTGGTCCACGTACAGCTTCCGGCCGACCTGCGGCAGGATGCGCTGCATCGTCTCGAGGTAGAGCCGGCGGCGGGTCACCTCCGGCGCGCGGCGATACTCGTCGTAGATGGCCGAGAAGCGCACGGCTTCACCCTCGGAGCGGTTCACGCGGTCGAGCGCGTAGCCCTCGGCCTGCAGCACCGTCTGCTGCGCCTCGCCGCGGGCCCGCGGGATGACCCGGTTGTACTCGGCCCGCGCCTCGTTGATCATCCGGTCGCGCTGCTGCTGCGCCTGGTTCACCTCGTCCCACGACGGCTTGAC
>JAPOYG010000206.1 GCA_026706755.1 Acidobacteriota bacterium
AGGTCAACGCCGACCACGAGACCGGCACCGCGTTCCTCGATCTGCTGCCCGACACGGAGCAGAAGTTCCTCGGCCTCTACAACAACGAGAACCCGTCCGACTCGAAGACCGCCACGCTGCGCAACCTGATGATGGTGCGCCGCAACTACGACGCGCTCGTCTCGGGCGACGGCGCCTGCGCCGGCTGCGGCGAGAAGAGCGTGCTGCGGGCCATCGCGGGGGTGACCGAGGCCTACCTGCGACCGATCTTCCACGAGAAGGCGGAGCGGTTGCGCCGGTCGGCGACCGCCCTCGAGACCCACGGCGCCGCGCGTCTCGCCGCACTGGCCGAGCGCGATCCGGAGCAGCACAAGCTGTTCGTGCGCACCGTGGCCCACGTCCTGATGGGACTCGGAGGCGACACCGACGCCGACACCACGGACCGGCTCGAAGCCCACGGGCCGATCTCGAACGACGAGGTCGTCGGCGCCATCGCCGCCGTCATGCGCCAGGAGGCGTTCAACCACCAGGAGTTGCAGGCGCTCGACGGGCGGCTGCCCAACGGTCAGTCCGTGATGGCGATGGCCGCGCACACCGGCTGCAACACGGTGTACGGCTCCACACCGCCGAACAACCCGCACCCCTACCCCTGGATGAACTCGCTGTTCCAGGACGGGTCGACCATCGGCTGGCTGATCGGCGAGAGCTTCATCATGGACCACGGCCGCCGGTCGGTCATTCCGGAGCGGCTCGCCACCTGGCTCCTCGAGCGCGAGGACGACATCATCGACGAGCGGCGCTACTACGAGTTCACCCACTTCTCCGACAACCTGATGACCGACGCGGAGATCGACGAGATGCCGCGCGTCTGGATCGTCGGCGGCGACGGCGGAATGGGGGACATCGGCTACCAGAACGTCTCGAAGATGATTCTGCAGAACCGGCCGAACGTGAAGGCGCTGATGCTCGACACGCAGGTCTACTCGAACACCGGCGGCCAGAACTCCGACTCGACGCCGATGCTCGGCGGCGGCGACATGAACGCCTTCGGGGCCGCCAGCCAGGGCAAGTGCGTCGAGAAGAAGACCGTCGCCGAGACCTTCCTCGCCGGCCACGGCTCGCCGTTCGTCGCGCAGGTCTCCATCGCCAACGCACCGAAGCTGTTCCGCGCCATCCTCGACGCGCTCGACTACCGGGGCACGGCGTTCCTGCAGTGCTTCACCACCTGCCAGCCCGAGCACGGCGTCGGCGACGACATGGCGCTCGACCAGGCGCAGCGGGTCCGCGACTCGCGTGGCGCGCCGGAATTCGTGTTCAACCCCCAGATGGGGGAGACCTACCAGGAGGCCCTCGATCTCAAGGGCAACCCCAACATGCAGGGGGACTGGTACAAGACGAAGTTCAAGTCCACCGGCGAGCCCTACCGCTACACCGTGGCCCACTGGTGCGCGACCGAGGCGCGCTTCCGCAACCACCTCAAGAAGATCAAGGAGGAGGAGGCCGCGAAGCTCATCCCGCTCGAGAGCATGCTGGTGCGGCTCACCCAGAACGACGTCGTGTACCGGCGTCACCTCGATCCGGAGCACCGCGCCTACGTCCCCGACTTCGGCGTCTACATCCGGACGCTCCCGGCCAAGGGCAACAAGCCGGTGGCCATGAAGATCTCGCGCCAGCTCGTCCTGTTCTGCGTGGAGCGGCGCAAGGCCTGGCGCCTGCTGCAGAGCAAGGTCGGTATCCAGAACACGGAGTACGCGGCGCAGCGGGCCCTGCTCGCCGACGTGGACGCCGGTGTCGTCACCAGGGACGAACTCTTCGCCCGTGGCGAGGAACTGATGGAAGAGCGCATGCTCGGGCCGGCCGCGACGAAGACGGCGTAGGAGCCTGCGCCCGCAGAACGGGGTCGGCGACGGAACCAGATGCTGCAGCCCCGCGTCGACGTGCTGCCGCCCGGCCAACGGCGGCTGTGGCGGGAACTGGACAGCACACCGCGCGATTTCGTGCTCTACGGCGGGACCGCATTGGCTCTGCGGCTCGGCCATCGGCAGTCCGTCGACTTCGATTTCTTTTCATCCTCCCAGGTGGACTCCACCTCGCTACTCCATAAGGTGCCCTACCTCAGGGGTGCGGACGTGCTGCAGCGCGGCACGGACACGTTGACCTGCCTCGTGGACCGCGGTGACCCGGTGAGGATCTCCTTCTTCGGCGGCTTGACCCTGCGCCGCGTCGCGGATCCGGACAGGCTCGCGGCGCCCGCGGTCGCGATAGCGTCGGTGCTGGACCTTGCTGCGACCAAGGCGGAAGTGGTGCAGGCTCGAGCCGCGGCCAAGGACTATCTGGACGTCGACGCCCTCATACACCGTGCCGGCGTCTCGCTGAGCGAAGCGCTGGGTGCCGCGGGCGCCGTGTTCGGACCGGCGTTCAATCCCATGTTGACCGTGAAAGCGCTGTGCTTCTTCGCCGACGGCGACCTGGCCGCGCTGCCCCGCGACGTGTGCGGGCGCCTGCTCGAGGCGGCGGCCGCGGTCGATCCGCTGCACCTGCCTCGCTTCGAGCCGCGGACCGGCGTCGCGCCGGAGTCCTGATGTCGGAATCGGGCGCACCGGCGGACCTGCTGGGCGTCGCGAAGCGGATGGTCTGGTTCAAGGCGCCCGAGGAGACCTTGAGCGACCCCGTGCTGTTCCTGAGTCACACGATGACGTACGGCACGGTCGAAGACCTCCGGGTGGTTCGGGCGCACTTTGCCGACGATCAACTGCGGCAGGCGCTGCGCACCGGTCTGCCGGGAATCTTCGATCCGCGATCGTGGGCGTACTGGCACGCTGTCCTGGCCATCCGTCCAGTCCCGCCCCTGCCCAAGAGGCGCTTGCCGAGGTGAATCGACGTACGAGCCCTCCGTCACAGCAAGGACTGCGGGGCACCTGGTCGTCTTCGATCGCGGCGCCGCCAGGTGGTCCGAGAGGATCTTCCACCGCGAACCGGCGTACGAGGGCACACGCATCCACGTCTGGGGCATGTAGCCGGCCACGGGCCGCGGTCGTCCGGGCGCGGCGCCGCGTCAGCGCTCCGTGGCGAGCGCGTCCGCGGTGACATATCGGGGGCGAATGTCGACGGGGACGCCGCCGAGCCGGTCGAGCACGCGCTGCACCTCCGGGCGCACCACGCCGAGCGTCTCCAGCACCTCGACCGCCGCATCGTAGTCGCCGTGCGCCTGGATGGTCATCAGGCGGCGGGTCAGCCCCTCGACCGCGTCGCGGATGCGGCCGTGGTCGACGGCGAAGCGGCCATTCGAGTCGACCGTCACGGCCCCGGCATCGAGGAACGTGTTGAGCTGAATGGCCACGCCTCGGCCGTGCGCCGCGTTGATGCCGAAGCGGATCGAGCGGAAGCTCGAGGCGAGGAACGTCGTGTAGATGGAACGCTCCAGGGAGCGGTCGATGACCCCCTGGTCGATCAGGCGGTGCAGGGCCCACAGGCCCGAGATGTCGGCCTTCGCTTCCTCGACGACGCTCGACGTCTCCCGCAGCGCCTCGCGCACCGTCGCGGCGCGGCCGCCGTCGACCGTCACCTCCTGCGGGCCGAGGCCGTGCATCAGCTCGTGCATCAGGATGTGGGTGAAGAAGGCGTCGAACGAGACGTCGGCCCGTTCGGCGGGCGGCAACGCGACCGCGGCGATCGGCGTCAGGACGTGGCGGAACTTGGCCTCCTGCACGTTCTTGAGCATCACCCGCTTGGAGCCGTGGTCGCGGATGACGCGCTCGTCGTTCGGCAGGTTGAAGGCCGCCGTCTGGACCCCGCTGTTGGCGTCGCCGGCCGTGAAGACGACGTTGACGACCCGGATCGGTGCGAGCGCCCCGAGCTCGGGGTCGCGGTAGGCCGGGTCGACGGGAAGCGCATCCTCCAGGCCCTGCAGCTCCGCGCCGAAGCGCGCAAGCTGGGCGGTTTCATCATCGTCGCGGATCGTGACGAAGGCCTCGAATGCGGCCTTGTAGTTGAACCAGCCGTCCTCGTAGACCTCGTAGGGCCCGATCGTCGGCTCGATCGCCGAGTCGAGCTGCATCCAGTCGACGTCGCTCTGGTAGTAGTCGTTCGACGCGAACGCCACCGCCCGGGATCGCAGGTAGCGCGCAAGCGTCGGCTCGGCCGTCAACTCGGCCGCCGCACGCAGGTGCTCCGCCGCCACGGCCAGCGGTCCCTGGTACTCGACGCTGTAGGGGACCGCACGCAGAACGCCGGCCGGGCCCCGCCGGATGGTGGTGAAGAAGCCGATGGCGGCACGGCGCGCCTCGCCGGAGAGGTCGTCGAACCACGCCGCCAGTTCCTCGCGGGTGGCGTCGGGCGGGTAGTAGGCCGCCCCGGGCGGCTTCGACGGCACGCCGGCGACGAACGGCCGATCGTTCTCGAGGCGCGACCACGGCCCCTTGTTGGCGAGGAAGTAGTCCAGGCGGGCCTGGCCGGCGGAGCTGCGGTCGTCCAGCAGCGCCATCAGCACGGTCGGGTTGCCTGGCCACACCTGCTCGAGAAAGAGCGCGTCCATCACCCGCGCCGCATCGACGATGCGGGCGAGAGCGGCCCGCTCGGAGGCTGGGAGCGCGGCGACATCGGCCCCGATCTCCACCGGTGCGTACAGTCGGTGCATGGTCGTCCCGACCGGTTCCTGCCCGGCCGTGGCGGCTGACGCGGCAGCGAGAGCGCCGGCCGCGAGCAGCAGCGCGGCCGCGCCGCCGGCCCCGCGGGAAGGGGTGTGGATACGAGCCATGACGACCGATCCTCTCCCGCCGCGGCGCCGGGTCGACGCCGATGATTCGCTCCCCCGGGGGCTGCGTCCCGCCGCGGGGGCTGCCGGTCGGGCGGCGGCCTGTCGCGATCGGCGCCCCTATAGTACCGTAGGCCGACCCGGAACCCGCCCCCGAGCCGGCGTGGGGCCGCAGGCCGCGTGGGTGTCCTGGGCCCACGGAGTGCGGGACGGCCGAGGCGTTCAATCCCAGGGACGACGGAGACCATACGGACGTGGCGCAGACGACGGAAACGACGGACCTCGTGGTGGTGGGCGCCGGGCCGGGAGGCTACGCGGCCGCCTTCGATGCGGCCGACCGCGGCCTGTCGGTAACGCTCGTCGACGAATCGGCGCAGCCCGGCGGCGTCTGCCTGCACCGGGGGTGCATCCCTTCGAAGGCACTGTTGCACGCGGCGAAGGTGCTGACCGACGCCCGGGACGCCAGCCGCTGGGGCATCGGCTTCGGGCCGCCTTCCATCGATCTGGCCGCGCTGCGGGACTGGAAGACGAAGATCGTCGAGCGACTCACCGGCGGCCTGGGCCGTCTCGCCGCCCAGCGGTCGGTGCGCTACGTGCAGGGACGCGCCGCTTTCGTCGGGCCGCGCGAGCTGGCCGTGACGCCGATCGGATCCGGAGCCGAGGTCCCGTCGCGGATCGCCTTCGAGCATGCGATTCTCGCCACCGGATCGCGGCCCGCGCGCCCCGGCCCGCTCGCCCTCGAAGACGCCCGCGTGCTCGACTCCACCGCCGCGCTCTCCCTCGAGCGCGTGCCGCCGAAGCTGCTGGTGGTCGGCGGAGGCTACATCGGCCTCGAGCTGGGAACCGTCTATGGCGCGCTTGGATCGGCGGTCACCGTGGTCGAAGCGACGTCGCGCCTGCTTCCCGGGGCCGACGCGGACCTCGGCCGCGTCATCGCCCGGCGCTTCGGCCACCTGGCGGCGGCCGTGCATCTCGATACCACGGTGACGGAGCTTGCCGCCGGCCCCGCGGGGATCGACGTGACGCTCGACGGCCCCTCCGGCTCCGCGGTCGCGGAACGCTTCGACGCCGTGCTCGTCGCGGTGGGGCGCGTCCCCAACTCCGGCGTGGCCGGGCTGGAGGGCACGCGGGTCGAGCTCGACCCCCAAGGGTACGTGCGCGTCGACGAGGGACAGCGGACGGCCGAACCATCCGTACTGGCCCTGGGCGACGTGACCGGCGAGCCGCTCCTCGCGCACAAGGCCTTCCACGAGGCGCGCGTCGCCGTGGACACCATCATGGGTCGCGCGCCCGCATCACCGCCGCGCGCCATTCCCGCCGTCGTTTTCACGGACCCGGAGATCGCCTGGTGCGGCCTGACCGAGGCCGACGCCCTCGCGGCCGGCCGCGCCGTCGCCACGGCCACCTTCCCTTGGGGCGCTTCCGGACGCGCCCTGACCCTTGATCGACCCGAGGGGATCACCAAGCTCGTGATCGACCCGGAGACGGAGCGAATCCTCGGCGTCGGCATCGCGGGGGTCGGAGCGGGGGAGCTGATCGCCGAGGGCGTACTCGCGGTCGAGCAGCAGGCGACGGCGTCCGACCTGGCGAGCGCGATCCATCCGCACCCCACGCTGTCGGAGACTCTCACGGAAGCGGCCGACGCGTTCTTCGGGCGCAGCGTCCACCTTCCACGTCCGCGGCGTCCTGCCTGACCCCGCGTCCGGGGTAGCTATTCCGGCCCGGCCCCGGCGCAGGCGTCGGCCTGCTCGCGGGCGTGATAGGAGCTGCGAACGAGCGGGCCGGACTCCACGTGGCGGAAGCCGAGCGTCAGGGCGTGCGTCCTGAGCTCCGCGAACTCGTCCGGGTGGTAGTAGCGCTCCACCGGCAGGTGCGCCGCGGACGGGCGCAGGTACTGGCCGATCGTCAGGATGTCGCAGCCGACTTCCCGCAGATCGGCCAGCGTGGCCCGCAACTCGGCCTGCGTCTCTCCGAGGCCGACCATGACTCCCGACTTCGTCGGCGTCGCCGGGCGGTGGCGGCGCGCGCGCGCCAGCAGGTCGAGAGCGCGGCGGTAGCGGCCGCCGGGGCGGGCGGCGCGGTACAGGCGCTCGACCGTCTCGACGTTGTGGTTGAGCACGTCAGGCCCGGCGTCGAGCACCCGCTCGAGGGGGGCGGCCCGACCCGCGAAGTCGGGAACCAGCAGCTCCACGCGGCAGTCCGGAGCGCGCCGGCGGATCTCGCGGACCACCGCGGCGAAGACCGACGCGCCGCCGTCCGGCAGGTCGTCTCGGTCGACGGACGTCACGACGACGTACGCCAGGCCGAGGGTGCCGACCGCGTCGGCAACCCGCTGCGGCTCGTCTCCGTCCAGCGCTCGGGGAGTGCCGTGGACGACGTTGCAGTAGCCGCACGACCGGGTGCAGACGTCGCCCAGAATCATGAACGTCGCCGTGCCGTGGTGCCAGCACTCCCCGATGTTGGGGCAGCCGGCCTCCTCGCAGACGGTGTTGAGGTCGAGACCGCGCAGGATGCGCTTCACCCGCAGGTAGCCGCTGCTGCCGGGGGCGCGAACGCGCAGCCAGCGCGGCTTCGGCTGTCGGGGAGCGGCGACCCCGCGGGCCACGCGGCCCCGAATCAGCGGGATGGTCACCGGCGTCGTCATGGACCTCGATCGTACCGCCAGCGTCGGCGCGGCGTCCATCGCGCTTGCCGGCGCGCGGCGGCGGCGGCGCGCGCCGGCAAGGCTTCGGCCCTGCCTCCGGGCGTACGGGTCCGGCGCGCCGTATACTTGGGCGATGTCGACGCGCCCGTCGTCGAGCCGCAGGTTCACGCTGAAGGACGCGCAGCTCCTGCTGCCCGCGGTGCGCGCCCGCACCGCCGACGCGGTCGAGCAGGCCCGGGCCGTGGCGGAGCGCCTCGACCGCCTGCCCAACGGTCACCCGGATCGCGAACGCCTGCTCCAGGCGCTCGACCGCGTGATCGGCGACTGGACCAGCGCCATCCAGGCGCTCGGGGCGGAGGTGAAAGGCCTCTGGCTCGTCGACTTCGACACGGGCGAGGGGTACTACTGCTGGCGCTACCCGGAGGCGGCGGTGCAGCACTACCACGGGTACGAGGAGGGTTTCGCGGGGCGCATGAAGATCGTCTGAGCGCCTTGCGCCCGAGGGCGGCGGGCAGGAAGGCGCCGTCCGCGGCTCCGGAAGGCCTGGGCCGGCCATGACGGAGCCGGCGGCCGGCACCTTGATCCGCGCACCGGCCGGCATGTATTCTAGGTGCGGTTCGGTGGCGTAGTCGGAGGAGTGAATGGCCTATTCGATTTGTGAGCCGTGTGTGGGCACGAAGGACACCGCGTGCGTGGACGTCTGCCCGGTGGATTGCATCCATCCCCGCAAGGACGAGGACGAGTTCGAAGCGGAGACGATGCTCTACATTCACCCTGAGGAGTGCATCGACTGCGGCGCGTGCGTTCCCGCGTGCCCGGTGGAGGCGATCTTCGCCAACGATGAGGTGCCCGATCAGTGGCAGAGCTTCATCGACACGAACGCGCAGTGGTACGAGGGGAAGTAGTCGCGATTCCGTGAGCGCGGCGCCGCCCGCGGGCGCCGGGACGACAGTCACATGGGCCTCATCGAGCATCGCTTCGAAGACAACTTCATAACGACCAACGTCGATCGCGTGCTGAACTGGGCCCGGCAGTCCTCGCTGTGGCCAATGGGGTTCGGGCTCGCCTGCTGCGCGATCGAGATGATCGCCACCTCGACTTCCCGGTACGACATCGCCCGCTTCGGGGCCGAGGTGTTCCGCGCCTCGCCGCGCCAGTCCGATCTGATGATCGTCGCGGGGACGGTCACCAAGAAGATGGCCCCGGTACTGCGCCGCCTCTACGATCAGATGCCCGAACCGAAGTGGGTCATGTCGATGGGGAGCTGCTCGAACGCGGGCGGACCGTTCCCGACCTACAGCGTGTTGCAGGGCGTCGACAAGATCGTGCCGGTAGACGTCTACGTATCGGGCTGTCCGCCGCGTCCGGAGGCCCTTCTCTACGGGCTGATGCGCCTGCAGGACAAGATTCGCAAGGAGAACACGATCCTGCGCAAGGAGCGCGTCATCATGGCCGGCCAGAGCGAGCCGATCATCGTCGACGGCCGGGCCTAGGATGGAACCGTGCTGTTCCTGCAGAAGTTCTTTCGAACCGTCTTCCTCGTAGACCTGGTCAAGGGTCTGCTGGTCACGCTCAAGTACACGCCGCAGCCGGCCTTCACGTTCCAGTATCCGCAGGAGCGCCGTCCGGTGGCTCCTCGTTTCCGGGGCGTGCTGCGCTTGCAGGTCGAGCCGGAGACGGGGGCGCAGACCTGCATCGTCTGCGACCAGTGCGCCAAGGCGTGCCCCGACGAGCTGATCAACCTGGGGGGGCATCGGGAGCCCGGCCACAAGATCAAGGTGCTCGACTACTTCGACTTCAACCTGTCGCGCTGCAGCTTCTGCGGGCTCTGCGCCGAGGTGTGCCCCACGAAGCCGGTGAAGGCGCTCATCATGAGCGAGGATTACGAGCTGGGGACCTACAGCCGGAGCGCGCAGATCCTGCGTGTCGACGACATGTACGATGGCGTCCCCATTCAGCAGTACACCCGGTGAACCGGCCCGCGGCCGGCCTCGCGCCCTCACCGGCGCAGCCCCGGGGCTCGGCCTGACGGGGACGACCCGACCCGGGAGGCTCCCATGCGCGTTGGTCTTCGCGGCGTCGTGATTGCGCTGGCCGTCGCCGCGGCCGCGCCCATCGTCATCGACGCCAACTCCACCCCCGCTTCCGCGCGTAGCGAGATCCGCCTGGAGCTGGGCGACCTGCTCTTCGGGGACGAGCGCTACTGGGAAGCGATCGTCGCCTTCGAACGCGCCAAGGAAGGAGCCCGTTCGGATCAGGTGGCCCGAGCGTCGCGCGGGTTGCTCCGCTCGCTGCTCCAGGTGGCGGAGTTCGCGCGCGCTCGCCAGGAGGCGGAGGTGCTGGCGGGGGTCGCCGATCCGGCAGACGCCGCGTCACGCACCCTGTACGCCGATGCCCTGTGGGCTTCGGGCCTGTTCGCGGAGGCCGAGGCTGCCTACCGTGACGCGCTGGCCATCGATCCCGAGGCCGGCGGGGCCCGTCACGGCCTCGCGCGCGGGCTCGCTGCCCGGGGCCGGCTCGAGGAGGGTCTGGCCGAGGCCCAGGCGGCCGTCGCCGCGGCCGACACCCCGGAGGCGCACCACACCCTGAGCACGATCTATCGCCGGCTGCGGCGCTTTCCGGAGGCCGCCGAGGCCCTGACCGCCTACGTCGACCGGCTGCCTGGCACCCGGCGCACGGAGAAGGCGCAGTGGGCCCGCTCCGAGGTCCGGTTCCTCCGCTCGTTCGGTGACCGGCCCGCTCTCGACATCCCGCCGGAACAGGCGGTACGGATGCACACGATTCCGTTCCGTCTGGAACGGGACAAGGTGGTGGTTCGAGGCCGCATCAACGGCGGCCCGGACATGGACCTGGTCATCGACACCGGCGCCGAACAGATGGTGCTGTCGAAGCCGACCGCGGAGCGGCACCGCATCCGGCCGATCGTCAACACGCTGAGCGCCGGCGTGGGCGATATCGGGTTGCGCGGTCTGGAGATGGGGCGCGCCGACTCGCTGGAGATCGGGACGCTCACCATCCGCAACATCCCCGCGATCATCAAGAACCCGCCCCTGTCCGGACTGCCCGACACGCGGGTGGAGAACAGCATCTCTCCGCTCGCCTTCGGCATGTCGGCCATCATCGACTACGAGCGGGAGCAGATGCTGGTCGGCCGGGAAATCCCGGAGGAGCCCGCCGACGTGGTGCTGCCGCTGCGGTTCAACCGGCTCGCGATGGTGCGCGGCGTCGTAAACCAGGACCACCCGAAGAGCTTCATCGTCGACACGGGCGGCGAGGTGATCTCGATCAGCCTCGCCACCGCGAACACGCTCGGCATGGTCCCGGTGCGGCACATTCCGCTGCAGGTCTTCGGGACTTCGGGCTGGGACATGGACGCGTTCCTGCTGCCGGGCGTGCATCTGGCCTTCGATCGCATCCAGTACGAGAACTTCTCGGTCGTCGTGCTCAACCTGCACCGCCCGAGCGCCCTGCTCGGCTTCCACATCGGGGGCATCGTCGGCCACCGCTTCCTCAGCAACTACCGGGTCACCCTCGACCTCCAGCGCTCGACGCTGCGCCTTACCCGCATCTGACGGCTCGTCGGAGCGCGGGGGCGCACGAGGGGAGGGGGACGCGGCCGCCTGTCAGCGGTAGGCCTTGGCCTGCAGGCGATACAGTTCGGCGTAGCGTCCGCGGGCGGCCATCAGGTCGTCGTGCGAGCCCGACTCGACGAGACGCGCCCCGTCGAGCACGACGATCAGGTCCGCCATGCGCACGGTCGAGAAGCGGTGCGAGACGAGCAGCGTGACGCGGCCACGGGCGCCGTTTCCGTCGCCCGTGGCGACCGCGGACCCGCGGGCGGCGGCCGCGTAGCGCTCGAACAGCGCGTGCTCGGTCTCCGCATCGAGCGCCGCGGTGGGCTCGTCGAGGACCAGCAGCAACGGGTCGTCGCGCATGAACCCGCGCGCCAGGGCCAGCTTCTGCCACTGGCCGAACGACACTTCCACCCCCTCCGGCCAGGTCGGCCCCAGTTGCGTGTCCAGACCGGAAGCCAGCCGCTCCACGACGTCCTCGGCTCCCGCCCGGTCGACCGCTGTCACGACGGCCGGCGCGTCGTCCACGCGCGGCACGTCGCCTACCCCGACCGTCCGGCGCGCGCGGAACTCGAAGCGGAAGAAGTCCTGGAAGGCGCCCGCGAGCCGCTCCCGCCAGCGGTCCGGAGCGATGTCGGCGAGGGGTGTCCCGTCGACCAGAATGGCCCCGGAGGTCGGCTCGTACAGCTTCGCGAGGAGCTTCACGAGCGTCGTCTTGCCGGCGCCGTTCTCGCCCACGAGCGCGACGACGGCGCCCGCCGGGAGCGTCAGCGAAACGTCGTCCAGGACCAGCCGCGAGGTGCCCGGGTACGCGAACGAGAGGCGCTCGAAGCGGATTCCATGGCGCAGCGCGGCGGGGGCCGGTCGGTCGGCGGTGGCGGCGGTGGCGGCATAGTCCTCGAGCCACGCCAGCCGGCGCGAGCCGTCCATCCAGATGCCGCGCAGGAAGCCGATCTCGCCCACGGTGGCACCGACATAGGCCGAGAGTCGCGCCCCCGCCGCCAGCACCAGCAGCACCTGCGCGACCGGTGCTCCCATCCCGGCCGAGACGAAGGCTATCGCCCCCACGTAAGCGCCGCCGAACACCAGCCACGCCGCGGCATGCCACGCGGCCGAGCCCCACCGGGCCGCCGCCACCGGGGCGTAGCTCCGCTCCCAGGCGGCGCGCCGCTCCGCGGCCACCCGGGCCGAGATGCCGGCCACCCGCACCTCCTTGCCCGAGGCGGCCGTCGTCGCGGTCGTGAACAGATGCCGGGCCAACCGGGCGTGCGGCGCCGCCCGTTCCTGCGACCGCCGCTCGATCGCGGGACGCCACGTCGACGTGAGGACGGCGGGCAGCGCCGCGGCGGCCAGCAGCACCAGGGCGGGATGGATCGACACCAGGAGGCCGATCGTGACCGCGAGGCGCAGCAGCCAGCCGCAGGTCGAGAAGAGCGACATGTACAGGTGATCGAGCACGAAGACCTGGTCGCGGAGGACCGCGAGCCGGTCGAGGTAGTCGGGCCGCTCCTGGTGGGCGAGCGTCGCGACCGACGCCTGGAGCCCGGCCACGTGCGCTTCGAGAGCGATGGTCACCCGGTCCCGGAAGCGGCGCTGGACCCGCGTGCTGACGGTTCGGAGCACCCAGGTGGCGGTGAGCGACGCCCCGAGTCCGATCGCGGCCACGCGCACGAGGTCCGGTCGGCCTTCGATCACGCCGACGCCGAGCAGCATGAACCAGAGCGCCAGCAGCGCGTCGGGAAGGGCGGCGAGAAGGGCGAGCGCGAAGGCCCAGACCATCAGCCCGGGTTCGTGGCGGTACCCCAGCCGGCAGAGGCGCCACATGGACGGGAGCGCCGGCGGGAGCTCGTCGAGCGCCGCGCCCGCGCCGCCGGGCCGCTCAACCGAGGACGTCATACGCCCGTCCCTCTTCGTCCTCGGTGGCGAGAAAGCGCTGTGCCTGCAGGTCGAACATCGTCCGATAGCGGCCACCCGCGGCCATCAGCTCGTCGTGCGTCCCGAGTTCCACCACGCGGCCCCGCTCCAGCACGCAGATCCGATCTGCGTGGCGCACGGTCGAGAAGCGGTGCGAGATCAGGATCGTGGTGCAGGATCGGGTGGCGGCGAGGATGCGGTCGAAGATCTCCGCCTCGCCCCGAACGTCGAGCTGGGCGGTCGGTTCGTCGAGCAGGACGACGCCCGCTCCGGCCCGGACCGCGCAGAGCGCCCGGGCCAGCGCGATGCGCTGCCATTGCCCGCCCGACAGGTCCGTGCCCCCTTCGTACCCCCGCGCGAGCACCGTTTCGAGGTCGGCGAGCCCGGCTCCGCCCGCGGCGTCGAGGGCGGCGCGCACGTCGCCGTCCCGTGCGCCCGCCGGCGCCACGTTGTCGCGCAGCGGCCACTCGAAGCGGGTGAAGTCCTGGAAGACGGCCGTCACCCGGCGCCGCCAGTCGGCGACGTCGAGCTCCGGGAGCTCTACCCCGTCGATCTCGATGGCGCCCGCCTGCGGGTCGTACAGGCGGCAGAGCAGCTTGGCCAGCGTCGTCTTGCCGGCGCCGTTCCGTCCGACGATCGCCAGCGACGAGCCGGCCGGGATGGTCAGGTCGAAGCGCTCCAGCACCGGCTGGCCCCCCGCGGGGTAGGTGAAGGTGACGTCGCGAAACCGGATCTCGCGCAGCGGGCGAGCCCCGGCGTCCCGCCTGCCCGACGCGAGGGCGCCCTTCGGCGCCATCGCGGCCTCGAGCCGCAGCACCGCCGCCACCGGGGCCGCGCACCCGTCGATGGCCCAGTTGAGCCCGCCAAACGCGATCAGCGCCGTGCCGGCTGCCGCCTGGGCATAGACCACGACATCCGCGAGGGCGAGGCTGCCGGTCGCCGCGTCGGCGGCCAGGGACCAGCAGACGGCCACGTTCGCGCCGCTCACGAGCAGGACGCTCAGCAGCACGGGGCGTTCGCGGAGCCGGGTCGCGGCGTACTGCAGCTCGTGCAGCCGGGTACGGCTCGCCACGAAGCGGCCCAGCGTCCACGAGGCGAGGCCGAACAGTCGCAGCTCCTTGCTGGCCGGCGGATCGACGGCGAGCCGGTAGGCGTAGTCGGCCTCCCGCTGCGCCCGCCGCACCGGGTCCGTGGCCCGATCGCGCCAGACGGCGCTCTCGCGCAGGAGCCAATGAGTCGCCAGCCATCCGCCGGCCAGGACGAGCGGCGCCCACCAGGCGTATCCGGCCAGCAGCACGGCGCATGCCAGCCCCGCGAGCAGGTCGACGAGCCCGCCCGCCAGGAAGTCCATCGAGATGTAGAGGGGCGGTCCGGTCACGCCCCGATCGAAGTCTCGCGCCACGGTCAGGTCGCCGGTCAGCGTCGGATCCTCGAGGTGGGCGAGACCCGGCGGGCGGCTGCACGCTTCCGTCAGGCGGTCGTACAGCCACGCTGCGGTCCGGTCCCCCAGGTTGGCCCCGAGCGCCTGGTGCAACGGTGCCAGCACCTGCAGCAGCACGAAGACGACGCCCGCGAACGCAAGCGGACCGCCCAGCCCGGCGCCGCTCTGGACCGCGCCGACGAGGCCGCCCATCGCCACCGCGAACAGGGCCGGCAGCAGTCCGCGGGCGACGACGACCAGCCACCAGAGCCCGGCCAGTCGCCGGTCCGCCCGCGGCAGGGCGGCGAAGAACTTCCACTCGTTGCGGTCGCGCAGTCGGGCCGGGAGCCTGCGCAGACTCCCGACGCGACCGCCGGGTCGGGGCAGGAGTCTGCGCCGCAGAAGCTGCGCTGCGAGAGTCACGCGCCCGCGCAGACTCCCAACGCGACCGCCAGGTCGGGCCGGCACGGGCGCAACCTTAGCGTGACGGGGGCGGCCCTGTCATCCGCGACTCCGGGTGTTTCGGGTACGCTGAGCCCGCATGCGTGTGCTGGTCACCGGAGCCGCAGGGTTCATCGGGGCGGCGGTCGCGTTGCGCCTGCTCGAGCGCGGCGACTCCGTGGTCGGCGTCGACAATCTGGATCCCTACTACGAAGTCGCCCTGAAGCACGCCCGGCTGGCGCGGCTGACGGCCTTCGAGCGCTTTCGGGACGTCCGCGCCGACGTCGCGGACCAGGAGACCGTCCGGGAGCTGATCGGGCTCGAGCGCCCCGAGGCGGTCGTGCACCTCGCGGCGCGAGCCGGCGTGCGGCACTCCCTGGAGCGGCCGCAGGCCTGCGTCGCCGCCAACGTCACCGGCTTTCTCCACGTGCTCGAAGCGTGCCGCGCGCACCCGCCCGGCCATCTCGTCTACGCTTCGTCGAGCTCCGTCTACGGCGCCAACCGCGCGCTGCCGTTCAGCGTGCGCCACACCGCGGACCATCCCGTATCGCTCTACGCCGCCACCAAACGGGCGAACGAGCTGATGGCCCACTGCTACAGCCACCTCTTCGGGCTGCCGACCACGGGGCTGCGCTTCTTCACGGTCTACGGCCCCTGGGGCCGGCCGGACATGGCGCTCTTCCGCTTCACCCGGAACATTCTGGCCGGACGTCCGATCGAGGTCTACAACCACGGCCGCCATCGGCGCGACTTCACCTACATCGACGACATCGTCCAGGCCGTCGTGCGCGTGATCGACCGGCCGGCAGCCCCGAATCCGGAGTGGCGGGGCGAGTCGCCGGAACCGGGGACGAGCGCCGCGCCGTACCGCATCTACAACCTCGGCAACCGGCGGGCCGAGCCTCTCGAGCGCTACATCGACGTGCTCGAGGCGGCACTCGGCCGCAAGGCGGAGCGCCGCCTCCTGCCGCTGCAGCCCGGTGACGTCCCGGAGACGCTGGCGGACGTGGACGATCTCGCCGCCGAGGTCCACTACCGGCCGGACACGCCGATCGAGGTCGGCGTGCGACGCTTCGTGGAGTGGTACCGGGACTACTACGACGAGTGACGGTTGGCGCGGAACGGCCGCGACGCGGTAGAATGCCAGATCCCGTACCGGATCGCCGCCGGTTCCGCGATGACCACACGCCGCAGCGCCGCCATCACCGAGGGTCCGTCCCGCGCACCCGCTCGCGCCATGCTGAAGGCGGTGGGCTTCACGGACGACGACCTCCGCCGGCCGCTCGTCGGCGTGGCGAACACCTGGATCGAGATCGGGCCCTGCAACTACCACCTGCGCGAGCTCGCCGCCGAGGTGAAGGCCGGCATCCGCGCCGCGGGCGGGACGCCGCTCGAGTTCAACACGGTCTCGATCTCGGACGGCATCACGATGGGGAGCGCCGGCATGAAGGCGTCGCTCGTGAGCCGGGAGGTGGTGGCCGACTCGATCGAGCTGGTGGCCCGCGGCAACCTCTTCGACGGAATCGTGGTGCTCGTCGGCTGCGACAAGACGATCCCGGGCGGCGTGATGGCGCTGGTCCGGCTCGACATTCCGGGGCTGGTGCTCTACGGCGGCTCGATCGCCCCCGGCCGGTGGGAGGGACGCGACGTCACCATCCAGGACGTCTTCGAGGCGGTCGGCGCCCACGCGGCGGGACGGCTGAGCGACGCGCAGCTCGGGGCCCTCGAGGATGCGGCCTGCCCCGGCCCCGGCGCCTGCGGCGGCCAGTTCACCGCGAACACGATGGCCACCGTGTGCGAGCTTCTCGGAGTGTCGCCGATGCGCGCCAACGGCGTTCCGGCGATGGCGGCGGAGAAGGCGGACGCCGCCCGGCGGGCGGGAGAGCTGGCGATGGAGCTGGTGCGCACGGATCTCCGCCCGCGCCGCATCGTGACGCGGGACGCACTCGAGAACGCGGTCGCCGCGGTCGCCGCCACCGGGGGCTCGACCAACGCCGTGCTGCACCTGCTGGCGATCGCCCACGAAGCGGGTGTCGACCTGCGTATCGGCGACTTCGATCGGATCAGCGAGCGGACGCCGCTTTTGGCCGACCTCAAGCCCGGAGGCCGGTTCGTGGCCACCGATCTGTACCGGGCGGGCGGGATCGGCCTCGTGGCGAGCCGGCTGCTCGAGGCGGGGCTGCTGCACCGCGACGCGCTCACCGTGACCGGCGCCACGATCGGCGCGCTCGCCGCGGAGGCCGAGGAGACGGCCGGTCAGGAGGTGGTGCGGCCGGTCGCCGAACCCCTGACGCCGACCGGCGGCCTCGTGATCCTCACCGGCAACCTCGCCCCCGACGGCTGCGTGGTGAAGGTGGCGGGCCACGAGCCGGCGCTGCACCGCGGGCCCGCCCGCGTCTTCGACAGCGAGGAAGACGCGTTCGCGGCGGTGGAGCAGGGCCGCATCCAGCCCGGGGATGTGGTCGTGATCCGCTACGAAGGACCGCGCGGCGGACCGGGCATGCGGGAGATGCTGGCGGTGACCGCGGCCATCGTGGGAGCGGGCCTGGGCGAGTCCGTGGCCCTGGTGACCGACGGGCGCTTCTCGGGCGCCACCCGCGGGATGATGGCCGGGCACGTCGCACCGGAGGCGGCGCGGGGCGGACCGATCGCGGTCGTCCGTGACGGTGATCCGATCGTGTTCGACGAACGCAACCGGACGCTGCGGCTCGACCTGCCGGACGCCGACGCCGAGATCGCGGCGCGACTGGCCGACTGGCGCGAGCCGGCGCCCCGTTTCGCCAACGGCGTCATGGCGAAGTACGCGCGACTCGTCTCCTCCGCCGCGTCGGGCGCGGTCACGTCCTGAGCCCGCCGGCGGCAGACCCGGTCGGGTGGCCGCCCCACGACCCTGTAGACCGGACCGGAATCAGCCGATCAAACGAGCAGAGCAATCCTCCAGAAGGCGAACGGCATGGCTGCGATGCGAACCGGCGCACAGATCATCTGGGAGGCCCTGGTGCGCGAAGGCGTGACCACGGTCTTCGGCTATCCCGGCGGGGCGATCCTGCCCGCCTACGACGCGCTCCTCGAGTACCCCGTGCGGCACGTCCTCGTGCGCCACGAGCAGGGGGCGACGCACATGGCGGACGGTTTCGCGCGCGCGAGCGGCCAGGTCGGCGTCGCCATCGCCACCTCGGGGCCGGGGGCCACGAACATGGTGACGGGCATCGCGACCGCGATGCTCGACTCGTCGCCCCTGCTCTGCATCACGGGGCAGGTCGGCAGCCGGCTGATCGGCTCGGACGCGTTCCAGGAGACCGACGTCACGGGCGTCACGCTGCCCATCACCAAGCACAACTACCTGGTCTCCGACGTCGACGAAATCGCACCGACGATTCACGAGGCGCTCTACGTCGCGCGCTCCGGGCGGCCGGGCCCCGTGCTCATCGACGTCACCAAGGACGCCCAGCAGGCGACGACGGAGCTCGACTGGAACCCGCGGGACGTCAAGCTACCGGGCTACCGCCCCGACCTGCGGGCCTCCGACGCCGTCTACCGGCGCGCCGCGCGGCTCATCAACGGCGCCAAGCGGCCGGTCATCCTGGCCGGCCACGGCGTCCTGCTGGCCGGCGCGTCGGCGCAGGTGCGCGAGCTGGCCGAGCGGGCCGACATTCCCATCGCGATGACGCTTCTCGGCATCGGCGGCGTCCCCGCACGCCACCCGCTGAACATGGGGATGATGGGGATGCACGGCGAGGCGTGGGTCAACGCGGCCATCCAGGAGGCCGACCTCCTGCTGGCTCTCGGGATGCGCTTCGACGACCGCGTCACCGGCAACGTGCGGACCTACGCCCCGAACGCCCGCAAGATCCACGTCGACATCGATCCGGCGGAGTTCCACAAGAACGTTCGGGTCGACGTGGCGCTCGCCGGTGATCTGTCGGCCGTCCTCGACGACCTCGGTCCGCTCGTGGAGACGGGGGACCGCCGCGCGTGGCGCACCGCCATCGCCGACATGAAGGGCGACGTGGCGGTGCGCGACATCCAGAACCTGCCCGACAGCGGTCACCTCTACGCGGCGCACGTCATCCACGACATCTGGCGCATGACGGGCGGCCGCGCGATAGTCGTCACCGACGTCGGCCAGCACCAGATGTGGGAGGCGCAGTACTACCACCACGACGAGCCGCGCACGCTCATCACCTCCGGCGGCCTCGGCACGATGGGCTTCGCGCTGCCCGCCGCGGTCGGCGCCAAGCTCGCCCGCCCGGACGCCGAGGTGTGGGTGGTGGCGGGCGACGGCGGGTTCCAGATGACGATGGCGGAGCTCGCGACCATCGCCCAGGAGAAGATCAAGATCAACGTCGCCGTCATCAACAACGGCTACCTCGGGATGGTCCGCCAGTGGCAGGAGTTCTTCTACGAGCGCCGCTACGCCGCCACGCCGCTCCTCAGCCCCGACTTCGCCAAGCTGGCCGAGTGCTTCGGCCTGCGCGGCGAGACGGTGCGGACGCGCGCCGAGGTCGAGCCCGCCGTCGAGCGCGCCCGCGGCGACGAGCGGACCGTCGTCATCGACTTCCAGGTCGAGCAGGAGGACACCGTCTACCCGATGGTCCCGGCCGGTGCCGACCTCCATGACATGATCCGCCGGCCCAGCCCGGCGCCCATCGTCGAGACGGCGCGCGATGCGTGACCCGCGACACGCAGCCGCCCTTCGTTCCCGCGGCGGGCAGGCGCGGCGGGCAGGCGGCCCGCGGCCGGCCGGTGGATTCTTTGCGGCCGGGCCGGGTACCGGTTGGCGGATCGAGCGGGGCAGAGGTCGCCGATGACGGCAGGTCCGCTGCGGCGCCACACGTTCGTCGTCTACGTCGAGGACAAGCCGGGAGTCCTGAACCGCGTCGCCTCGCTGTTCCGCCGCCGCGCGTTCAACATCGAGTCGCTCACCGTCGGGCACTCCGAAACGCCCGAGGCCTCGCGGATGACGATTGTCGTCCGCACCGACGCCATCGGTGCGCGGCGGCTCGAGGCCAACCTCTACAAGCTGGTGAACGTGGTCCGGGTACAGGACATCACGGTGGGCCCGGCCGTCTTCCGCGAGCTGGCCATGGTCAAGGTGACGGCCACGGCGGAGACGCGCACGCACGTCATGCAGCTCGTGGACGTCTTCCGCGCCCGCGTCGTCGACGTCGCGCCCGACGCCGTCGTCATCGAGACCACCGGCACGGAGGACAAGATCGACGGCTTCGTCGAGGTGCTGCGGCCGTACGGGATCCTGGAGCTCGTGCGTACCGGCCGCGTCGGGATGATGCGCGGAGCGCGCAGCGTCATGATCGACCCCGACCCGACCGAGCCGTTCGCGCCGGACCCGCGCGAGGATGACGGAAGATCGGACGACGCCGACGAGCCGGGCGAGGGCGACGACCCCAACATCTCCTACTCGGTGTAGACTCTCCCGGCCTCAGGGCTTCGGGCCGCGGTTTCGGGCCGCCCCGTGCCGCGGCCCCCGGCTGCCGCCCCGGGCATGACCTCGGGCGGAGCCGATGCGGGATCCGGTCCGGCACCGCGGCCCGATTCGATCCGGATACCGCACGGCTGCCGGGCGCCGCCCGCCGCCGCGAACACACCCGAAGGAAACACAGACAAATGGCCACCATCCACTACGACAATGCGGCGGACCTCGGACTCATTCAGGCGAAGAAGGTCGCCGTCTTCGGGTACGGATCGCAGGGGCATGCCCACGCGCTCAACCTGCGGGACAGCGGCGTTGCGGTGCAGGTGGCCCTCCACGCCGGCAGCCGCTCGCGGGCGCGAGCCGAAGCCGAGGGCCTGACCGTCGTTCCGGGGGGCGACGCCGCGGCCTGGGCGGACGTGATCATGATCCTGGCCCCCGATACCAGGCAGGCCGGCATCTACACGGAGCAGATCGCGCCGCACCTGGGCGCGGGCAAGATGCTGATGTTCGCGCACGGCTTCAACATCCGCTTCCAGACCATCCAGCCGCCCGCCGACGTCGACGTAACGCTGATCGCCCCGAAGGCGCCCGGTCACCGGGTGCGCGAGGTTTACCTCGAGGGGGGTGGCACGCCGGCCCTGATCGCCGTCGAGCAGGACGCTACCGGACAGGCGAAGGCACTGGCCCTCTCCTACGCCAAGGCGCTCGGCCTCACGCGGGCCGGGGTCATCGAGACGACCTTCGCGGAGGAGACCGAGACCGACCTCTTCGGCGAGCAGACCGTCCTGTGCGGCGGCGTCAGCGCGCTGGTCAAGGCCGGCTTCGACACCCTCGTAAAAGCGGGCTACCAGCCGGAGGTCGCCTACTTCGAGTGCATGCACGAGCTGAAGCTCATCGTCGACCTCTTCTATCGCGGCGGGCTCAACTACATGCGCTACTCGGTGAGCGACACCGCCGAGCACGGCGACTACACGGGCGGCCCCCGCGTCGTCACCGACGAGACCCGCGCCGCGATGCGGCAGATCCTGGCCGAGATCCAGGACGGCACCTACGCCCGCAACTGGATCGCCGAGGACAAGGCAGGGCGGCCCTGGTTCATGGCCCAGCGGAAGCAGGAGCAGGCCCACCCGATCGAGAAGGTCGGCGCGGAGCTGCGCGCGATGATGCCGTTCCTCGACGCCGTGACCCTCAAGGAGCAGGTGTAGGGGCCGCCCGCAGGACGAGCACCAGCAGCATCGGCCAGCCGACGTAGCGCTCGGCGCGCGGATAGCGCCGCGCGAACCCTGCGTCGGGGGCGTGCTCGCCGACCGCGAGCGGAACGAAATCCGCGGCGGTCGCCGCCATGACGACCTCGCCGAAGTGGTGGTGGACGCTTCCGGGAGCGACGATCGCGCCGGTGTCGGGGTCCGTGAAGCGCGCCCGGCTGTCGCGGAGGAACATCGCCGGGTGCATCGCGGAGACGACCGCCCGGCCGGACGGGCGCAGCACCCGCCGTACCTCGGTGAAGAACGCTCCGAGATCCCGGAGGTGCTCGAGGACGAGGCCGCTCACCGCGGCGTCGAACGACGCATCGCCGAGCGGCAACGGCTCGTGCAGATCGTGAACGAGGAAGCGGACCGTGGCCGCCGCGACCTTGCGCCGCGCCCGCGCGAGCATCCCGGCCGAGAAGTCCAGCGCCGTGACGCGCGCCCCCGCCTCCGC
>JAPOYG010000662.1 GCA_026706755.1 Acidobacteriota bacterium
CGATGAACCAATCGCAGCGCTGCAGCGCTTTGCCGATCTCGTCGTGCCACTGCTGGGCGCCCTGGATGTCGGTGTCGCTGTACCACACTGGAATCTGATGGTGGCGCAGAACGCCGACCAGCCGCTCGGCGAACTCCTGATCTACATGCGAATGCGAGACGAAGACCTCGGTCGGCACTGCGCTCGCCGCCAACGGGGCTCAGGCTTGGCCGAGGAGCGCCGCGGCGATGGGCTTGACTTCGGGATCGGCGCTGTCCGGGTCCGGCAGATCCACCCAGTGCAGCTTTCGGACGATCCAGGGAATCTCCCCCTTCGGAAGCTGCTCCCGACCACCGACTGCGACGGGAATCAGTCGGTTTCTGTAGCTCTTCGAACCCAGCGCGTACATCATCTCGGCCTTGACGTGCGGCGAGCTGATCGAGTTGGGCGTCAAGAGCACGACCATGGCGTCGGACTCTTCGAGCGCGCGGCCCACCTCGGCCGGCCAGTTGTCGCCGAGGAAGAGGTGGACTTCCGGATCCCACACCTGCAGCCCGGCCTTCCGCAGCGCCCTGGTTACCCGGGCGGCCAGCGGCGAGTCCGAGTGGGAGTGGCTGACGAAGACCTGCATCGGAATCAACCTCAACGTACTCGACGCCGCTACGGGCGTCAACGCGCCGGGACCCGGCCTCGACTTGAACAGGCCGCCGGGTCGCGCGGCGCTCGGGCCGCCGGCACTCAGTCGTCCCGGAGCGCCACCATGGGACTGACCCGGCTGGCGCGTCGGGCGGGCAGCCAGGCTGCGAGGAGGGCCGCGGCGCCGAGGACCAGCGGCACGCCGACGAACGTCAGCGGGTCGAGCGCGTCGACCTCGAACAGCAGCCCGCCCAGCAGGCGGGTCGCGGCGACGGCGAGCGCCAGCCCCAGCGCGCCGCCGAGGACCACCAGCCGGAGGCCGCCCGCGACGAGCAGCCGCACGACGCGGGGGCCGTCGGCGCCGAGCGCCTTCCGGATGCCGATCTCGCGCGTCCGCCGGGCGACGCCGTAGCTGACCACCCCGTAGAGGCCGACCGCGGCGAGCGCCAGCGCCAGCACCCCGAACGCCGACAGGACGAAGGCGGAGAGCTGCTGGGGCAGCCGCATCAGCGCCAGGTGGCGGTCCATCGTCTTCGTCTCGAGGACCCTCAGGTCGGGATCCAGCTCGCGACCGGCGGCCAGGAGGGCGAGTGCCGTCCGCTCCGGGTCGACGGACGTCCTCGCCACGACCGTCAGCGCCGGCGTGAACCGCTGCGAGTACGGGAGATAGATCAGGTTGCGGGGAGGCTCGCCGAGCGTCCTCACGTTCGCGTCGCTCGCGACGCCGACGACGAGCCAGGGCGGAGCGTCGCCGCGCTGCCGGACGATCCGCCCGACCGCGTCGCCGTCCGTCCAGAAACGCCGGGCCATCGCTTCGCTGACGATGACCACGGGCTGGGTGTCCGGCCGGTCGGCGTCGTCGAAGTTGCGCCCCCGGACGATCTCGATGCCTGCCGCCTCGAAGAACCCCGGCTCGACCTCGACCCGGTCCGCGATGAAGGCACCGTGATCGGTCGGCGGCTCGAAGCCGTCGACGTTGAAGTCGCTCGAACGCTGGCTGAGCGGGTTCAGGTGCAGGTTGCTGGTGACGCCGACCGCCTCCACGCCGGGGAGCGCGCGGAAGCGATCCAGGAGGCGCCGCGTGTACACGCGCGCCTCGTCGGGCGTGAACCGGTTCGCCGGCGCCATGAACGTCAGCAGGGCGGCCGGCTCACGGCCGAAGCCCGGGTCGACCGTTTGCGCCTGCTGAAAGCTGCGGAGGAACAGGCCGGCGCCGACGAGCAGCACCAGCGAGATCGCGAGTTGCGCGACGACCAGCGCATTGCGCCAGCGGAGCTGTCCGGGTTGGCCGCCCCCGGCGCTCTCGCCTCGGAGGGCGCCGGCCACGTCCGGCCGCGTGCTCGCGAGCGCCGGCACCAGACCGAGCAGGGCGCCGGCCACGACGGAGACGCCGAGCGTGAACCCGAGGACGTTGCCGTCGGGACGGAGATCCAGCGTGACCGGCGCCGGCAGCGGGAGATCCGCGGTCACCAGCAGGTCGAGCAGCCAGACCGCCAGCCCGACCCCGGCGCCCCCCGCCAGCAGGCCGAGCAGCGTCGTCTCGGTCAGGAGACGCCGCACGAGCGAACCGCGCGACGCGCCCAGCGCCAGGCGCACCGCAACCTCCT
>JAPOYG010000123.1 GCA_026706755.1 Acidobacteriota bacterium
GCTGTCACGCGACGATGGACCCGATCGGCTTCGGGCTGGAGAACTTCGATGCGGTGGGCGCCTGGCGGCAGAGCGAGAACGGCGCTCCGATCGACGCCTCGGGCACGCTGCCGAACGGCGCCGCGTTCGAGGGGCCGGCAGAGCTGCGGGCGGCGCTCCTGTCCCGACCCGAGACCTTCGTCCGCGCGCTGACCGCCAAGCTGGCGACCTACGCGCTCGGGCGCGGCGTCGAGTCCTTCGACGCGCCCGCCATCCGGGCCATCCTGGCGGAGGCGGCGGACGGCGGCTACACCTTCTCGTCGCTCGTGCTCGGCATCGCCCGGAGCGTGCCGTTCCAGATGCGCGAGGCGGCGGCAGAGACGGAGTGATCCGGAGCGTCCCGACAACGCCTTGCCCGCGCCCGGGAACGGGCCGCGCGGCGGCGTAGGATGTACGAGACCGTCGCGAGGTGCCCGGTGCCCGAATCCACGACCACGCGCCATCCTGCGGGACGGGATCCGCAAGCCGCCGAGTGGCGGAGACGACGGGACGAGCTGCGAATGCGCGACCGCGACGCGGTGCCGCGAGACCTGGGGCCGCCCGAAGTGTTCAGCGACCGGAGGGGGTCGAGCGCCGAGCGGAAGCGCTGCGGGCTCGACGTTCCGGAGGGCCAGACGGGCCGGCGGAGCCGGACGGTGACCAGCCGCCTGCGCATGAGCTGCGCGGGATGGCGGAGGGTGCCGACGGCGGAGGAGTTCCACGACGCGGTGCACCGGCCGGCAGGCACCGAACGCGAGTCGTCGATCCTCCTGACGTGGTTCCACGAAGCGGAGATGTCCGAGCAGCTCGACGCGCGCCTCGAGGAGGCCTACACCTGGCGCCAGCTCGTGCGGGCGCTCCATCGGGTCGGCCTGACGAGGGGGGCGGGCGCGCAACGGATCAACCGGTTCGCACGGGGATGAGCGGAGCCAAGGGGCCGGAGGCCCTCGAGACCCGGGGGCAGTCGCGGGACATCCTGGCCCGGGTGCGCCCGGCGTTCCGGGACCACGTGCGGCCGCACACCGCGGAGGGGGAGGGCGAAAGGCTCGGGGGAGGCAGCATCCTCAACGCGAGGTGGAACCACCGGCTGAGCCGCGACCTCAACGTGTACGTGCGTCTGCGGACGACCGAAGACGGCCGGACGATCCTCGACCGGGCCGCGGAAGCGTGCGGCGGCTACCGGATCGAGCACCCGACGTTCCGGCGGATCGAGTTCGAGCGTGACCGGGAGAACCACGTCGACGTGACGTTCGGCCAGCCGAGTCCCGCGGAGGGAGAGAAGACCGCGATCGTCGACGGCGAGCCCGCACGCGTGCTGAGCAACGCGCAGATCCTGAGCGGCAAGCTGCTGGGACGCGGGATGACGGCGCCGGCGCGGGACCTGGTGGACATCGCGGCCTGCGCCGTGGCGGACCCCGAGGCGCTGGAGATCGCGGTCAACAGTCTCGACGACGAGACGGCGAACGCCATCCTCCGAATCTACGAGGAAATGGCCGAGGACTACGCGAGGGACACCAGGCGGCTCGAGGGGGTTCCCGCCCAACTGGAGCCGGTCCGGCAGGACCCGACGGGATACGCTGCACAGGCGATCCACGCGGCACGGTACGTGCGCGTCGAGATGCGCACGCGGGACGGCGACGCCGAGATCGAGACGACGACGCGGGAGGGAACGCGGACGAGGTGCTACGAGGACGCCGAAGGGCTGCAGCGGGGCATGGAGCGGGACGGCATGAACGCCTTCCTGACGGCGCAGGTGCGCGACCGGCACGCGGTTCTCGACGCGATGGTCGACGCACTGTGGAGCGGCCGGGACACGACGGTGCTCACGATCGAGCCCGAACCGCTGCGGACGACGCCCGCCGAGGTCCCGGAACTCGAGTGGCGACCGGGATGCGGCGGGGCCGCCGACGGTGACGACGGGTGGCGGCCCGGAGCCACCGGGTCGCCTTCACGATCGTCTTGCCCGTGACGCCGAGCTCGACGGCGATCGCGTGGTCGGGGTAGCCCTCGAGCGCCCTCCGGTGGACGCTGCCTCTGGAATTGGTTTGGACGATCCCGGGCAAGCGTGTATGGTCGCAAATGTCGCGCCAATCGGCCACCGCTCGGGGGGAACAGCATGCGGGTCACTATGTGCCGGACGGCGGTCGTCCTCGCGGTCGCCCTGATCGCAGTCCCTGCCCATGCCG
>JAPOYG010000391.1 GCA_026706755.1 Acidobacteriota bacterium
GCCCCACTCCATCAGGTAGTTGCCCTCGGCGTCGAACTTCACCACGCGGTTGTTGGTCTCGTTGGCGTGGCCGTCGGCGACGAAGATGCTGCCGTCGTCCGCCACGACGACGTCGGCCGGCGCGTTGAAGTGGTTCGGCCCGTCGCCGGGCTCGCCGGGCGTGCCGAGCACCATGAGGACCTCGCCGGTCGGGCTGAACTTGACCACCGAGTGGCCGCGGTCGCCGCCTTCCGGCGTGCGCGCCTCGCTCACCGCATCGGTCACCCAGACGTTGCCGTCCGGATCGACGTCGATGCCGTGCGGCCAGATGAACATGCCGCCGCCGAAGCTCTCGACGGCGGTGCCGTCGGGCGCGAACTTGATGACCGAATCCAGGTCAGAGTCCAGGCACTCCCACCCGAAGCGCTCCGGTCCCGCGTCGCAACGCAGTATGGCCCAGATGTGCTCGCCGTCGTTGTCCACGGTCGCGTCTCCGACCGCGCCGACGATCCGGCCGTCGGGGAACTTCGCCCATCCGTCGACCAGTCGGTACGGGTTGGGATAGGGCGAGCCGGCGGCACCGGCCAGCGCGACTCCAACGGCGACGGCGATCGTAATCCCGAGGTTGATCCTTCTCCACATGATTGGCACTCCCACGTAGACGCTCGAACTCCGTTGCGGCCCTGTCCGCCCTCTCCGCAACTGCCCTTCCTCGCCCGTACGCTCGCCCTCCCGCACCCCCCGCTACGTCGCGGGGACGCGACCTGCTCGCCGTCCGCCTCGTCCACTCCCGAGTCCACTCCCTGCCCGTCGCTCCGACGCCGGCTCAACGGTCGGCGCCGGTTCATCGTGAGTGGCAGCGCGGTCGGTCACCCGATCATTACCGTGCGGGGGTGCTGCGCGTTGTGCTCGAGGAAGGTCTGCTTCACCTCGAGCTCCTCCGCGGTCGGTTGCACGTACCCGCTCTCGTCCGTGGCCCGCGACGTGACGGTGTGCTCGCCCGCCGTCGCACCCTCCCACGTGTAGTTGAAGAACTTCCAGGAGTACCGCTCGCCCGTCGTCGCCGGGTCGAGGGTCGCCGGCTGCCAGTCGCCGTCGTCCACCTTCACCTCGACGGAGCGGATCGGCGTCCCGTCGTGCATGATGACGCCGAAGACGTTGTGGCTGCCGCCGCGCTCGGTGACGCGCGCGATGTACGACTTGAGCCGCATGCGCGTGATCGCGGTCTCCTTCCACTTCAGCTCGCCGTTGACCATCTCCCCCTTCAGCGTGCGGTACCAGCGCGCCTGGTACTTGCCCAGGTACTGGTCCTCCTGCACGTGGATCTCGGAGAGGTACTTGACGTTGGGCGCCCCGTACCAGCCGGGCACGAGCAGGCGCAGCGGCCGGCCCTGGAACGGGGTAAGCGGCTCACCGCCCAGGGCGTAGGCCAGCAGCGGCTCGTCCGACAGCGCGCGATCGCGGGGCAGGCTGCGGCCGTACTGCTGGTCGACGGTGTAGGTCCGGCCGCGGAAGACGACCTCTTCCTCACCGTGGTCGGCGCCCAGGAAGACGATCTCGCGCGCCCGGTCCTGCACGCCGGCCCGCTCGAGCACGGCACGCAGCGGAACGCCGGTCCAGCGGCCGTTGCTCGACAGGCCGTTCAGCGGCCCGCGGTTGCCGGAGCACTCGAAGCCGAAGACGAGCTCGCGGCTCGGCATCGCCCGCAGATCGTCGAGCGAGAGCGCCAGCGGCTCGTCGACCAGGCCGGAGATTCGCAGCCGATAGGCGTCCGTGTCGATATCGGGGTGCCCGTAGTGCTGGGTCGTGAAGAACTCGTCGATCGGCGTGAAGAAACCGTCGATATAGCGGACGTCGATGATGCGCCGGTCCGGGGTCCGCCGCAGGACGATCTGCTCGGGCAGATCGGTGAACGGAACGAGGGTCTCGTCCTGCGCGAGCGCCGGATAGGCCCACTCCGGCAACCCCACTACCCCGAGCCCGGCCATCGCCAGGCCGCCCTTCAGCACGTCGCGGCGAGTAGTCTCTGTCTTCATCGGTCGGTCACCCTGGCCGCTCGGCGCGGCGTCGAAAACGCTCGGAGCCGACTCCCATCGGCCCCGATGAACCCTCTGCTTGCGCTTGGCGGCGGCGCGCTCGCTCCCTAGCGCCGCCAAACCCGTCGCAGGCTCCGTGTTCGGCCCCAGCCCCCACCGGCCTAGGAGCTTGCGCCGC
>JAPOYG010000130.1 GCA_026706755.1 Acidobacteriota bacterium
TGCTGCGCGTCGACAGCCTGCTCCCCCGCTTCTTCCTGCCCGCCCACACCGACATTCGCTACACGTAGGCGCACCTCCGGGACGCGGTGTGAGGCTCCGTCTCCCCGCGGCCGTGACCGACCGCCGATGACCACCGAGCCGCCAGGCGCGGAGCCGCGAAGCGAGGGGTTGCTCTACCCCCTCGACCTGGTCTACGAGCGCGCCGGCATCGAGATCCCGCGCGTGGAAGTGGTCGCGCCGGACGACATCCCGCTTCCCTACCGCTCGCTCCTCGCGCACGACATCGACATGACGCTCACGCTGGAACGGCACTTCGGCGGCCGGGTCGTACTGCGACCGCTGTCGACGTTCACGATGGGCGACTCCTACTTCCGCCGCGTGCTGCTGGTGCAGGAGTACTCCGGCCAGCCGGTCGAGATGGGAGCGATCCGGATGCGGCTCGACGCGTTCGGCGACGAGATTCGCACTCGGATCCTCAACAACGAGGTCCCGCTGGGACGGATCCTCCGCGAGGGTCGCTTCGAGTACGCCAGCCACGTCAAGGCCTTCCTGCGGGTGACCCCGAACCCGGAGATGATGGGCGTCTTCTGGATGCGGGAGTCGCGCCCCCTCTACGGGCGCCGCACCGAGGTCCTGCACGGGGGGAAGCGCATCGGCGACATCGTCGAGGTGCTCCCGCTGGTGATGCGATAATCGATTTCGATGGGCACCGAGCAGCGCTACGACTGCGTGGTCGTCGGCGGCGGACCGGCGGGGGCCACCGCGGGGACGGTGCTGGCGCAGCACGGCCGGCGCGTCGCCGTGCTGGAGCGGGAGGCCTTCCCCCGCTACCACATCGGCGAGTCGCTGATGCCCTACACATGGTTCACGTTCGAGCGGCTCGGCGTGCTCGACTGGTTCGCGGAGGCGGCCTGCCCGAAGAAGTACAGCGTGCAGTTCGTCTCGACGACCGGCAAGGTCTCGCAGCCGTTCTACTTCTTCGAGACGATCAAGCACCCCTGCTCGACGACCTGGCAGGTGCGGCGCAGCGACTTCGACCGGATGCTGCTCGACAACGCGCGGGCCAAGGGCGCCGACGTGCTGCAGGGAGTCGCCGTTCGCGAGCTGTTGACGGACGGCGGCCGCGCGGTCGGGGTGCGGGCGGACGAGGCGGGCGGCGCGTCGCGGACCTTCCACGCCGACGCGGTCATCGACGCCTCCGGCCGCGACACGTTCCTCGCCTCGAAGCTCGGCTGGAAGCGGCGCGACCCGGACCTCACGAAGATCGCGATCTTCACCTACTACCGCGGCGCGAAGCGCGACCCCGGGCTCGACGAGGGGGCGACGACGGTCGCCTACATCCCCGAGAAGGGCTGGTTCTGGTACATCCCGCTGCCGGACGACGTCGTCAGCGTGGGCGTCGTCGCCGAGGCGGACTACCTGTACCGGGACCAGCGAGACCCGGAAGCGATCTTCGCGCGCGAGGCGGCCGACTGCATCTGGATCGCGGACCACCTGAGTCCCGGCACGCGGGTGGAGCGCGTCCGCGTCACCGGGGAGTTCAGCTATCGGGCCGAGGCCATCGGCGGCGACGGCTTCTGCCTGGCCGGCGATGCGTTCTCGTTCCTCGACCCGGTCTTCTCCACCGGCCTCTTCATGGCCCTCAAGAGCGGCGAGATGGCCGCCGACGCCGTCCACCGCGGCCTCGAAGCCGGCGCGGGCGGGGTGACCGCGGCGACGTTCGCCGACTACGAGCGCGACATGCGCTGGGCGCTCGACCAGTTCCGGCAGCTCGTCCTGTCGTTCTACAACCAGTCCTTCAGCTTCCGGGACTTCATCCGCGCGCATCCGGACCTGCACCCGCGGCTGGTCGACGCCCTGGTCGGGAACGTCTTCGCGGACCTCGGTCCGCTGTTCGCCGCCCTGCAGGAATTTTCTGCCCGCACGTCGGCGTCGGCGCCGGCGGTGCCGGCCGCCAGCAGCACGTAGGCCGAAACCCGAGCGCTAGCTAGCCCGGCCGCCTTGCCGGAGAGCCGGAGCCGGCTGAATCGTCCCCGGCGCGCCCGCAGGGCCGGAATAGAATGTGCGCGTGGCGAGCGAGTACCGGCTCCGACGGCGGGTGCAGTTCCATGAGACGGACACGGCGGGCATCGTGCACTTCTCCTGGTTCTACCGCTACATGGAGGAGGCGGAGCACGCGCTCTGGCGATCCG
>JAPOYG010000529.1 GCA_026706755.1 Acidobacteriota bacterium
CAAAGCGCGTTGTCGAGGCCGAGCAGCGGCAGCGGCTGGAGTCGATCTGGTCGCTGGAGCGCATCCTCGAAGGGCTGCGCGACGTCGAGGGCCGCAAGTTCGTCGTCTGGATCGCCGAGGAGCTGGCCACCGGGGACGGCGGCGGCATCGAGTTCCTCGGCATTCGGCGCCTGGCCGCGGCGGCGCGGGCGTCGGTGCACGTGATCCTGCTCAGGAAGCCGGACATCGACACGAGCGCGACCAACCGTTCCGGGTCGGAGATCCACGACCGCATGGAGGAAGAGCTGGGACTGAGCCTGATCGCCGACTACACCGGCGGCGCGGTGCACCGCGTCATCAACAACCCCGAGCACGCCTTCGAAGAGCTCCGCCGCGAGCTGTCGGGCTACTACCTGCTCGGCGTCGAGCCGCTCGAGGGCGACCTCGACGGGGAGGAGCGCGAGATAGACGTGTCGGTGTCGCGGCGCGGCGCGCGCCTCCGGGCGCGGCGCGAGGTGGTCCATTGGTCCGGGCCGGACGATCGGGGAGCATCCGCCCCGCAACGGCTGGAGCGCCTGCTGATGTCGCCCGTCGCCGCGACCGACCTGCCGCTCCGCGTCGCCACCTACGCCTACCGGGAAGGGGACCGCGCGCGCGTCATGGTCGCCAGCGATGTCGGCCGCGCCCCGAACAGTCCCGACGTGAGCTTCGGATACCGGCTGATCGGGCCGGATGGAGCGACCGCGGCATCCCGCGGCGGGCAGCCGGAGGGGGCGACGCACCTCACCACGTTCGTCGTCGACCCGGGACGCTACACCCTGAAGCTCGCGGCGGTGGAGGAAGGCGGCCGGGAGGGCAGCCTGGAGCACCGGCTCGACGTGCCGGCGATGTCGGACGTGCCGTTCGCCATGGGCGACCTGCTGCTGACGGACGAGCGTGCCGCGGAAGAGAACGCGCCGCCCCCGCCGGTGGAGGCGCGGCTCACGGCGGGGCGCCTCAGGACCTACCTGGAGCTGTACGCGGACGAGCCGGAAGGTCTCGAAGGCTTGCGGTTCCACATCGATGTCGCCCGGACCCCGGAGGGGCCACCGCTCGTGTCGGAAGGGAACGACCTGACGCCGGAAGCCGACTCGACGATCGGCGCCGTGTCGACCGTGATGCGGGTCGACGCGCTCCCGCCCGGACAGTACGTGGCGCGTGCCGTGGTCACCCGGCGGGGCGAGGAGATCGCACGCCGGTGGCGTTCCTTCGAGATTGCGCGGTCGCCGGCGCGGCTGGCAGGCTACCGGTGGCGCGACGTGGCCGAGCGACCCGCGCCACCCGCCGCTGCGGCGCCGTCCGCCAGTTCGGAGCCGCCGTCACTCGCCGCTGACCCTCCGGTGGGCGAACGGGATGCGGAGGGCGTCGAATCGCTGGTCGCGGTCGTGCGACCCCTCGTGCGGGCGGAAACGCACGGTCGACTCGTCGAGACGGAGAGGCCATTCACTTTCGAGCCGAGCTTCTTCGAGGGGGTCGACGGCCGCACGTACGTCCCGTACACGATCACCGTCGACGGCGGCCGGCTCGATGCGCCCTCGGCCGCGCTGTACGTCTGCGCCGTCGAGCGGGACGCGCCGGGGTCGGCGGCGCCTGACGCCACCGGGGACGGTCCCGCCTGCATGTTCGAGGATGCTCTCAGCGGCGCGGTCACCATGACGGCCGACGCCCAGGGGTCCGTGAGCGGCGCCCTCGATCTGCCCCCGGGCGCCTACAACGTCTACGCAGCGATCCGCAACGACGGCGGCGCCGGAGACCGGACGGGAGGCCGCGCCGGCCCTCCGGATCGGCCGGGCGCGGCCGCCGCGACGATCCTGCTGGCGAAGGAAGGACTCACGGTCCCCGACTTCGGGGCGCCGGAGCTGCGGCTCAGCAGCGTGCTCGTCGGGGACGTCGAGGCGCTGGATGCGCCCCTGCCGCCGGACCGCCAGCGACTGGAGCCGTACACCATCGGCGCATTCCGTGTGGTTCCGCGGCGCCGCCCGAGCTTCAGCCCGGAAGAGGAGCTGTCGTTCCTCTACTTCGTCCACGGCGCCGGCCCGCCCGGCGCCGCGAAGCCCGACCTGGCCATCGAGTACCGCTTCCATCGCGCCACGGTCGCGGGCGAGCAGCTCTTCACCTGGACCAAGCCGGAGCGGTACGACGCGCGGGCGGTGCCGCCGGAGTTCGACATG
>JAPOYG010000019.1 GCA_026706755.1 Acidobacteriota bacterium
CCCGATGGGGATGGTCCGGTTCGCGCTCGCGAACTGGTAGGCGATGACGACCCGGTTCGTGCTCTGGATGACCTGGAACGGGTACGGCAGGTAGGTGGCGCGCGGCACCCCGGGGTAGTAGCACTTGGCTTCCGGGTCGCCCACCGTGTTGATGTTGTCGTGGTCGACGTCCAGCCGCCGCTCGAAGTTCGCCTGCCGGCGGGCCAGAGCCTCGGGCCGGTAGGGGATCTCGCCGCCCTCGATCACGCTCGCGCCCGGTGGCTGGGCGCCCCACATGCCGAGCAGGCGGTCGAACGGCCCCGCCTCCGCCCCGTGGGCCTCCAGGTTCCAGTTGGCCGTCGTGAGGGCCTGCCAGATCCCGTTCAGATCGGGGTTCGACGTCCCCGGCAGGCGGGGCGCCACGTAGCCCTCCGGGGTCTGGCCGGCCGCCGCCCCCGGCAGGAGCCAGAGAACCGCGCCGACCGCGACCAGCATCGCTGCGGTCGCACCCTTCCGGGGGGCCGAGCGTATCGACCCCGGCCTCAATCGCGTGCGCATGCGACCTCCCTCCCGGCGCCCGGATGCCTGCAACGCCGGCATCGACCGGGCGCCTCGCGCGCCGCCCCGGGCGACGTCCCGGGGGGCACCGCCTTTATACACCGTCCCGCCCCCGCAGCGCAGGAGTCTCGCGCCCAGGGAAGGCGCCGGAGGTGACCGCGGCGCAGGAGGCTGGCGCCAGCGGGACTCCCGGGGTGACCGGCGCGCAGGAGTCTGGCGCCAGCCCCGGGCCAGCGAGACTCCCAACGTGACCGGAGGTCACGCGTTGACTTGAACGGGCAGTTCGCGGTCAGATGGGCCGCGAGCCCGCCGTTCGGAGCGCGATGCCGGCCCCGTCGGCACGCCGCAACCCGTACGGAGCCCTGGGCACCACAGGAGGTCGGAGATGGACAACAGGCTGAACCGGGACAGGCTGCGCGCCGGGCTGCTGCTCCTGGTCGTCGGGGCGGTGGCCGTCGGCTGGGTCGGCGCCGCGCGCCCGGCCGGGCAGGACAACCCCTTCACCGGGACCTCGTTCCGCATCGACGCGGAGGGTATCCGCGTGTCCTCGCGGGGCTTCGAGGCCGGCGCGCGCACGCACTGGCACACGCACAGCGACCAGTTGCTCTTCGTGAAGGAGGGCGGGCTCCGTTACCAGGTGGAAGGGCAGCCGGCGGCCGACATCGGCCTGCACGAGACGGCGTTCCTGCCCCGAGGCGTCCGCCATTGGCACGGCGCGGTGCCCGACCAGGCCCTGACGCACGTCTCGGTGACGTTCCCGAATGCCGAGGGCGAGCACCTGGCCATCGAGTGGCTGGAGCCGGTCGGCGACGACGTGTACGGCTCGGTGGCGGGACAGTAGGCCCGGAGTCCGTGCCGTAGACCGAGTGATGCGGAGGTCTGGTGCCGGCGCAGACTCCCATCGCCTGCGTCAGGCGGCTCGCGCACGCCCCGCGCCGCGGCGGCTTCGGGCTGGATAGGGCGCCGTGCTCGAGGGGGGTCGGGTGCGATGACGAACCGCGAGCGGCCGGACCCGGATCCGGCGCCTGACACCGGCCCCGAGCCAGGGTCGGGGCAGGGTCCGAATGCGGAGGCCGCCGCCGGCGAGGGCCGACGTTTCGACCTGATCAACGTTACGGAAGACCCCGCCGCCGCGGAGCCTCAGACCATCGTGGTGGCGTTCCGGTGCCCGGCGTGTCAGCAGCTGCTGCACATCGAGTACCTCGTCAACCCGTTCGGCGCCGCCGCTCCGGGCGGCGTCGGCGCGTCGGCGGAAGGCGTCGGGTGCCCGCGGTGCGGAACTCGGCACCGGTTGCGGCTCCCCGGCGTCGTGCGCGACGTTTGGTGCGCCGATTGAACGCGTCGGACCGCCACGGACGAGACGCGGCCGCCGTCAGGCGCGCATCGAAGCGTGCTACTGGATGTTGACGAGTTCGATGTCGAAGACGAGCAACGCACCGCCCGGAATGATGTTCTGGAATCCGCGGTCGCCGTAGCCGAGCTCGGCCGGGATCCAGAAGCGCCGCTTCTCGCCCACCACCATCAGCTGGACGCCTTCCGTCCAGCCGCGAATCACCTGGTTGAGGGGGAAGGTCGCCGGCCGGCCGGTGGGGACAGAGCTGTCGAACAGCGTCCCGTTCGTCAGCCATCCGGTGTAGTGGACGCTGACCG
>JAPOYG010000194.1 GCA_026706755.1 Acidobacteriota bacterium
GCGTCTGGAGCGTCGACACCCGGGCGCGCTTCCGGTTCCGCAAGGGGTTCTTCGGTGCCGCCGGCTCGCCTCTCGTCGAAGGCGGCCGCGTGCTGGCGAACGTCGGGGGGCCGGACGCCGGCATCGTCGCGTTCGATGCGGCGACCGGGGACGTGCTCTGGGCCGTGCCGGGCGACGAGGCGAGCTACTCGTCGCCGGTCGGGGCGACGTTCGGGGGCGCGCGCCACGTCGTCTTCCTGACCCGCAACGCGCTGCTGGGCCTCGACCCGGCGACCGGTCGGACGCGCTTCGAGCGGAGCTGGCGAGCGCGCATCCGCGCCTCGGTCAACGCCGCGACCCCGCTCGTGGTCGGCGACCGGATCTTCGCGTCGGCGCAGTACGGCACCGGGGCCGGCGTGTTCGAGGTCGACGGCGGCCGCCTGCGGGAGATCTGGACCTCCGACGACGCCCTGTCGAACCACTACGCCACGAGCGTGCACCGCGACGGCTACCTCTACGGCTACCACGGCCGGCAGGAGTTCGGCCCCAGCTTCCGGGCCGTGGAGCTCGCGACGGGCGACGTGGCGTGGAGCGAGGACCGCTTCCGCGCCGGCACCGTCACGCTGGCCGGCGACTTGCTCGTGGTGATGCGGGAGACGGGCGAGCTGGTGCTCGCCGAGGCGACCCCCGAGGCGTTCCGCCCCCTCGCCCGCGCGCAGTTGCTGCCGCCGATCGTCCGCGCCTATCCGGCCCTCGCGGGCGGCCGGCTCTACGTCCGCAACGGCACCACGCTGGTCGCCGTCGACCTCCGCCCGCAGGGGTCCGCGCCGTAGAACGGGGCGGACTCCTGAAGGATGGGGTTGGGCGCCGAGCGGAGGCCGCAGCGCGACCTTGCGGTCGCGGCGACGAACGGCCGGCGCGCGTCAGGTCATCGCCGCCCCCCGACAACCCGCGTACCCCACCGCGTTATGGGAACACGCCCCGCTCGAGGTAGGCCTGCGCGACGCGGCGGATCGCGAGCAGGAAGGCCGCGGTGCGGAGATCGTCGATGCCTTCGGTCTCGTGCATCAGGTCGCGGATCTGGTGGTACGCGGTGACCATCGTCTCCTCGAGACCGGAGTTGACGATCGTCAGCTCGTCGACGGGCCGCACGACGGCCGCGCGCTCGTCGGCGGCGAGCCGCGCACCGGTGGCGCGTTCCACCGCCCGCAGCAGCCGGTCCTCCGCGTGTGCCTGGTAGCGGGCCTCCAGGCGGCCGAAGCGGACGTGGGAGAGGTTCTTGAGCCACTCGAAGTACGACACGATGACACCGCCCGCGTTGGCGTAGACGTCTGGAATGACCAGCGCGCCGCGCTCGCGCAGGACGGCGTCGGCCTCCGGGGTCGTCGGCCCGTTGGCGCCCTCGAGCACGATCCGCGCCCGGACGCGCGGCGCGTTCGCCGCCGTGAGCTGGTTCTCGAGCGCGGCGGGAATCAGCACGTCGCAGTCGGTCTCGAGGGCGGCCGCGCGGTCGGCGGTGGTGGCGGCGCCGGGGAACCGCAGGATCGTGCCCTGCTCGCCGAAGTGCTCGCGCACGCGGGCCGGATCGAGACCCCGCGGATCGGCGATGGCGCCGTCGTGCTCGGCGATGGCCACGATGCGGGCGCCCGCGTCGTGGCAGCACTGCGCCGCCCAGTAGCCGACCTTGCCGAACCCCTGGACGACGATCCGCTTGCCCTCGAGACCGGTCGCGAGCCCCAGCCGACGCATGTCGTCGGCCTGCGCGCAGGCCTCCCGCAGGACGTAGAAGACTCCCCGGCCGGTCGCCTCGACACGCCCCAGGACCCCTCCCTGCGACTCCGGCTTGCCGGTCACGCAGCCGAGGGCGTCGATCTGGCCGGGATGGAGCGACTGGTAGGTGTCGGCGATCCACGCCATCTCCCGCGCGCCCGTCCCGTAGTCGGGCGCCGGCACGTCGACGGCGGGGCCGATGAACTCCTTGCGGGTCAGCTCGTAGGTGTAGCGGCGGGTGATGCGCTCGAGCTGCTCGACGTCGTAGCGGCGCGTATCGACCTGAATCGCGCCCTTCGCGCCCCCGAACGGCACCTCGACGATGGCGCACTTGTAGGTCATCAGCGCCGCGAGCGCCATGACCTCGTCCTCGTCGACCTCGGCGCTGTAGCGGATGCCGCCCTTGACCGGCAGGCGATGCTGGCTGTGCTCGGCCCGCCAGGCGCGGACCACCTCGATGCTGCCGTCGCGTTGCCGGGCCGGGAAGTCGAAGCGGTACAGGCTGTTGCAACGCTTGATCTGGTCGAGCAGCCCGGCCGGGTAGTCGGTGAACGCGGCCGCGCGGTCGAAGTAGCGGCTGACGTCGGTGTAGAAGCGCCGTTCGGGCATCGAGCTGCGGACCGGCGGTGGTGTCGCCACACCCCCTCCCGTATTCTCTCACGGGGTTGCCGCCCCGGAGGTGCAGACCGCAATGGCTGAGTTGCTTGTCGTGGTGGGGTTGGTGCTGGTGACGTCGGCCGCCTGCTCGCTGTTCGAGGCCGTGCTCTACTCGGTGCCGGCCAGCCGTATCGAGGCGCTCGACCGGGCCGGGCGTCCGTCGGGCCGCATCCTGAAGGCCATGCGCCGCCACGTCGATCGGCCGATCGCGGCCGTGCTGTCGCTCAACACGATCGCCAACACCGGCGGCGGGGCGGTTGCCGGCGCCCTGGCCGGCAGCCTCTTCGGAGCGGCCGGGGCCGGCGTGCCGACCTTCTCGGTGGCGTTCACGCTGGCCATCCTGCTGTTCTCCGAGGTCATTCCGAAGACGGTCGGCGTCGTCTACGCGCGCAGCCTCGCACCGCTCGTGGCGCGCCCCCTCCAGGTGCTCGTGCTCCTCTTCCGGCCGCTCGTGGCGGTGACGCAGCTCGCCACCCGGCTGGTCTGGAGCGGCCAGCACGAGCCGCGCATGTCGGACGACGAACTGCTGACGCTCGTGCGGCTCGGGCTCGGCTCGGGCGATCTGCGCCACGACGAGGCGCGGGTCATCCGCAACGTCCTGTCGCTCGAGAAGCGGACCGCGGCGGACGTGATGACGCCGCGGCCGGTGGTCTTCACGCTCCCCGCGTCGGTCACCGCCCGCGAGGCGGCGACGCTTCCCGAGCTGGAGCGGTTCAGTCGGGTGCCGGTCTACGCCGACGACGATCCGGAGGAGCTCGTCGGCCTCGTGCACAAGGTCGACATCCTGACCGCGGTGGCCCGCGACCGGTTCGACGCCACCGTCGCCAGCCTGATGCGCCCGATTCACTTCGTCGTCGACACCGCTCCGCTCGACCGCCTGCTGCGGACCTTCCTCGAGCACCGGCGGCACCTGGCGGCGGTCATCGACGAGTTCGGCGGCTTCGAGGGCATCGTCACCCTCGAGGACCTGATCGAGGAGCTGCTCGGGCAGGAGATCGTCGACGAGTCCGACCGGGACGCCGACCTGCGCGAGCTCGCGCGGCGCCGCCGGCACGCGCTGCGGGGCGGCGGGGCGTAGGCGAGGGGGCTACGCGACGCGGTGCAGCAGCGGCTCGCGTGCCCCGAGCCGGCGGCAGTTCTCGACGGCGACGGACAGGCTGCGTTCCAGGGTCTCCTGCGTCAGCCAGGCGACGTGCGGCGTGACCACAACGTTGTCGAGGCCGAGCAGGGGGCTCTCGGCCGGCAGCGGCTCGGCCTCGAAGACGTCGAGGCCGACGCCGCCGAGGTGGCCGCGGTCGAGGGCGTCGATGAGCGCCGCCTCGTCGACGAGCGCTCCCCGCGCGGTGTTGACGAGCACGGCACCGCGCTTCATGCGGGCGATCGCACCGGCGTCGATGAGCCGTTCGGTGTCGGCGGCCAGCGGGACGTGCAGCGAGACGACGTCGCTCTCCCGGAGCAGATCGTCCAGCGGACGCCGCTCGCCGACCGCCTCGGGCTTCGGGTTCCGGCTGGCGAAGAGGACCCGCGCGCCCATCGCCGCGAGCACCGGCGCCAGCCGGCGGGGGACCGCACCGTAGCCGACGAGGCCGATCGTCCGGCCGCTCACCTCGCCGTAGCGGTCCTGGACCTCCACCGGCTGTCGCCATCCCTCCCCGGCGCGCGTCGCCGCGTCGAGGCGGGCCACGCGGCGCAGGGCGGCCAGGATGAGGAGCAGCGTCATCTCGGCCACGGCCTGCGTGTTCGTGCCCGGCATGTTGCAGACCGCCACGCCGCGCCGCCGGGCCGCGTCCAGATCGATCGTGTTGACCCCGACGCCGATCTTCTGGACGAGCCGGAGCGCCGGGGCCCCGTCGAGCACGGCCTCGGTGACCGGATCGAGCAGGTGCCAGAGTACCTCCGCGTCCGCCATCGCCGTCCGGTAGCGGGTGCGGTCCGCCACCGGGCAGAGGGCGACGCGCAGTCCCTGCCGCCGCTCGATCTCGGCCACCCGGCGCGTCAGGCCGGGGCCGGCCGCGTAATGGAGGACGACCTTCATGGCTGCGGGCGGCCGCTATCATACGCGCACGGTGACGGTGGGAGCCGCGGCGGGCGCCGTCTCCACCCAGCGGGAGGCGGTGGAGGCGGAGCAGGGAGTTGCCCGGTGACATGACGGTCGGAGACGCCGGGACGGACGGCCGCGCCCCGATCGTTGCGGCGCTGCGGCGAATGGGGCTCGCACGTCCGGGCGCCGCGCCGGCGATGACGCCCCTCGCGGGCGGAGTCTCCTCCGACATCTGGCGCGTCGACCTGCCGGAGGGGCCGGTCTGCGTGAAGCGGGCGCTGCCGCGCCTGAAGGTCGCCGCGCTCTGGGAGGCGCCGGTCGAGCGCAACCGCTATGAATGGGCCTGGATGCAGGAGGCGCAGCGTGTCGCCCCCGACAGCGTTCCGCCGCTCGTCGCCCACGACGCCGAGGCGGGCTGCTTCGCGATGGGCTTCCTCGACCCGGCCCGACATCCGCTGTGGAAGGCGCAACTCCGGCGCGGTATCGCCTCCCCGGAGACGGCCCGCGCCGTCGGCGGGCGACTCGTCGCGCTGCATGCCGCCGCGGCCGGGCGCGACTCGGTCCGGGCGCGCTTCGCCACCGACGACATCTTCCACGCCATTCGCCTCGAGCCCTACCTGGTCGCGACGGGACGGCGCCATCCGGACCTGGCCCCGGCCCTCGACGCGCTCGTCGCCCGCACCGCGGCCACGAAGCACACCCTGGTCCACGGCGACGTCAGCCCCAAGAACATCCTGGTCGGCCCGCGGGGACCGATCTTCCTCGATGCCGAGTGCGCCTGGTACGGCGACCCGGCCTTCGACCTCGCCTTCTGCCTGAACCACCTGCTCCTCAAGTGCCTCTGGACGCCCTCGGCGACGACAGGTTTCCTGGCCTGCTTCGACGCGCTGGCGACGGCCTACCTCGACGGCGTCGCGTGGGAGCCGGCAGCCGCGCTCGAACGTCGCGCCGCGCACCTGTTGCCGGGCCTCCTGCTGGCGCGCGTCGACGGGAAGTCCCCCGTGGAGTACCTCACCGCGGAAGTGGATCGTGACCTCGTGCGCCGGACGTCTCGGCCGCTGATCCTGGCCCCCGTGGACACCCTCGGCGACGTTCGCGACGCCTGGGGCTCGGCGCTGCAAAGACCGCGTCGCTGACGCGAGGCCTCATCGCCTTGACCTGAAGTCAATTCCAAGCCATGATCCTGGCTCGCTTCAGGCGCATGGTCAAGGTCACCCTACTTACAACTGAGTCCATTACACGAGCAATCTCATATGTTGAATCACCTGATTGACAGAAGTCTCCGCCGCCCGGCTTCATTGGGGCTGGCGGTTGGGATGGGCCATGAAACCGTCGGCGTCGCCGCTCACTCCCGCCGAGGCGCGGGAGCTCATTCAGCAAGCGTTGAGGGCCGGATCGGGAATCGGCTTCGTGCGGCATGCTCGCGAACGAGCTCGTGAACAGAGCTTCAACCGGCGGGACGTCGAGCACGTGCTGAAGACCGGCCGCATTGGCAAGCCCTCCTGGGATGAGCGGTTCGGAGACTGGAAGTACCCGGTGAACGGTACGGACCTGGACGGCGACGAGTTGACGGTAATCGTCGCGCTTGATCGAGCGTGGGTACGCGTCACGGTCATAACGGGATTCTGAGATGCGAAGCGGGCGGCCTCGGAAGTGCGCCGAGTGCGGAGGGTTGCAGCGGCTCATCCACAAGACGACAGACTATCGGGAGTCGGGCCTGGACAACCTGCAACTGGTCGATGCACGGATTTGGGAATGCGGCAACGGGCACGAGGAGATCGAGATCCCGCACGCGGAGCAGCTCCACCAGCTCCTCACGAGCCTGCTCATCAGGAAGCCGGCACTGCTGAGGGGGCCGGAGATCAGGTTCCTGCGAAAGGAACTCGGGCTGAGCGGGAGGGCTTTCGCGGAGCGGCTCGGGCTGACGCCGGAGCACTTGTCACGGCTCGAGACCGGTGGACGGAGCATTACCTCGACAATCGATCTGCTCGTGCGTCTGGCGGTGGGCTGGGAGCTGACTCGGCGGGAGCGGATCGAGTTCCCGCGCGACGTCGCACCGTCCGTAACGCGAATCGAGGCGGCGCCAGACGCTGAGCTTCATCGAGTGCGACACTGTGAGGATGCGCCCCGGGAGCGGCGCTGGGCGTCCGTGTCCGTGTGAGTCTCCATCGGGAGTCGAGCGGACGGGTCGCATCCCGACCGCCACCGGACGGACAACACCTGCGACAAGAACGCTGGCTTGCCGTCCGGCTTCAAGGAGGCCGGAAGTGGCGCGGCCGGCGATCGGCGGCGCGGGATGACTCGTCGTTCAAACCACGAGGCGCGGCCCGACTGTACGACATGACGACGGAGTCAGGCTCCTCGAGCGCGTGACCGTGCCCGCGGGCGGGCTCTCCGGACGATCGAGGCGCAGGCGGAGGTGGGGCGTCGTCGGCCGGGTGGCTTCGCCGAGGCGCTTGAGGGATGGGTTCTCCCAGCACGAGGACTCGCAGTTTCCATGACCAACGGAACACCACGCAGACGTGCGCTACGAGTCGTCGGCGTCCCTTCGCGAGGGTCACCCAACGACGAGGTTTGGATCCAGACCGGCCGGTCGCCAGATTCGCACGAAGTGCCTGAACCTGCTCAACGCGGAACCTACCGTGCCGTAGGTTACCTGTGCGACGCGCTGCATGATGGCCTTGTCGACCAGACCACGGAGAATCGCACGTGGAGCACCCTTGTGCGGGGGCGGATCGCGATCCACTCTTCCAAAAGGCCGGCGGGCGATTGGCGGCGGCTTGCCGCCATGCTGGAGGATGCCACCACGTGGAAGGCATGTCGCGAGTCGCCGAACGGGACGATCCTTGGGACGGTGGAGTTGGTGGATTGTGTCGAGGAGAGCGATGATTACTCGTTTGCCGGGCGGCCCCACTACGGGTTCGTGTTGGCAAATCCGTGGCCGTTGCGTGAGCCGATTCACGTACGTGGCAGCCAGAGGTTCTGGACGGTTCCTCCGAACATCGCCCGGCGCCTACGGTAGAGGCCGACGGCTCAGCCGTCGAGGGGCCGCCGTCGGCGGGTCCACCATGGCGCCGCTGCTATCGTCGCGTCCGCGCCGGTCGCCCCTTTGGTGGACGAAGCCGTCCATCAAGCGCACCGTGGAGACGCAATTCAACCGCCCCCGCGACGGAGAGATTCACGATGGGAGCGGTCGCACCAGCTCCGTCCAGGTCGATGCCCGTCCCGTTGACAAGTGAGAGGACGCGGGTGACTGTCCGTCAAGCGGCGTCGTCGGCGACGGTGGCGGGCGTGTCACCGGCACGCCCGTAGCCCGCGCGGAGGATCTGCGCAGCAGGTTGACATGTCCGACGTCAGTGTGGGAACGGTCCACCCTGGGTGACCTCGTGCCGGCTATGCCGGGCGGCTCGGCGAAGGCCGCTTCGACGGTGGGTCTTAACTCGTGCGGCATGTGCCGTATGTCCGTGCAGGGATTGCGGGTCGGCAGCACCTCGCCGACCCGACATTCGTCGGGTCGGCTGGCTCCTTACACCAACGGTCGCGATGAGCCAGGCTTTCCTGTACTCGCCGGCCCGTTCGCTGGGCGGTGGCTTCCGGAGGGCAGGCGAGAAGGGTCTGGAGGCCAGACGCCGGGCCAGCGGCGGGCGACGGGCGCGGCCGCGTGATCGGCGGTGCACCGACGGGGTGCCGCTGACCGACATGGGATGACGATCGGAGCCCGGTGCATCGAGCGGATAGCAGCTCGCCGCGTTTGGGACTCGCGGGGGCGGCCGACGGTGGAGGTCGAGGTCCGGCTCCGCTGTGGGGTAATCGGGTGCGCCATCGCCCCGGCGGGCGCGTCGACGGGCAGCGGGGAGGCGGTCGACCTGCGGGACGGCGGGGCGGCCTTCGGCGGCTACGACGTGGCGCACGCCGTTCGAGGTGTCGAGGAGGAGGTGGCCGCGGCCCTCAGGGGTCGCGACGTCACGGACCAGCCGGGGATGGATGGCGTGCTCGTCGAGCTCGACGGGACGGCGGACAAGCGCCGCCTCGGCGGGAACGCGCTGGTCGCAGTTTCGATGGCCGCTCTGCACGCCGCCGCCGGGGCGGCCGGGAAGCCCCTGTGGCGGTACCTCCTGGGGGAGGGGCCGGCCCGGCTGCCGCTGCCGGAGATCCAGATCTTCGGGGGCGGCGCCCATGCGGGCCGCCGGGTGGACGTCCAGGACTTCATGGTCGTGCCCGTCGGTGCGTCGAGCTTCGCGGAGGCGCTCGACTGGACGGCCGAGGTCTACCGTGCCGCCGGGGCCCGGTTGGCTGCCGCGGGGCGCCTGTACGGGGTAGCCGACGAAGGCGGCTACTGGCCGGCGTTCGATGCGAACGAAGACGCGCTCGAGTGCCTCGTCCGTGCCATCGAGGATGCCGGGCGCATCCCGGGCGAGGAGATGGCCATCTCCCTCGACGTGGCCGCCTCCGAGCTGCACCAGGCAGGCCGCTACCGTCTCGGGCTCGAGCGGCGTGACCTCGACGGCGACGCGCTCGCCGAGCTTCTCATCGGCTGGATCGACCGCTACCCGATCGTCTCCATCGAGGATCCTCTGGGCGAGGACGACGTGCGCGGCATGCAGCGCTTCACGGCCGCCGTGGGCGACCGCGTGCAGATCGTCGGAGACGACTATCTCGTGACCAGTGCCCGGCGGGTCGAGCAGGCCGCGCGGGACCGGGCCTGCAACGCGCTGCTCGTCAAGCCGAACCAGGCGGGGACGGTGACCGAGGCCCGAGCCGCGCTCGACGCGGCGCGGGCGGCGGGATTCGGTACGATCGTCTCCGCCCGCTCGGGCGAGACGGAGGACGTGACGATCGTTCACCTCGCCGTCGGCTGGGGGGCGGGCCAGCTCAAGGTCGGCTCGTTCGCCCGCTCGGAGCGGATGGCCAAGTGGAACGAGGGTCTGCGCATCGAAGGCGCCCTCGGCGACGCCGCCGACTTCGCGGGGCGGGCGGCTCTCGGGGGCTCGACGCCCGATGGATCGCTGCCGTAGCTGAGATGCGCGTTGCGACTGGTCGGGTGGTATCTTGGGTGTGGCGATGACAGACGAGACCGCGCAGCATTCTGCGGCGTTACGGCGCGGCCGCCGCGGCCGCCGAACGGGATGAGCTCGTCGGAGCGTCGACTCGGCGACCCGCGGGTTGGTGTCGGTGCCTGAGCCCAAGGTGAAGCCGAGCCAGTCGGGCACTCGCCGCCGACTCGCAGGCCTTCTCGCCGGCGCTGTGGTGACGGCCTTGGCCTGCTTGGACGCCGCGCCCGTCGCGGCGCAGGCGGGCACGACAACCGGGGTCATCCGGGGGACGGTCCGCGACCAGCTCGGCGAGCCCCTGCCGGGCGCGGTGATCGTCATCCAGCACCGCGAGACCGACCTGCTGACGACGGTGGAGACGTCGTCGTCCGGGACGTTCGTCCGCACGCTCCTGCCGCCCGGCACGTTCGACCTGACCGTGGCCTCGGGCACGGCGGGCTTCGGGACCGAGCGCATCGAGGGCGCCAGCCTCCGGGTCGGGGAGGTGCTCGAGGTGGCCGTCGACCTGCGCGTCGTGGCCGAGGAGACGGTGACGGTCGTGAGCGACCTGCCGTCGCCGGTCGACACCACCGACGTGACGCGATCGCAGCGCATCCGGGAGGACGTGGTCGACGGACTGCCCAGCAACGGGCGCAACTACCTGAACCTGACGCTCCTGACGCCGGGGGCGACCATCTCGCAGGGCCCGGACGGCGACGAGCTGAACATCAGCGGGCAGCGGGGCATCTTCAACAACTTCATCGTCGACGGCGCCGACTTCAACAACCCCTTCTTCGGCGAGCAGCGCGGCGGGCAGCGGCCCGCCTTCACGTTCAACCAGGACGCCATCGAGGACCTCGTCGTCGTCAATCAGGGCGCCACGGCCGAGTACGGGCGCTCGGCGGGCGGGTTCGTCAACGTCATCACGAAGTCCGGGACCAACGACTTCGGCGGCTCCGCCCACTACTTCGGGCAGTGGGACGGGATCGCGGCGCGCTACCGGGAGGCGCGGGGCGGCGGGAAGCCGGAGTTCGTCCGCAACCAGGCCGGCGCCACCCTGGGCGGCCCCCTCGTCCGCGACCGGGCGTTCTTCTTCCTCGCCTACGACCAGCAGGTGGCGGCGGAGACGAAGCAGATGACGCGCCACGTCGCGGGCCCCGCCAACCTGGCGCGGCTCGACGGCTTCCTGCGCGAGCGCTGGCCGGGGCTGTTCGACGACGAGTTCGGCCCCATCCGCCGCACGGACGACGCGCAGTCGCTGCTCGCCAGGCTCGACCTCAATCTCGACGGCCGGCACCAGGCGTCCTTCAAGTACAACTACACCCGCTCCGAGCAGGTGAACGGCACCTTCGACGTCGACGCCTGGGGGGCGTCCGCCAACGGGATCGAGCGCAACCACTCGCACGCCGTCAACGGCAGCCTGCGCTCGCTGCTGACCAACGCGCTCTCCAACGAGCTGCGCGTGCAGTGGGCGCGCGAGGACCGGCCGCGCTGGTACGACGGACCCGTCCTGCCCGGCGCCGCGCTGCCCGGCCCGCCGCAGTTCGCGGCGCTCGGGGGGCGGCCGTTCCCGGACATCGCGATGGACTTCGCCGACGGCTTCCGTATCGGGCTGCCGTTCTTCCTCCCGATCGATCCGGCGTTCGACACGCGAATCCAGGTGGTCGACAACGTCTCGTACGCGGCCGGCAACCACCTGTTCAAGGCGGGGGTGGAGTACAACCGGACGCACGTGACCCAGCAGTTCGTCGGCTTCGCCAACAGCCGCTACCTCTTCGACTCGGTCGACGGCTTCATCGGCTTCGTCACCCACGGCAGCCGCTACGTCACCTGCTCGGACGGCTCCGCGAGCGCGCACGGGGCCTGCCCGGCCGGCGCGAGCGTGACCGGACCGGTGCTGCTCTACCTGCAGTCCGCGACGGTGCCCGGCGTGGCGCCCGATCAGCTCGGGAGGCAGGCGTTCCAGACCCACGAGCTCGGGGCGTTCGTGCAGGACACGTGGCTTCCCCACGACCGGCTGACGCTGGACCTCGGGCTGCGCTGGGAGGGGGCCTGGCACCCGCACATGTTCGTCGCGCCGGACGACGCCTTCTTCGCCCCGTACCTGGACGACCCCCGCTTCCCGTCCGACGGCCGCATTCCCGACGACCTCGACAACCTGCAGCCCCGCGCCGGCCTGGCGTGGGACGTGGCGGGCGACGGGCGCACCGTGGTCCGGGTCAACGGCGGCTCCTATGTCGCGCGCATCCCGATGCTCGTCTTCGCCCAGCACCGCTCGACCAACGGCGCCTTCCAGCAGATCGTCTTCCGCAGCAGTGCCGCCTCCGCCCTCGGTCCCGTGCCTGCCGTCGACGAGCTCATCGACGCCACCTCCACGCCGCCGTTCCTGCCGGACATCCAGGTGGCCGACCGCAACCTCGAGCTGCCGCGCACCTGGTCGTTCAGCACCGGACTCGATCGCGACCTCGGCCGCGGCCTCGCGGCGAGCGCCACGTTCGTCCACGCACGGACCGACAACCTCTTCCGCTTCGTCAACCGCAACGACCCGGCGCTGGGCGCGCCGTTCGGCATCGGCACGCATCCGTCCGGCGGCGGCATCAACGCCCTGACGGTGACGGAGAGCAGCGCCCGCTCCCGCTACCGGGCCCTGACGCTCGGCCTGCGCGGGCGGGGCTCGGTCCGGAGCCGGCCGCTCACCTTCGAGACGCACTACACGCTGGCCTTCGACCGCTCCGACGACGACAACGAGCGCGACCCGTTCACCCTGCGCTACGCGAGCGCGGCGAACCTCGGGCCGGAGTACGGCTGGTCGGACCGCGACCGCCGCCACCAGTTGAGCGGCTACCTCCTGCTGACGCTGCCCGGCGACGTGCAGGTCAACCACGTGGTCCGGTATCTCTCGGCCTCGCCGGTCTCCGAGCAGTGCGCCCGCCGGGGCCGGCGGGTGGCCCAGCCGTCGGACCGCGTCTGTGCCGACGGCACGATCCTCACCCGCAACACGCTGCGCCGGGACAACGAGTTCTTCACGTGGGACCTGCGCCTGTCGCGCCGCTTCGAGCTGGCGGGCGGCGTCGTCGTCGAGCCCCTCGTCGAGGTGTTCAACCTCACCAACGCCGACAACTTCCTCGACACGGCGCACGGCTCGCTGCTGTTCAACTTCGACGGCACGCTCCGGAGCGGCCTCGGCGACACGCGGCGCGGGCAGGTGGGGCTGAGCGTGCGGTTCTAGGAGGTTGCGCCGCAGAACGCAACGCAGTGGTACCGCGGCGTAAGCTCCCCGGGGCGGCGGGGCGCGCGGCCGGCGGGGTCGACGCCAGCCGGCCGTAGTGACAAGATGAGGGCTCACTTCCGAGAAAGCGAGGCGACTCCGATGCAATCTGCAAGATGCGTTTGCGGTGCGGCGGCAGCAGCGGCGGCGCTGGCGGTGGCCGTCGGGCTCGGCGCGGCTCCGGCCGCCGCCCAGACCGACGATGCGGCGGCGGCCTTCGTGCGGGTAGCGACCGGCTACAGCCTGACCCCCAACATCACCTACCACCGGGCTGGCGGACGCGATCTGACGCTCGACGTCTACCGGCCCCGCGGCGCGTCGGGGCCTAACCCGACGCTCATCTACATCCACGGAGGCGGCTGGACCAACGGCAGCAAGGAGGGCTCGGCGCTGACCTTCCTGCCCTACCTCGAGATGGGCTGGAGCGTCGTCAACGTCGCGTACCGGCTGGCGGACGCCGCGCACGCGCCCGCCGCGGTGGAAGACTGCCGCTGCGCGCTGCGCTGGGTCTACCGCAACGCCGAGCGCATGGGCTTCGACGTCGGCCGGATCGTCGTCACCGGCAACTCGGCCGGCGGGCACCTGGCGCTGACCACGGGCATGCTGCCCGCATCGGCGGGCCTCGACCGGCAGTGCCCCGGCGATCGCCGCCGGGTCTGGACGACCGGCACGACGTCGACCGCGCCGCTCGAGGTGGCCGCCATCATCAACTGGTACGGCATCACCGACGTCCACGACCTGGCCAACCGCGCGCCGGGGACGTCGGGGAACTTCACCGAGGCTTGGCTCGGCAGCCGCAGCGACCGCGACGACGTGGCCAAGCGGGTCTCGCCGACCAACTACATCCACGCGGACCTGCCGCCGATCCTCACCATCCACGGCGACCAGGACTCGATCGTCCCCTACGACCACGCGACGCGGCTGCACGAGGCGCTCGACGCGGCGGGCGCGGCCAACGAGCTGCTGACGATCGAGGGCGGCGGCCACGGCGGGTTCAGCCCGGAGGAGAACCAGCGCATCTACGCGGCGATCCGTGCGTTCCTCGGCGAGCACGGGCTCGGCGCCGCGCCGTCGAACGACTAGGAGCCCGGGGACGAGAGCATGGGCGTTGCATCCATCTTCGTGCGGGCGAACTGGGACGACGAAGCTCAGGTGTGGGTGGCGACCAGCCACGACATCGACGGGCTCGCTGTCGAGGCGGAGACGAGAGAGGTGCTGACCGAGAAGGTGGTGGCCGCGGTGGCCGATCTCATCGAGCTCAACGGGATCGACACCGACCTGCCTGAGATTCCGATCCACGTCATGTCCGAGGATCTGCGCCGCGTCGCGAACCCGCATCGGGTTGCAGACTCCCGCCGATGAGGGGTGGCCGGGTACTATCGTCGGCTGGTACGGTTGCTCCGTGATCGCGGTTGCACGTTCGTCCGCCAGGGTCGCGGCGACCACGAGGTGTGGCGCAGCCCGGTTTCCGAGCGCTACTTCGTCGTGGATCGCCAGATGAAGTCGAAGCACACGGCGAACGAGACGTTGAAGCAGGCAGGCCTGAAGAAGGCGTTCTGAGCGAGGGCGACCCGCCTGGTGACGGCGTAGGGCGCCAGCCCGCCGGCGGCGAGGAGGATCACGATGCGGATACGGACGGTGATGCTGGGACTGTTCGCGAGCGCGGCGCTCGCCGCGACAACGCTCGCCCAGGGACTGCCGGCGGCGGCGCCGGCGGATGTGGGGCTCTCCGCGGATCGGCTGGACCGGCTCGAGGCGGTCGTGCAGCGCTACGTCGACGACGAGGCGGTGGCGGGCGCCGTCACCCTGGTGGCGCGGAGTGGCGGACAGGCGCACGTGCGCGCCTACGGAATGGCGGCCCGCAACGACGACGAGGCGATGACGGCGGACACGATCTTCCGCATCGCGTCGATGACGAAGCCGGTGACCAGCGTCGCCGTGATGATGCTCTACGAGGAAGGTCACTTCAAGCTGAACGACCCGGTGGGGCAGTATCTGCCGGAGCTCGCGGCGCTCGACGTGCTGGTGGCCGACGGCGAGGCCTTCCGGCGCGTGCCGGCGGAGCGGCCGATGACCGTCCGGCACCTGCTGACGCACACTTCCGGCATCGGCTACCGCTTCCTCGGGGATCTCGGGGCGACGCCGCTCCAGAGCAAGCTCTCGGAGCTCTATCGGGATGCCGGCGTGGCGGACGGGCTCGCCGAGCACGACGGCACGATCGCCGATCTCGTCACCGCGCTCGGGGAGCTCCCGCTGCTCCACGAGCCGGGCGCGGCGTTCACCTACGGGCTCTCGGACGACGTGCTCGGCCGCTTCGTCGAGGTCGTCTCGGGGATGTCGTTCGACGAGTTCCTGCGCACGCGGCTCTTCGAGCCGCTCGGGATGACCGACACCCACTTCTTCCTGCCCGCCACGAAGGCCGACCGGCTCGCCGCGGTCTATTCGCCCGACGGCTCCGGGGGGCTGGCCGAGGTAGAGGGAACGGTGGCCGGCGAGCACCTGATCTACTCGTCGACCTACACGACGGGCGAGCACCGCACCTACTTCGCGGGCGGGGCGGGCCTCGCGTCGACAATCCACGACTACGCCCGTTTCCTGCAGATGATGCTGAACGGGGGCGCGCTCGACGGCGTTCGGATCCTGAGCCCGAAGACGGTCGAGCTGATGACCACCGACCACATCGGGGACGTGCCGGTGGGCTCGGTCGTCCAGCCGGGGAGCGCCGGCTTCGGTCTCGGCTTCGCGGTGCGCGGCCGCCCGGGCGGGGACGGCGAGCTCGGCTCCGAGGGGGCCTACTACTGGAGCGGCTTCTTCGGCACGAACTTCTGGATCGATCCGGTGGAGGATCTCATCGGCGTCCTGATGACGCAGATCTTCCCCGGCACGTCCGACATTGCGGAGCGCTTCCGGATCATGGCCTACCAGGCCATCGTCGAGAGCAACTGACGTGTCGCCGCGGTTCGGGCCGTCCTCCGGCGGTGACGACCGCGCCGCCGGAGCACGATCCTCGGGGTAGAGTGGCCCGAGGCGGGGCGGCGGCCCGACGCCGGGCCGGTCGACCCGGTCGTCGCCCGCGGGACGGCATCCGCAGAGGAAGGGAGTCTCAGATGTCCCAGACGTCGAGCCCGCCGTTCGCCGCGCCGTCGGATTCCGTTGCCGGCCTCGTCATCGCCACGGCCGTCGTCGCCGGCATGTCGCTCGCGACTCCGGCCCCCGCTGGCGCGCAGGAGCCGCTGCCGGACGGGTTCGCGCCGGTCACCGACGCGATGCTCGAGGACCCCGCCCCGGCCGACTGGCTGACCTGGCGCCGCACGCCCGACGGCTGGGGCTACAGCCCCCTCGACCAGGTGAACCGCGACAACGTGGGCGACCTGCGCCTCGTCTGGACGCGGGCCCTCACCGCGGGCAGCCAGGAGGGGACGCCGCTCGCCTACGGCGGCGCGCTCTACATGCCGAACCCCGGCGACGTGATCCAGGCGATCGACGCCGCCACCGGCGACCTCCGGTGGGAGTACCGCCGCGACTCGCCCGACGACGTCGAGGAGTTCGTCGGGAACCTGACGACGAACCGCAACATCGCGATCTACGGCCGCCACATCATCGACACCAGCGTCGACAACCACGTCTTCGCCCTCGACGCGGTCACCGGCGAACTGGCCTGGGAGACGCCGATCCTGGACTACCGGAAGAATCCGGCCCGACACTCCTCCGGCCCGATCATCGCGGACGGCAAGGTCGTCTCGGGCCGGAGCTGCATGCCGCGCGGCGGGCCCGACGCGTGCGTCATCACGGCCCACGACGCGACCACCGGGGAGGAAGTGTGGCGGCGGCGCACCGTCCCCGCGCCGGGCGAGCCGGGCGACGAGACCTGGGGCGGCATCCCGTTCGAGGAGCGCGTGCACGTCGGCTCCTGGATGGCGCCGAGCTACGACCCGACGCTGGGGCTCGTCTACATCGGGACGTCGGTCACCTCGCCGGCCCCGAAGTTCCTGCTCGGCGGCGCCCACAATCAGCACCTCTACCACAACTCGACCCTGGCCCTCGACGTCGACACCGGCGAGATCCGCTGGTACTACCAGCACCTGAACGATCACTGGGACCTCGACCACCCGTTCGAGCGGATTCTCGTCGATACCGCCGTGGCACCCGACCCCACCGCCGTGAGCTGGATCAACCCGCGCCTCGAGACCGGCGAGACTCGCCGCGTGCTGACCGGGATCCCGGGGAAGACCGGCATCGTCTACACCCTCGATCGCGCCACCGGCGAGTTCCTCTGGGCGCGCCCGACGGTGACCCAGAACGTGATCAGCGACATCGACGGCGCCACCGGGGACGTGACCGAGAACGCCGAGGTGGTCTTCAGCGCCGAGGGCCAGGACGTGCTTGCGTGCCCGACCTGGGTCGGCGGCAAGGACTGGGAGGCGGGCGCCTACAGCCCGCGGACCAACACGATGTACATGCCGCTCCGCAACGCCTGCGCGCAGATGATGGCGACGCGCGACGGCGGGATGGCGCTCTACGCCCTGGCGGTGCGGACGCAGTTCGCGCCGGGCGAGGACCAGCTCGGCACGGTGCAGGCCATCTCGGCCGAGACCGGCGCCACGCGCTGGATGCACGAGCAGCGGACGGCGACGATGTCGCTCGTCGCCACCGGCGGCGGGCTGGTCTTCGGCGGCGACGTCAACGGCCGCTTCCGCGCCTTCGACGACGAGACCGGCGAGGTGCTGTGGGAGATCAACCTCGGCTCGTCCGTCACCGGCTTCCCGATCACCTACGCCGTCGACGGCCGGCAGTACGTGGCCGTCAGCACCGGCACGGCGGGAACCTCGTCGAGCTTCATCCGCCTGACCCCGGAGATCACGCCGAGCGCCGGCAACAACCTGTTCGTCTTTACCCTGCCGTGACAACCGATGGGGTTCCCGCAGCCTCCGCCGTCCGGCCCGGGCGCCGGCTCGGGCGGCAGGCCGCGGCGGGCCGGACCCAGCGTGCGCTACGCTGATCGGCGGTGACGATCAGGCGCCGCCTCCCCATCGGCCTGCAGACCTTCCGCGAGCTCCGCGAGGAGGGCTGCTACTACGTCGACAAGACGGGCTTCATCGCGCGGCTGCTGGACGAGGGCAAACACTACTTCCTGTCGCGCCCGCGGCGCTTCGGGAAGAGCCTGTTCCTCGACACCCTCAAGGAGCTGTTCGAGGGCTGCCGGGCCTGGACCGGAACCAGGTCCGCGATTGGTACAACGGATACAACTGGCGGGGGGCGGAACGGGTCTACAACCCGTTCGACATCCTCCTGCTGTTCGACAAGCGCGAGTTCGGCTGCTACTGGTTCGAGAGCGCCACGCCGACCTTCCTCGTCGAGGCGCTCTTCCGCCGCCGCGTCGCCTCGCTGGAGCTGGACGGCATGTTGAGCAGCGACGAGCTCTTGTCCTCGTTCGAGGTCGAGGCCATCGCCACCGAGGCGCTGCTGTTCCAGACCGGCTACCTGACGATCAAGGACGTGCGAGACCGGGGCGGCGTCCGCCGCTATCGCCTGGGTTATCCCAACCGGGAGGTCCGACAGAGCTTCAACCAGAGCCTGCTGCGGCAGCTCGTGCAGGATGCGACGCGCCAGGCCGCCAACAGCGATCGGCTGTACGGGCTGATGGAAGAGAACGACTTCGCCGGCATGCAGGGGCTCTTCCAGGCGTTTTTCTCGAGCATTCCCTACGAGTGGTACACGAGCAACGCCATCGCCGCATACGAGGGCTACTACGCGAGCGTGTTCTATTCCTACTTAGCCGCGTCGGGCTTCGACGTCACGGTCGAGGACTCCAGCAACCGCGGGCGGGCGGACATGGCGGTACGCTTCGCCGGCAATGTCTACCTGTTCGAGTTCAAGGTGGTGGAGCAGGCGAGCGAAGGCGCCGCGCTGGCGCAGCTCCGGGAGCGGGGCTACGCCGACAAGTACCGCGCGACGGGCGAGCCGATCCACCTGATCGGCGTGGAGTTCAGCAGGTCCACGCGCAACGTGACCGCCTTCGCGGTGGAGCGTGCCTGATGCCCCGTATCGAAGGCGCCTGCCCTTGAACGAGCGCGTGCCGCCGTGTACGATCGGGCGCTCGACGCGGCGGACTTCCGGAGCCAGCGGGACGGAGGTTTGAGCGCCCGGTATGAGCGAGCAGGACGGGCGGCGCCGGCTCGCCCGCGCCACCGGCTCGGTGGGGGCGGTGTTGTTCGTGGCCGTGATGGTGTTCGCGGTGCTGGCCACGCGGGCGCTCGTCTACGGCGCCGACGTGTGGGGCTGGCTGCTACTCGTCGCCCTCGTGGGCGGGGTGGCGTTGCGGGCGTTCGTCGTCCTCGCGTCGATGCTGTGGGGGGTGCGGCTGGCGGACTGGGTCCTCCTGCGCCGCCGGCGTTCCACGAGCGTCGACGACGGTTGATTGCTGCGCCCGGCATCCCCGACGCCGCCATCAGGGTGCGGGCGACGTGAGCCCGCTCACCAGCCGTACTACCCCTTCGACACGAGCGCGTACGAATCCCGGATCAGGTCCCGCAACACATCGGTGTCGATGTCCTCGAGCCGCTTGACGTAGAGGCACGACTTGCCCGTCGTGAAGCGGCCGAGCTTCTCCATCAACTCGGCGTGCCGTTGGAAGCCGGTCTGGATGTAGACGGTCAGGCTCTGCTTGCGGGGTGAGACGCCGGTCGCCATCCAGTCGCCTTCGCGGCCGGTGGGGTAGCGGTAGTGGTAGCTGCCGAAGCCGATGATGCTGTCGCCCCACATCACCGGCGGTTCGCCCGTGACGTCGGCCATCAGCTCGACGACGGCGCGGCAGTCCTTCCGGCGCTTCTCGTGCTCGATGCCGTCGAGGAACGCCTCGACGTCCGCGTCGTTCTTCCGGGTCTTCAACTCGGCCATGCGCCCGCCGTTCCTCGGATCCGGTTCTACTCCGGGGCGGGGAACCAGGCAATCATGCGGCCCCGGTTCGTCCCCAGCCAGATCTCGCCGCCGATGCGGATGGCCGCCGTCGACGCGGCGAACCCGTCGATGCGCGGGTGCTGGAAGATGCGGCGGACCTCCAGCGTTTGCGGGTCGATCACGGCGACGTTCGAGGTCTCCTCGGGCGTCCCGAAGTTGCCGTGGCCGGCGGCGAGAATCTGCGCGCCGCCGTCGACGAAGCGCAGGTTGTCGGGCCGGAAGCCGATCGGCACGACGTCGCGCTGCCGGGGCGTGCGGCCGCGCGACAGGCGCGTCAGCTTCTCGCCCCGCCAGCCCGCGACGTAGAGCCAGGCGCCGTCGGGGGAGATCTCCAGGCCGTTGGGCGTGGTGTCGTCCGTGCCGGGGATGACGGACCAGCCGGAATCGGTGCTCCATTCCCAGACGTCGCCGGTGGAGGTGCTCGTCGCCGCGAAGCCGCCCTCCGGAAGCGCCACCACCGAGTTCAGGCGGAGCCCCTCCGGCGCCACCGCGCAGCCGACCCACGCGAGGGTCATCGGCGCCGCGCCGGCGTCGAGCTCGAAGACCTCGATCGACTCGCGCCGGCCGTGGTGGACGACGTACAGATCGTGCACGTCGCCCGCGCCCGGCTTCAGGAACAGGCCGTGGGCCCGGAACTCGTCGTTGTCCAGCTCCTCCGCCTCCAGGGGGCCGGGACAGCTCGGATAGGTCGCCGCGTCGAGCCGCTCCGCGCGATCCGGGGTCGGGAAGAGGACGGACGTGGTCTTGTCGGCCACGTTCACGAGGTGAATGCGGCCGCCCTCCTGGTTCCCGGACGCCACCACCCATTCGTCCCCCGGGACGATCGCCAGGTCCTCCGGGCCTATCAGGTCGCAGATGAAGCGGATGTCTCCGGCGGGCTCGCAGCCGGCCGCCTCCTGCCCGGCGACGACCCAGCCCCCGGACGCCAGCGACAACCACGCACACAGGGCGATCGCGGTTCGTGCTCTCACGAAATGCCTCCTGAGCGGTTTTGGGGGATCATACCCGCGAGAATGCGCCTCGTGATTCGCATGCCCGCGGTACTGCTCCTCGCAGCGCTCGTTGCCCCGCCGATCGCGGCAGCCGGGCAGTCCCGAACGACGGCCGCGCAGACGGAGGACGACACGACAGCCGGCCGGGGGGCGGAATCGCAGCCGCCGACCGTCGGGGGCTTCCGCGTCGACGCGGCGATCATCGACGGCCCGCCGCCGCCCGTCCCGCCCGCGGTGCTGACGCGCGACGCGGCGGGGCGCGCGACGGTCCGGGCGATCCGCCTCGACGAGGGCCTCCGGCTCGACGGCGTCCTCGACGAGCCGGTCTACGCGGCGGTGCCGGCCATCAGCGGCTTCATCCAGCAGTTGCCGGACCCCGGAGCGCCCGCCACCGAGCGGACGGAGGCGTGGATCCTCTTCGACGCAACGAACGTCTACGTCTCGGCGCGCGTCTGGGACTCGGCGCCGGAGAGCCGCTGGGTCGCGAACGAGATGCGCCGCGACACCAGCCAGTTGCGCCAGAACGACACGTTCACCGCTTTCTTCGACACGTTCTACGACCGCCGCAACGGCTTCAACTTCTACACCAACCCCCTCGGGGCGCGCTCCGACTCGCAGTTCACGAACGAGGGCAACCCCAACAACGACTGGAACCCGGTGTGGGACGTGCGGACCGGCCGCTTCGACGGCGGCTGGACGGT
>JAPOYG010000195.1 GCA_026706755.1 Acidobacteriota bacterium
GGTTCTTGACCGTCTGCTGCGAGATGGTGCTCGCGCCGCGCAGCCGCTCGCCCTGCCGGGCGTCGTCGAGCGCCGCCCGGATGGCGTCGACGTCGAACCCGTTGTGATCAGGGAAGCGCTGGTCCTCGGCCGCGATCACCGCGAGACCGGCGTAGGGGGCAATGTCGTCCCAGGCCGTCCACCGGTAGCCGGTCCCGGTCGATCCCGCCGCATCGGCGTGCGCCTGGGCGCTCCGCACCATGAACGCCGTCGTCGGCGGCGGGATCCAGCGCAGCAGGAGGACGACCACCAGCGGCACGCCGAGCGTGACGGCACCGCAGGCGAGACCGATCCGGCGCACCCGCCGCAGCCAGGAGCGACCCGGCCTGCCGCGCGTGAGGTCGCGCCCGCGGCGGGCGTGCTTCGGGCGCCGAGGGCCCTCCCGACGAGTGGCCTCCCGGCGCCGCCCGTTCCGACTGCCGGCGGTCAGGGGCCGGAATCGCTTCACTCCACCAGCCTCGCCAAGCCCCCTGCCATCTCCCCGTGCAACTGGCGGAGCATCCACAGGCTGCCGCTCAGCGGCTCGAACGACTCGACGAGACCTGCCGGCGACATCCCCCGGAAGGATGCGCGTCGCGCGACGACCCGGCCGTAGTCGGCGACCACCTGGCGCCGCACGTCCGCGTAGCCCTCGTACAGCTCGTAGATCCGCGAGACCCGAATCACCCAGTCGTGGTCGAAGTACGGCGCGGCCTGGCTCCCCTGCGCGGCACGCCACGCCGCCGTGGACGTGCGGGGCATCCGGAGGGCGAGGTTCAACTCGTCGTGGAGCTCGACGCCGCCGGCCCGCGCCGTCTGCAGCAACTCGTCGAGCTGCGCCACGAGGGCGGTCAGCACGGGCTCCGCGCCCAGGAACTCCTCCAGGTTCTCGGCGATCTCCGTCTCGACCGCCGTCCGGGCCACCTGCGCGAACTGGCGGAGCTGCCGCTCCTCACGCCACTCCTCGACCCCGAACGCCGCGAAGACGGCGAACACCACCATCGCCGCCTCCACCGCGATCTCCGGGAGCTTCTGCCGCAGCGTCACGACCCGGTCGTTCATGCCTCTCCCCTGATGTTATCGGCCGACCGCGTCGTCAGTGCACGCTCCCGGCGGCGTACCGAGCGGCGGCCACCACGGGCTATACCTGCACCTCTTCGTCTCGAACGGCTCCAGGGTTGACTTCACCCGTGACATCGGCAGCGGTCACGCGATTCTGCGTGGGTCGAACAGGGCTTCACGAATCCGACCGAAGATGCCGCGGACGTTGAGGATCAGCTCCTCGACGGTGCGCTCTAGCCGGCCCAGCCCCTGGTCCGTCCCTATGGCCAGGGTCTCGGTCAGCGTGCAGCGTTCGGCGATCGTGGCGATGCCCCTGGTACGGCCGCTACCCCCTCTACTGGGCGGTGCGGGCGTTCGGCGGCCTGTTCTGGAGGAGGAGAGGATGACGACCATCGACGGCGGCCGGGCAGCGGTGCACCGACGCCGTTACCGTTGCTGGTGGAACGGGCTGGTGTTCCTGCACTACGACCTTGACGTGAGATACGTCTGGCTCCGAGTGTGGCGTTTCCGATTCCGCGTTCACGTCCGTCTCCCCACACCGCATCAGAAGCACTCGGCGACGAACGGCCAACCGCAGTAGCGGGCGCCGTTTCCAACCTCGTAGGCCAGCCGAGCGTGGTAGCGCTCCTTCGCGCTGTACCGCTCGTGCGACGTCCCCACGTCGAGCGCGGCGGCCGGGTCCGAGACGTGCCAGAAGCCGAGCACGGGCCCCAGCTCGTGCACGAAGATGCTCTCGAAGTGGCAGTAGCCGACGCGCGGCCGGTCGCCGTAGTCAAGGATGGACAATCAGGGAACCTCCGGCCCGACCCGGAAGAAGCTCGCTCGACAGCCCCGGCCCGCTCGATAACCGAATCCTGTGGGTCTGGGACACGCTGCCGGACTTCCATCTGATGGACCCGCCGAGGCGTTGCCCTTTCCTTGGCGGAGGGCGAGGATTGGCGCACTTCACGCGCCCGATCCTCTCGTAGCCAGTCTACCCGCCCCGGCGCAGGCCTCGTCCGGTCTCCCCTTCCCTACGCGACGATCTGCGCGATCGGCACCCCGTGGACGTCGGTCAGGCGCATGTCGCGGCCGTTGTAGCGGTAC
>JAPOYG010000640.1 GCA_026706755.1 Acidobacteriota bacterium
CCGCTGTCGGGGTCCCCCGTCGTTACGCCACAGCGTTACGCTGGAGGCCCCTACGAGGACGCCACCTCCCTCGGACAGGTACTGGAATCGTCCACTGAATCACCTCCTTGCTTGGGCGTACCCGCCACGGCGGGTCCCAACCCGCCCGGCCCGCCGGCCGCCCAGGACCGGCGCGGCCGCCGCGTCCGATCGCGGCATGTCCGTACAGCAAGTGTGCCACAAAACGCCGCGCCGTGCAGGCCGCGCCCTTGCGAGGGCGTCAGCGGCGGCGGAACGGGAAGTCCAGGTGCACGCGCGCCAGCACCCGGAACGAGTAGTTGTAGTCCTTCTCGATGCGGTGCGCGCGGGCCGATCCCTCGAGCGAGACGCCCTCCGCCTCGTAGAAGACCCTCGCGAGGCCGACCTCGCCGTAGTGGCGGGTGGGGCGGAAGACGGAGCCGTCCGGGAAGCGCGAACCGTAGTTGAGGTCGCCCTCGTCCTTCAACCAGAGGCAGCCGCTCCAGAAGATGAAGTGCCCGCGCCAGCCGTGCTTCACCGCCGCGGCCCGCACGAACAGGCCGTGGCCGTGGGAGCCGGCCTCCAGGTCGGCCCGGTCCGGCACGTGCTTCGACCACATCAGGTAGGCCTCGACGGAGGAGGCGTCGAAGAGGCCGATGGGGGGCTCGACCACCAGCCCGGGTCCTCCCGCGAAGCTGTCGGCCACCGGCCCGGGGTCGAAGAGCTGTCCTCCCTCGTGCACGTGGTGGAGCTGGTAGGCCACCGCCATCGGGAACGGCGTGCCGAGCGGCAGCCGGCCGCGCAGGCCGGCGTCGAAGCGTTCCCGGTGCTCGGCCGTGTGGAGTCGCTGCCAGTTGATCCAGGCGTCCTGCTCGATCCGCGGCGCATCGAGCTGCCACTGGAGCCCGCCCTCGTGCGGCCGCGTGTAGGCGAGCGTCTCCACCTGGAGCGGCGGGATGAGCCCGTGCGGGCCGCCGAGGTCGGGGGCGAACACGCCCTCGTCGGGGCCGGTCTCGAGCGTCCCGATGATGAAGCGCGACCGCCCCCGGTCGACGGTCAGGCTGAAGACGGGCCGCCACTGCTCGGCGAAGCGCGCCGACCCGATCCGGTGGTTGAGGAAGATGCCGCCCCGGAAGAGGGCATTGTCGCCGATCTCCACGTCGACCGCGAAGGTTCCGGCCGTGCCGAGCAGCGTCTCGCCGTCGCGGAAGCGGTTGTGGAACTCGGTGTTGTCGCCGTAGATGGTGACGTCGGTGTGGAACGTCACTCGCTCTTGGGCCGCAGCCGCGGCGCATGCGCCGGAACCTGCGAGAACGGCACACGCCAGCCACCGGGCACGCTCCGCGATCATGCCGCCCGCCTCCGGTGCGAACCGCGCGCGGCGGTACATCGTCTACCCTGCACGGGAGCCGGCGCGGCAAGGCGCGACCGGCACGATTGGGGGAGGAACTCATGCATGCTCGTGCACGTGTCGTCGTTGCAGTCGCGGTGCTCTTCTGGCTCGGCGGACTGTCGAGCGCCCAGGACGCACCCCAACCGTGGATTCATGTCGAGGTCGTCGCCAGTGACGACCAGGGCAACGTCAGCGTGAATCTCCCGCTCGCGGCCGCCGAGGTGCTGGCGTCCATGATTCCGCCGGACCGCATCGGCGGCGGGACGATCCAACTCTCCGACACGGGAGTTTCCGTCAGCATCCCCGCCGTGCGCAAGATGTGGGGGCAGCTCCTGGCGGCGGGTGACGCCGAGTTCATCACCATCGAGCAGGAAGACGACATCGTGCGGGTGGCGCGGTCGGGAGACGAGATCGAGGTCCGAATGGCGCGCGACGGCGCGGCGGAGACAGCCGAGATGCGGCTCCCGATCGCGGTTGTCGACGCTCTCCTGTCCGGCGACGGGGACTCGCTGAACCTGCCCGCCGCCCTCGCGCGGCTGAGCGAGCTGCGCGGCGACATCGTGCGGGTGCGAGAGGACGATCGGCAGATCCGGGTCTGGATCGACGAGGTGCCGCAGCCGTGAGGGCCGCGGCTGGCGGGAGGGTGCGAACCGGCGTAAACTGAAGGGTACCTGCCTGCGGAGAGGTACCGAAGTGGTCGTAACGGGGGCGCCTCGAAAGCGTCTTGTCGGGTAACCGGCACGTGGGTTCGAATCCCACCCTCTCCGCCAC
>JAPOYG010000584.1 GCA_026706755.1 Acidobacteriota bacterium
CGGCGAGTGTATGCGAGGCAGAGTCGGGCGTGCCACAATCACCGGCACGGTGGACCACACGATGACGCACGCGATCGAAGACACCGTCTCGCTCTACAGCGACACCGAGACTCGGCCGACGCCGGGGATGCGCGCCGCGATGGCGGCGGCCGAGGTGGGGGACGAGCAGAAGGGGGAGGACCCGACCATCCTCCGGCTGCAGGAGCGGGTGGCGGACCTGCTGGGGAAGGAGGCCGCGCTCTGGCTCCCGACCGGCACGATGTGCAACCTGGTGGCGGTCAAGACCCACACCCGGCCGGGGGACGCGCTCGTGGCCGAGGGCATGGCGCACGTCATCCGGGCGGAGTCGGGCGGGGCCGCCCTCGCCTCCGGCGTCATGGTGCAGCCGATCCAGACCGGGCGCGGGATCTTCACACCGGCCGAGCTCGGCGCGGCGATGGACCGCGTGGCCGCCGTGCCCGTGCCCTACGGGCAGCCGGTGGGCCTGGTCTGCGTCGAGCAGACCCACAACTTCGGCGGCGGGGCCGTCTGGAGGCCGGAAGAGCTCCGCGCCGTCTCGGCCTGCGCGCGGGAGCGCGGCGTACCGCTGCACATGGACGGCGCCCGGCTGATGAACGCCTCCGTGGCGAGCGGCGTTCCCGCGGCGACGTTCGCCGCCGAGGTCGACAGCGTCTGGATCGACTTCACCAAGGGGCTCGGGGCGCCGATCGGCGCGGTGCTGGCGGGGTCGCGCGACTTCGTCGCCGCTGCCCGGCGCTACAAGCAGCTCTTCGGCGGCGCCATGCGCCAGGCGGGCATCGCCGCCGCCGGCTGCCTCTACGCGCTCAAGCATCACGTCGAGCGGCTGGCCGAGGACCACGAGCACGCCCGCCTGCTGGCGCGCGGCCTGGCCGGGATCGATGGCATCGCCGTGCGGACGGCGGAGCCCGACACCAACATGGTCTTCTTCGACGTCGGTGGCCTCGGCCTGAGCAACCGCGAGTTCGTCGACCGCCTCGCCGCATTGGGAGTGCGCGTGAGCGGCGCCGGAGGTGACATCCGGGCCGTCACGCACCTCGACGTCTCGCGGGCGGGGATCGAGCGTGCGCTCGCGGCGATCGCGGACGTTGCCTCCGCCGCGCACGGTTGAGAGCAGAGCAGGTTCCACCGCTCGCCGTTGGCGCTCCGGTATCAACATTGCAGCAACGCGTGAGCGGCCGTAGGCTGTTGTACAAGCGAAACCTGCGGGACAGCTGACGTGACGTCTCGATCCTCACCCGGGCGGCCCCGGCACTTCGTGGTGATTCCGCACCAGTGCGTCTACTTCGAGGACCGGTACGCGCGGTCGCAGGTGCTGCACCCGCTGGAGTTGCGCTCGGCCGCGGCCTACTCGGACCTCGCGCGCGCCGGATTCCGGAGGACGGGCGACGACCTGTACCGCCCGCGCTGCCAGTCCTGCGAGGCGTGCATACCCACCCGCGTCGCGGTGGAGCGGTTCCGCTGGGGCCGCCGCTTCCGCCGGGTCCTGAAGCGGAACGCGGATCTCGTCGTGCACGCGGAGCGGGCGACGCCCGACTGCGAGGGCCTCGATCTCTACGCCCGCTACATCTGTGGCCGTCACACGGACGGCGGGATGTATCCCCCGTCGCCCGGGCAACTGCACTCCATGCTCCGAGCGGATTGGGCCGGCACGTTCCTCCTGAACGTCCGGCTGGACGGCCGGCTGGTGGCGTCCGCGGTGACCGACACGCTCGAAGACGGATTGGCCGCCGTCTACACGTACTTCGACCCCGACCTGGCGGGGCGCAGCCTCGGCGTGTTCGCGATTCTCCAGCAGGTGGAAGAGTGCCGCCGCCGCGGCCTGCCCTACCTCTACCTCGGCTTCTGGATCGCGGAGCTGCGCAAGATGCGCTACAAGATCGAGTACCAGCCGGCGCAACTGCTGATCGATGGCCGCTGGCGCGAGATCCGGCGCGCCGAGCCGGCGGGGACCGATGCGTGACCTCCGCGCGCCGGGACGGTCCGACCGGTAGGACGCAGGCCCCGGCGAGCGCGGGCGGGACCATTGGCGTCCGGTCGCGTCGGACGATTCCGACCCAGGCCCCGGCGAGCGCGGGCGAGACCTCCTTCCGACCGTCTCCCGCGGTTGACACGCTGTGCGAAGGCGCAGACACTC
>JAPOYG010000358.1 GCA_026706755.1 Acidobacteriota bacterium
GCGAGCCGCGGCTCGAGGACCGCCATCTGGAAGATCTCGTTGCGCTTCTTCTCGCCCCCGGAGAAGCCCTCGTTGACGGGGCGCTTCAGCAGGTCCTGGTCGATGTGCAGCACCTGCATCCTGTCCTTGACGAGGGCCATGAAGTCCATCGCGTCGAGCTCCGGCTCGCCGCGGTGCTTGCGGACCTCGTTGAGCGCCGCCTTCAGCAGGTAGGCGTTGTTGACGCCGGGGATCTCCACCGGGTACTGGAACGCGAGAAAGATGCCCTCGCGCGCGCGGTCCTCCGGCTCCATGTCCAGAAGATCCCGGCCGTCGTAGCGGATCGACCCGGCCGTCACCTCGTACTCGTCGCGGCCCGCGAGCACGGCCGCGAGCGTGCTCTTCCCGGAGCCGTTCGGCCCCATGACGGCGTGGACCTCGCCCGCCTTCACCGCGAGGTCGATTCCCTTCAGGATCTCCCGGCCGCCCACCGAGGCGTGCAGGTTGGTGATCTCGAGCATGACTGCCTGACGTTCCTTCCGTTCCACGGCGCAGGTTCCTACCCGACGCTGCCCTCGAGGCTGATGCCGAGCAGCTTCTGCGCCTCGACCGCGAACTCCATCGGCAGCTCGCGGAAGACCTCCTTGCAGAAGCCGTTCACGATCATGTTGACCGCGTCTTCGGTCGACAGGCCGCGCTGGCGGCAGTAGAAGATCTGGTCCTCGCCGATCTTCGAGGTCGACGCCTCGTGCTCGACCTGCGACGACGTGTTGCGCACCTCCAGGTAGGGGAAGGTGTGCGCGCCGCACTTGTCGCCGATGAGCAGCGAGTCGCACTGCGAGAAGTTCCGCGCCCCCTTGGCGTTCTTGCCGATGCGCACGAGGCCGCGGTAGGTGTTCTGGCCCCGGCCGGCCGAGATCCCCTTGGAGACGATGGTGCTCCGCGTGTTGCGGCCGAGGTGGAGCATCTTTGTTCCCGTGTCGGCCTGCTGGCGGTTGTTGGTGACGGCGACGGAGTAGAACTCGCCGACCGAGTTGTCGCCCTGCAGGATGCAGCTCGGGTACTTCCAGGTGATGGCCGAGCCGGTCTCGACCTGCGTCCACGTGATCTTCGCGTTCGTGAGCGCCTTCCCGCGCTTGGTCACGAAGTTGTAGATGCCGCCCTTGCCGTCCTTGTCGCCGGGATACCAGTTCTGGACCGTCGAGTACTTGATGGTCGCGTCGTCGAGGGCCACCAGCTCGACCACCGCCGCGTGGAGCTGGTTCTCGTCGCGCATCGGCGCCGTGCAGCCCTCCAGATAGCTCACCGTCGCGCCCTCGTCGGCCACCAGCAGCGTCCGCTCGAACTGCCCCGTCTGGGCCGCGTTGATGCGGAAGTAGGTCGAGAGCTCCATCGGGCACTTGACGCCCCGCGGGATGTAGGCGAACGAGCCGTCGGAGAAGACGGCCGAGTTGAGGGCGGCATAGAAATTGTCCGACGCCGGCACCACCGACCCCAGGTACTTCCGCACCAGGTCCGGATGGTCGCGCACCGCCTCGGAGAACGAGCAGAAGACGATGCCCAGCTCGGCCAGCTTGTCCTTGAAGGTGGTGGCCACGGAGACGGAGTCGAACACGGCGTCGACCGCGACGCCGGCCATCATCTTCTGCTCCTCGATCGGCACGCCGAGCTTGTCGAAGGTCGCCTTGATCTCCGGGTCGAGGTCGTCGAGGCTCTCGAGCTTCGGCTTCTGCTTCGGGGCCGAGTAGTAGATGATGTCCTGGAAGTCGACGGGCGGGAAGTGCACGTTGTGCCACTTCGGCTCCGTCATCGTCTGCCAGACGCGGAACGCCTTCAGGCGCCACTCCAGCAGCCACTCCGGCTCGCCCTTCTTGGCCGAGATGATGCGGATGATGCCCTCGTCGAGGCCGGGCGGCACCGCCTCGGCGTCGATGTCGGTGACGAAGCCGTACTTGTAGTCCTGGTTCGCGAGCTGCTCGATGCTGTCGGTCGAGGTCGCCATGCCGCCTGCTCCTGCCCAACGCGGGCCCGGCTTCGTCCCCGGAGGACGCCGCCGGTTCGCGGATCGTGTTCGCCGGCCCATCGCCGACCATAATGGTCGGATATCTCATCTTATCGAATCGCCGAGCGGCGGCGCAACCAGCGGCGGACCGGCAACGCGCCGCGCCATGGGC
>JAPOYG010000094.1 GCA_026706755.1 Acidobacteriota bacterium
ACCTCCTGCAGCAGGTCGAGAGCGTGAAGCAGTTGGCGCAGTTGCTGTCCCGGCGCTCGGAGGCGTCCCGCGACGAGTCCGGAGCGCCGGGCGAACGGTTGACCGCCCCGCCGGCAGGCGCGGGGGCGACGAGAGGGAGGTGACGGAACCTGCCCCCGCGTGACGGAGCGCGGCGGCGGTGTCCCGCCGTCCAGATTCCTCGTTCGTCGACGACCTGCCGTCTCCCTCCCTCCCACTCGACACGGACGCCCTTCACCGACAGCGGCCATCTGGCGACGGTAGGTGGCCGTCCGGCGCGCCCGGCCGTACGAGTCGTCATCGTTCATCGGGCGGCGCCTGCGCGTTGACGCGGTCGAGCATCGCTCGGATCAGGGAGGTCGCCTTCGCCTTGCCGAGCTTCTCCAGCTCGGGCTCGTCGGGGTCGACGCCGAACTCCCGCGCGAGCTCGGGATGCTCGTCGACCAGCTTGGTCAACAGCTTCTTCTGCCGGGAGGTGGCCGGCGGGGCCGGCCGTGCGGCTGCCGGCTCGGTCCTGTCCGCCTCGGAGGCGTCGGCGGACGGCTCTCCATCGAGCCCGAAGAGGGCACGGTCGTCGGGCCGCTTCAGGGCCCGGATCTGCTCGTCGAGCCAGTCGAGGCTGATGTCCGCGTTCGCCTTCTGTGCGGCGCGGACGATGGCCCCGATGATGATCTTGCGCCGGGTCTCCCGCTTCCGTTCCGCTCTCGTCTCGTGCGTCTGGAGTTGACGCAGCCGATCCGCGACCCGCTTGTCGGCGTCCTTCGCCCTGGCCGCGATCTCCTGGCGCCGCGTCTTGAGCTGGTCGATCTGAGCCGCGCGTCTTGATGTCCGCATGAGCCGGTATATATCATGAATCCGCGGCGGGCGACAGTGGATCAAAGTACCGGACCCGGGCTCGAAAGAGCCCGGGGCTCCACAGCGCCCACGGGAAGAGGCCAGGAAGACCCGAAGGGCGCACTTACCGGTTTCGCGGTGCGAAACCGACGTGCGACGAGAGCCTTCGGCCCGCACGGCACGACGCCATGTATTGCCACGTCAACGTGAAGACGGGCAGCCGCGGCACCGGTCAGTCGGCGGCGGCGAAGTACGACTACATCAGCCGCGCCGGCAAGTACGGGGCGGCCAGCCGGGACGAGGTGGTGCACCTCGAGTCGGGCTCGATGCCGTCGTTCGCGTCGTCGGACGCGCGGCTGTACTGGGCGGCGGCCGACTGCCACGAGCGGAGCAACGGGCGCCTTTTCCGATCACTGACGGCGGCGCTGCCCAACTCGCTGGATTCCGCGGGTCGGCTGGATCTGGCGCGGAGCTTCGCGGCGCACGTGACGGCGGGCGAGTTGCCGTACACGCTCGTGGTCCACGCGGGGCTGTCGAAGGTGGAGGGCAAGCCGGACAACCCGCACCTGCACCTGGTGTTCTCGGAGCGGGTGAACGACGGGGTGGAGCGGGCGGCGGAGCAGTGGTTTCGGCGGGCGGCGCCGAAGGGAGGCGACCCGGCGTCCGGGGGCGCCAGGAAGAGCGAGCGCACGAAGCCGCGGGCGTGGCTGGAGGAGACGCGGCAGGCGTGGGCGTCGGAGATGAACTTGGCGTTCGACCGGGCCGGCGTGGCGGACCGGGTGACACCGGAGAGCCACGCCGCGCAACTGGCGCGGGCGCGCGAGGCCGGCGACGCGGCGGCGGATGAGCGCCTTCTGCTGAACCCGCCGTCGGCGCACATCGGGCCGGCGGCGAAGCACGGATGGGAGGATCGCTCGTCGGGCGCGCCGGCGCTGAAGCCGGACCGGTATGTCGCGTACGAGGAGGCGTCGGCTTCGGCCCGGGAGGCCCGGTCGGCGCACGCGCGGGCCGCGGCGGAAGCCACCGAGGCGAGATCGAGGCTCGAAAAGCTCGACGCGGAGATCGCGGCGCTGGAGGCGGAGCAGCGGCGAGCCGACGACGCGGCGGCCCGGCGCCGCAAGGAGGCCGACGCACGGCGCGAGGCGGAGCGGCGCCGGGCCGAGGCGAAGCGGGACGAGGAGAGGAAAGCCCGCCGAACGGCGCTCGGCCGCCGGCCCGGGGGCGTGGAGCTGTACCTCGCCTACTTGGCGGACATCGATCCGAAGTGGAACGTGGACGGCAACGACGCGACGACGGG
>JAPOYG010000241.1:0-14786 GCA_026706755.1 Acidobacteriota bacterium
AGCGGGGTGATGGTCCGAAAGTCCCAGACGCCCTGCAGGTCCGGGTCGCCCCACGGCGTCCTGGGCGCGGCGTTCTGGCCGGCGGCCGGGGCGACCGCGAGCGACAGGAGCGCGGCTCCTATGAGGACCGCGCACACCGACGAGACGATTCTGCTGCCCATGTCACCGTCCTTTCGTGCCTCACGGAGCGACGACCGGATCGTGCCCGGCCGCGGCCCAGGAGTTCCGCGCCGCAGGACGTGCCTTGGAGCATGACACGCCCGCGCAGACTCCCAACGCGCCGCAAGGGCGCGCTACAGCCGCAGGGCCGGCAGCTTCTTCAAGCGCTGGTTCTGCGGATCGATCTCGAAGCCGGCGGACTCAAGCACCGTGACGCCGAGCAGCGGCTCGGCGTCGGGGTCGCCGCAGACGATGACGCCGGCCGTGAGTTCGCCCAGCACCTCGATGTCGCCGCTCGTGATGTCGATGGCGGTCGCACGGCCATCGGCGAGGCGGTAGGTCCGCTTTCCCTTGGGCCGCAGGCCGATGCCTTCCAGGTGTTGTCGCGGGACGAGCGAGTCGATCGCCCCGGTGTCGACCAGAAACCGCCCGCTCCAGGTGCGGGACGGATCGGCCGGGTTGCGGATGGTCGCCGTGACGTACAGGATTCCCATGTCAATCCACGACGACGAACTTCTGGATCCGCCGGCCCTCCTGCTCGGCCACGAAGACGCTGCCGGCGGAGTCGACGCCGATGCCGTGGGGCAGCGTGAACTGCCCGCGGTAGCGGCCGGGGCCGCCGCCGAAGCTGGCGAGGACCTCGCCGCTCCGCCGGTCGAGCACGTCCACCATCACGCGGTTCTGGTTGAGGACGTACAGCAGGCGTTGCTCCGGATCGGGCGAGAACGCCAGGACTACGGCCGTGCCGCGGGTGCCGGTGCGGCTCGCGTCGCGCGGGGTGACCGGGTCGAACGGCACGTCGATGTTGCGAACGAAGCGGCCGGCCCGGTCGAACACCTGGATGCGGTCCGCCTGCCGGTCGCAGACGTAAACGAGGCCGTCGTTCGACACGCGCAGGCAGTGCGGGAGCGGCGTGATGCCCTCCTCGCCCGCGGCGCGGTGGAGCGGCCATTGGCGCAGGAACTTCCCGTCGCGGTCGAGCACCGCGATACGGAAGTTGCCGGCCGCGGTCTCCCCGTCCGCGACGTAGATGTCGCCGGTCTGCCGGTCGACGTCGAGGCTGGCGGGCAGGAAGAACTGCGCCCGGTCGGAGTTGAGCGGCCGGCCCGCGTGCGTCCCGTCCGACGAGTCGTACCTCCCGGTCTCCCCGATCTGGAGCAGCAGCTCGCTCCCGTCGGCGGAGTACTTCTGCACCACGCCGGTGCCCGCGGCGACGATCCAGATGCTCCCGTCCGCCTCCACGTGGCAGTCGTGCAGGCGATCGCCGATGCGCGCCGGGTCGCCCCACCCTCGAACCACGTTGCCCTCGGGATCGAGCTCGATGACGGGCGGCGCCTGCTGCGCTCCGTCGAGGTCGGCGGGGACGACGTTCTGCCGGTTGAGGATGATGACCTGATCCTCGGGGCCGACGCACATCCCTCCGAGGCCGCCGGTTAGCCAGCGGTCGCCGAACGGGAGCTTCGGCCACAGCGGGTCCAGCTCGTAGCGCGGAACCTCCTGCGCGGCGGCGGGCGCCGGCAGCACCGCGCCGGCAGCGAGCGCCAGCGCCAGCCCCGATGCGGCGAGCACCAGCGCCGGCCCGGCCGCGTGCGCCGGTACCGACCGGGCCGCGGTCGATTGCCTCACCACGGCGTCCATCCACGTCATGTCGTCCCTCCACTCCTTCGCCGGATGCGTCCCGTCCGGGGGTGCCCCCAGCGCGCCCTGACGAGCGCATCGGGAGTCTGTCCCGGCGCGGAACTCCGGCGAGGGCCTGTTCCAGGGCGCAGGCTCCCCTGTCCCCCGCGGACCGGTGCGCCGCCGTCCGCGACGGCGCGCCTTGCGTTCTCAGCCGAGCAGCGGGCGCACCGCGACGATGGCGATCGTGACACAGACCGCCGCCCCGAGCGTCATCACGATGCCCACCCGCGCCATGTCCCGGATCGAGAAGTAGCCGGCCGAGTAGGGCAGCACGTTGGTCGGGCTCTCGGTCACCAGGATGAACGCCAGCGACGAGGTGAACGCGGCCGGCGCGGCGACCGTCCAGACGTCGAGCCCGAGGTCCTGGGCCAGGGCGATCAGGATTGGCATGATGATGGCCCCGGTCACCGTGTTGCTCGAGAACAGCAGGTGCAGCGCCGCGACCACCAGCACGATGACGAACGGCTGGAGGAGGTCGGGCACCAGCGCCAGCCGGCCCAGCATCACCTGGGCGAGCCAGCGCGCCGCCCCCGTCTCGAAGACCATCACCCCGAGCGACAGGCCGGCCACGATCAGGATCACGCCGCCCCAGTCCATGTCGCGCTGCGCTTCCTTCCAGATGAGCACCCGGAGGCGCGGCAGGAACAGCAGCAGGCCGCCGCCGAGCGCCACCGCCTGGGCGGGCGGGTTGATGACGCCGCCGGTCAGCGCGGCGAGTAGCGGCGTCGTCAGCCAGACGGTAATCGTCGCCCCGAAGACGACCAGCGTCCAGACCTCGAGCCGGCTCGGGCGCCCGAGGGCGGCGATGCGGTCGGCGATCTCCGTGCCGGCGATGGGCAGCCGCTCGATCTCGGGCGGGAAGGCGCGCAGGAGCAACCGCCAGCCGACGGGGATCATGAGCAGCGCCGCCGGCACCCCGTACGCCATCCAGCGCGCGAACGAGATCTCGACCCCGGCCAGCTCGCGCAGGTAGCCCACGGAGGCGAGGTTGGCGCCGGTCCCGGCCGGGGTGCCGATGCCGCCGATCAGCGGCCCGAACGCGCAGGCGATCATCAGGGCCCGCCCGAAGTTGCTCTCGAGCGGCTTGAGCCCGGCGTCGCGCAGCACGCCGACCCCGAGCGGGAGGAGCACGGCGGCGACCGCCATGTCGGTGATCCACATCGAGAGCAGGGCGCCGACGACGAGGAACCCGAGCAGCACGCGGTCGGTGCGCGTCCCGACGATGCGCAGGACGTGCAGCACCAGCCGCGTACCGAGCCCGGACTTCGTGAAGCCGGTCGACAGGAAGAGCACGCCGATGAAGAAGGTGATGAGCGGGTTGCCGAACCCCGCCGCGACCGCTCGCTCGTAGCCGGCGATGCCGAGGGTGGGGATGAGCAGCAGGACGGCGAGCGAGGTCACCGGGAAGGGCACGGCCTCGGTCACCCACAAGGTGATGGCGAAGGCGAGGATCGCGAGGCACGCCTTCCCTTCGTTGGTCAGCGCGATGACGTCGCCCGCCCGCTCGAGCGGCGGCGGCGTGGGGAGGAGGTGGACCGCGACCAGGAGCCCCGCCGCCACCAGCAGCGTGCCCACCCCGCGGGTGGGAGACGGCGCGGCGCCGGCGGCCGATCCGGAGCTGGTCAAGGGGTGCCGATTCTACCGCAAGGCGCCGCTCGGGCCGGGGCCGGAGCCGGCCGGGCCGGGCGCCGGCGGGCGTCCGCGTCCGGACTGTTATGATCCCAACGCGCCCGTGAGGGCGCGCGAGCACGATGCCCAGCCCTGCGAACACGGCGGCGGTCGCCCGTCGATCGCCGGCGCCGGTCGACCCGGCCGACCTCACCAATCCCTCCCTGTACATCAACCGCGAGTTGAGCTGGCTGGAGTTCAACCAGCGCGTGCTGATGCAGGCCCAGGGCGACCGGCACCCGCTGCTCGAGCGGATCAAGTTCGTCTCGATCGTCGCGACCAACTTCGACGAGTTCTTCATGGTCCGCGTCGCGACCCTGCTGCGGAAGTTCCGGAACGGGGTCGAGGACATGTCGCCGGACGGCCTGACCACCGAGCAGCAGCTCGACGCCATCCGCGTGCGCGCCAACCGGATGATGGCCGACCTCGAGCGGTGCTGGTCGGACGTGCTGCGCCCGTTGCTGGCCGAAGAGAGCATTCGCATCCTGGAGCGGAAGGACTTCACGCCGGCCGTCACCCGCCACCTGCGCGACTACTACACGCGCAACGTCCACCCGGTCCTGACGCCGCTCGCCTTCGACCCGGGACATCCCTTCCCGTTCATCTCCAACCTCAGCATGAACCTCGCGGTCGTCGTCGAGCACAACGGGCGCACCCGCTTCGCGCGCGTCAAGCTGCCCGACGTCCTCCCGCGCTTCGTGCCGATTCCGTCCGACGTGGCGGAGCAGCCCGGCGAGTCGTTCGCGTTCCTCGAGGACGTCGTGCGCCTGAACGTCGGCAGCCTGTTTCCGGGGGCGACGGTCCGCGGCGCCCACCTGTTCCGCATCGTGCGGGATACGGACATGGTGATCCAGGAGGACGAGGCGGACGACCTCCTCGAGTCGGTCGACCGCACGCTCAAGGAGCTGCGCTACGGCGACCTGTCGCAACTGCTCGTCGAGTCGTCCATGCCCGCGCGGGTGCTGAACATCCTGATCGAGAACTTCGAGATCGAGGAGCACGTCGTGACGCGCACCTCGGGGCGGATGGGGTTCGGCGACTGGAGCGCGCTGGCGAAGCTCCACCGGCCGCGGCTGAAGGACCCGCCGTTCTCCCCCCACGTGCTCTGGGCGAACGGCGACGGCGACGCCATCTTCGACGCGATCCGCGAGCGCGACCACCTCGTGCACCACCCGTTCGAGTCGTTCTCGGCCGTCGAGGCGTTCCTCCGCGCGGCGGTCGACGATCCGCACGTGATCGCCATCAAGCTCACGCTGTACCGCATCGGACCGAACTCGCCGCTCGTCGATCTGCTCATCCAGGCCGCCGACGCCGGCAAGCAGGTGGCGGTGCTGGTGGAGCTGAAGGCGCGCTTCGACGAGCGCAACAACATCGAGTGGGCGCACCGGCTGGAGTCGGCCGGCGTGCACGTCGTCTACGGCCTCCTGCACCTCAAGACGCACTGCAAGCTCTGCCTCGTGGTGCGCAAGGAGGTCGACGGCATCATGCGCTACGCGCACGTCGGCACGGGCAACTACAACCGCGTGACGTCGCAGATCTACACGGACTTCGGCCTCTTCACGGCGCGGCCGGCGGTACTGGACGAGGTGACGGAGGTCTTCAACTACCTGACGGGGTACTCCAACAAGCGGGACTACGAGGAACTGCTGGTCGCCCCGCACCACCTGCGTCCGGCCTTCACGGCGCTGGTCGAGCGCGAGGCGGAGCATGCCCGCGAGGGCCGGCCGGCCCGCATCGTCATCAAGAACAACTCGGTCGCCGATCCCGAGATGATCCGCGTCCTGTACCGCGCCTCGCAGGCGGGCGTGCGGATCGACATGATCGTGCGCGGCGTCTGCTGCCTGCGCCCCGGCATCCCGGGCGTCAGCGAGACGATCCGCGTCCGCTCGGTGGTCGGCCGCTTCCTGGAGCACTCGCGCCTCTACTACTTCGAGAACGGCGGCCAGCCCGAGGCGCTCATCGGCAGCGCCGACCTGATGGAGCGCAACCTCAACCGGCGCGTGGAGGCCCTCTGCCACGTGCGCGACCCGGATCTGCGCTCGCACCTCCACGACGTCGTCCTCGAGACGATGCTCGCCGACACCGATCGCGCAATGGTGCTCCGGACGGACGGCTCCTACCGCCCGGTCCGCCGGAAGCCGGGCGCCAAGGCGGTCAACGCCCAGGAGAAGCTGCTCCGCGCCCACGCCGCCCGGCGGCGCCCGGGATAGGCCGAGCCCGTCGGGCACCCGCCGGACGCATCAGCATCGAAGGTTCCGCCGACCTTCGGCCGGGCGGGCTCGGGTCGGAGACGGCTGTGCGCGTCTGCAGCCGAATCAAGGGTGCCCCGATGCGGGTCCGGACCGATCCCGGAACGGTGATTGCCGGGCCGCGAGGCGTTGTCTACACGCCGCCCGTTGGCGAAGCCCGTATCCGACAGCTACTGGCCAACTGGGAGCGGTTCCTGCGCGGCTCCACCGAGCTCGATCCGCTGGTCCGCATGGCGATCGCCCACTTCCAGTTCGAGGCCATCCACCCGTTCACCGACGGCAACCGCCGGACCGGAAGGGTGCTGAACACCCTCTTTCTGGTGGAGCAGGGGTTGCTGTCGCGACCGATCCTCTACCTGAGCCGCTTCCTCATCGCTCATCGCGCCGACTACTACCGCCTTCTGCTCGACGTGGCCCGCAGCGGAGAATGGGAACCGTGGATCCTCTACATGCTTCAGGGAGTCGAGGACACTGCGACCTGGACCACGGCGAAGATCGAAGCGATCCACCGCCTTCGGGACGAGACCTTACGTTTCGTCGCAGCACGAGCGCCCCGGACCCACCGGCGTTCGTTGATCGACCTGGTGTTCGAGCAGCCCTACTGCCGCATCTCGGACGTGGTGGAGGCCGGAATCGCGGAACGCCAAACCGCGTCGCGCTACCTGCACAGCCTCGTCGAGCTCGGCGTGCTCCGCGCCCGGCGTCTGGGGCGGGAGAAGCTCTTCTTCCATCCCAGGCTCCTCGGCCTGCTGACCGAGGAGCCGAACGATTTCGAAACCCTACGCGTAGGGCAGACGAATCTGGAGGGCGACGCCATCAAGCCTAACTGCAAACCAGGTCGTGAGAGCTATCTGCAGCACAAAGCGGCTCTCTTGGCGTTAGGTGCGAGGCGAGAATCGAGCTGGTGAGGGTTGTGGCGGGAGGAAGGGAGTTGATGGGCGAGTAAAGGACGAGGCGATGCGCCAAAAGGAACTACTCCTCACCCTCACGAATGAGGACGCCCATGCTCCTCCTACAACAGGCCCGGGTACGGCTCCAGACGCCCGCGCCGGTCCAGCCGGGCCACGTGAGGTGGCGCGACGCTCGTTGCCATCCGGGCGATGCGGCTCCGGCCTTGCACTATGCTCTCTGCGATCTCGACCCCCGTTGCGTTCTTCGCCCGGATCACAACGACGAAGGTCGCGTGGTTCCTGATCGACTGGATCTCGACTGAGCGATAGCGAATGTTCTTGTCCTTCGTCAGCGCCACCCACCCCTTCCTCCCGACGAGCGCAATCCAGTCCTCGTCAGGCGCATCCGGTGGAAGGTGATCGTCGTGGACCTCAACCCTCATTCCAACCGCCCGAAGCGCCTGAGGGACAACGTGTTTGCCTAGATTGCGATCCAGAAACAGGACGGGCTCATCAGGCCGCCGTCCGGAGCTCGCATCGGATCGCTTCTTCGACCTTCGCTTCGTCGAGCCCATAGTCGCGCGCCAGTCCGTCGACCGATTCGCCGGCCTTGTAGCGCTCGGCGAGGATGCCGGTCGCGACGCCGGTACCGGCGATCACCGGTCGGCCGCCGGCCACGGTGGGATCGATAACGACCATGACGGGCGCGTCATCGATGCGGCTCCGCGTGAACGGAAAGAGCCTCGCCGGGACACCCCGATTGTCCCGCTCAATCCGCTGCAGAGCTGCCGTCATCACCTCGCGCATGACCGTCTGACCCGCCTGACTGATACTCACCAGGCGGCCGTACTGGTCCATGAACAGATCGAGGCCGTCGGTCTCCAGCCTCGCACTGATCAACGGGTGTCGTCGGTCCCAGGCACGGCGCGTGTGTTTCGCGAGATAGTGGATCGCGGCGCGGACCTTGGGCATGGAAACGCCGTGCTGGCGTCGGATGGCAGCCAGAACGTGAAGCTCGGCGACGTTGAGGAAGGACAGCAGCGTCGGTCGGCGCGCCGGCGCCTCGATCAGAGGCTCCCAGTTGTTTCGGCCGGCCGCCCAATAGCGAATCGTCGGGGATGGGACATCGAGGTACTGCGCCGCCTCCGTGAGCGTGTAGGCGGGCTGCTCACGAGGATCCTCGGCTTGGGTCCGGCGTCTTCGCATGTGCGCCTCCGGGCCGGTGGCCGCCGTCGAAGCCGCGCTGCTGTGGAGCCCCGTCAGTACCGGTAGTGCTCCGCCTTGTAGGGGCCGCCGACAGGGACGCCGAGGTAGGCGGCCTGCTCCGGGCTGAGCTCGGTCAGCTTGACGCCGAGGGCTTCGAGGTGAAGGCGGGCCACCTTCTCGTCGAGGTGCTTCGGCAGCATGTAGACCTTCTTCTCGTACTCGCCGCGGTTGTCGTTCAGGGCGAGCTGGGCCAGCACCTGATTGGTGAACGAGGCCGACATGACGAAGCTGGGGTGGCCGGTGGCGCAGCCGAGGTTCAGCAGGCGGCCCTCGGCCAGGACCAGCACGCTGTGGCCGTCCGCGAAGCGCCACTCGTCGTACTGCGGCTTGATGGGGATGCGCCGGATGCCGGGGACGGACTTCAGGCCGGCCATGTCGATCTCGTTGTCGAAGTGGCCGATGTTGCCGACGATGGCCTTGTCCTTCATGCGGCCCATCTGCGCGGCGGTGATGATGTCGCGGTTGCCGGTGGCGGTGATGAAGATGTCCGCGGTCTCCAGCATCTCCTCCAGCGTGGCGACCTGGTAGCCCTCCATCGCCGCCTGCAGCGCGCAGATCGGGTCGATCTCGGTGACGACGACGCGGCAGCCCTGGCCGCGCAGCGACTGTGCGCAGCCCTTGCCGACCTCGCCGAAGCCACAGACCACCGCCACCTTGCCGCCCAGCATGACGTCGGTCGCCCGCGCGAGCCCGTCGGGCAGCGAGTGCCGGCAGCCGTAGATGTTGTCGAACTTGCTCTTGGTGACCGAGTCGTTGACGTTGATGGCGGGGAAGAGCAGCGTCCCGTCGCGCATCATCTCGTAGAGGCGATGGACGCCGGTGGTGGTCTCCTCGCTGACGCCGCGGATGGCGGGCCCGATGCGCCGCCACTGCGACGGGTCGCGGCCCGCGATCTCCCGCAGCAGATCGAGGATGACGCCCCACTCCTCGGGGTCGCTCTCGGGATCGAACGCGGGGATCGCCCCCGCCTGCTCGAACTCGTAGCCCTTGTGCACGAGCAGCGTCGCGTCGCCGCCGTCGTCGACGACGAGGTCCGGCCCGCGGCCGTCCGGCCAGACCAGCGCCTCGTTCGTGCACCACCAGTACTCGGGGAGCGACTCGCCCTTCCAGGCGAAGACCGGCACGCCGCGGGGACGCTCGGGCGTGCCGCCGCTCTCCGTCCGGCCGACGGCGACGGCGGCGGCGGCGTGATCCTGGGTCGAGAAGATGTTGCACGACGCCCAGCGGACGTCGGCGCCGAGGTCCGTCAGGGTCTCGATCAGGACGGCGGTCTGCACCGTCATGTGCAGGCTGCCCATGACCCGAGCCCCGGCCAGCGGCGACCGGCCGGCGTGCTCGCGGCGGACCGCCATCAGCCCCGGCATCTCCTGCTCGGCGAGCCGTATCTCGTTGCGGCCGTGCTCGGCGAGGCGGACGTCGGCGACCTTGAACGGTTCGCGCCCGGCCTCGGCGGCCGCGTCGAACGCGTGGATCGATTCAACAACCGGAGTGGCCATGCGGTTCTCTCCCTGGAACGCTGTACGGGCGGGCCGGCAGCCGCGCGGAACGCTCCGCGCAGGCATCCCGTGCATTGTACCGCGACCGGCGCGAGGGCTCCGTCCGGAGACTCGCGCAGCGGAAGTCTCGCAGACCCGTGGAGGCGCTGCCCCGTGAGGGTTCGCGTAGCGAGGCTCCCAACGCGCCCGTCAGGGCGCACGGGCACTACCGGCCGGAGCGGGGTCCGCGCCGGGGCTTGCGCCGCGGGCGGCGCCTGGGCCGGCCGGCGGGGGCGGCGCCCGTGCGGCCGGAGTCCGTGAGAGGGGCCGGCGGAGCCGCGGCGGCCGCGGCTGGTTCCCCGGGCGGCGCATGCAGCGTCTGCTGGTAGTGGTCGTCGAGCAGCATCGCGATGATCTTCGATTCGTCCTCGTTCTCGGCGAGCTGCCTGGCCAGCGCGATGAAGCGGCGGCTCCGCTCCGCCTTGAGCGCGTCGCGGTCCCGCAGCCGGGCCTCCAGCAGCCCTGTCAGTCGCTCGGCGACCACCGCCGCGACGTCGTCGTCGGTCGGCACCGCCCGCGCCTGGAACTCGACGCCGTAGCGCTTGGCGATCTGATCGATGCTCAGCGTCTCCGCCTCGCTGACGAGAGACAGGGCAACGCCGGCGGCGCCCGCGCGCCCCGTCCGCCCGGCGCGATGGATGTAGTCCTCGGCGTCCTCCGGCGGCTCGTACTGGATGACGTGCGACAGCTCCGGGATGTCGAGCCCGCGGCTGGCGACGTCGGTCGCAACCAGGAAGCGCAGCGTCCCCGCCCGCACCCGCTTCAGGATCCGCTCGCGGTCGGCCTGTGACCGGTCGGCGCTCAGCTCGTCCGCGTCGTAGCCGAAGCGCTGCAGCACCACCGTGATGTAGTGCACGTTGGTCTTCGTGTTGCAGAAGATGAACGCCGACGACGGGTTCTCGACCTCGATGATGCGGACCAGGGCGCGGTCCTTCTCCATCGGCGGAACCTTGTAGAAGACGTGCTCCGTGTCGGTGACGTGGACGTGGTCGCGGCTGAGGGTGAGGAACTCGGGCTCCGCGATGAACTCCCGCGCGGTCCGCATCACCGACGCCGGGAACGTCGCCGAGAACATCGTCGTCTGGATCGGCCGGTTCGGCAGGTACCCCTGCACCTGCTTCATGTCGGGGTAGAAGCCCATCGACAGCATCCGGTCCGCCTCGTCGAAGACCAGCATGTCGAGGCCGTCGAGGTTGAACGTCCGGCGCAGCAGGAGGTCGAGTGCGCGCCCCGGCGTGGCGACCACGAGGTGCGCGCCGGCCTTGAGGGCGTCGATCTGCGGCCCGTAGCCGACGCCGCCGTAGACCGCCACGGTCCGGAAGCCGGTGTCGCCCCAGAGCATCTCCGCGTCGCGCTGCACCTGCCGGGCCAGCTCCCGCGTCGGGACCAGGACGAGCGCCTGCGTGCGGTCGACCTTCGGGTCGAGCCGCTCGAGCATCGGGAGCAGGAACGCGGCGGTCTTGCCGCTGCCGGTCCGCGCCTGGATGACGAGGTCGCGCCCGGCGAGCAGGTAGGGGATGGCCTGGCCCTGGACCGGCATCAGAGAGGTCCAGCCGGGGCGGCCGACCGCCTCCCGGAGCCGGTCGGGAAGCTGGTCAATCGAGATTTCGGGAAGCGAGTCCTGGGGTTCTTCGAGAACGGGCTTGAGAGCTGTCGAGCTGGATGTGGTCAAGGGGTGTCCATGGCTTGCGGGGGTTGGTACGTAGCTTCTGCAGCTTGATCGATCCTCCCATTGTACACGCGCGCTTCGCCCGATCGCCCGGGCGCCGGGTCGGGGATCGCGGCGTCCGGATCTGATCGCGTCCGGGGCGTTCCGTCGGAAGTCGTGGTCGGTCCCGACGCGGGCCTGACGGGGCCCTCGGCGATCAACCTGCACCACGTCGTCAGCATCCCGAAGGACGGCCTGCGCCGCTTCGTCGGCTCCGTCTCCCCGGACGTCCTTGAGAGAGTCCGTGCAGCGCTTCTCTTCGCCCTCGGCTTCGACTGACGTCAATCCACGCCGAACGCCAGCAGGACGTTGCCGGGGCGGCCGCCGAACGCCGCGTAGCCGGAGTTGACGTAGACCATGCCGTCGACGACCACCGGACCCGGGCCGTTGATGGATCCTCCCTGGCCCCGGACGCCGTTCACGGTCTCGTGGTCTCCGTTGGTGTCGTACTCCCAGAGCACCGTGCCGTCCGCGGCGTCGTAGGCGCGGAACAGGCCGTCGTAGGCGCCGGAGAAGACGACGCCGGGGATGGCGGTGACGGCTGCGAGCAGCGCCGGGCTGCACGCCTCGCAGACCGGCTCGTGGGGCTCCGCGAACCAGACGAGCTCGCCCGTGCGGAGCCGCACCGACGCCAGGCCGCCCGGGTCGGGCGTCAGGTAGTCGGAGTTCGCGAAGTAGGCCTTCTCGGCGTCGACCGCGAAGCCCCACTCGATGCCCCCGAGCTCGCTCCCGGCCCCCACCCGGTACTGCCACACGACGGCGCCCTCGCGGTCCGGGTCGAGCCCGTAGGCGACACCCGACTTCTGGCCGATGACCAGCAGGTCGCTGCCGTCGGTCATGGTGACCAGCGCCGGCGAGGAGCCGAAGTCGAAGTCGGGGCCGTCGTCGTCCGGGCAGTTCGGGTTGCCGCCGCCGCAGCCGAGGATGAACGCGTCGCCCGGCGTCAACTGGTTCGTCCAGCGGACGGCGCCGGTGGCGAGGTCGAAGGCGACGATGGCGTCGCTGGTCGGGGCGGCCGGCTCGGTGTAGGCGTTTCCGGTCGCCGCGTAGACGAGCCCGCGCGCGGTGTCGATGGTGGGGGCCGACCAGACCGCCGCGCCCGCCGGTCCCATGAGGTAATAGCCGTCCGGGTTACGCCCGCGCGGCGCGGGCGCCTCGGGGATGGTGAACGCCTGCCATACGACGTCGCCGGTCGCCGCTTCGAGCGCGGCGATGCTGCCGCGGAAGGTGCAGCAGGGGTACTCCGGATCGGCCGCCAGCAACTCCTCCAGCGACGAGACCGGCACGTACAGCCGCTCCTCGTGCAGAACGGGAGCTCCCGTGATGCGGGCCGCGACGTGCGCCTCCACGTCGCGCCGCCAGATCTCCTCGCCGGTGGCCGCGTCGAGGGCGTAGACGTTGGCGTTGAAGTCGCCGAAGAAGAGGGCGTGCCGGCCGTCCGCCAGGCGGCCCACCGTCATGGCGCTCCGCACTCCGCTCTGCGCCTCGAACGACCAGTGCGTGCAGCCGGTCCGCGCGTCGAGCGCGTAGACCACGCCGCGCTCGCTGGCGACGAACAGCCGGCCTCCCACGATCGTCGGCTGCGACTGCGCGCTTGCCGAGTTCGGGTACCCGAACGCCCACCGGATCCGCAGGCGCGGGACGTCCGCCGCCGCGAGGCGCGCGCCGGAGGCGGGCTGGAAGCGGGCGTTCGTCACGCCGGCGCCCCAGCCGTTCCACTGCGGACCGCCGTCCGGCCCGGGCCAGTCCGCCGCCGCGGCCGAGCCGCAGGCACCGCCGCCCGGGGTCGCGCCGACCGCCGCGGCGGCGCCCCGCCCCGTGATGAACGCGGCGACCGCGCGCCGCTCGGCGGGGCTCAACTCCGCTCCCTGCTCGCGCATCGCCCCGTCGGTGAGCGCGCCGACGATCGCCTCCGGCGGGAGCGCGCGCATGTTGTCGATGGCCAGGGCGCGCGGGATCGCGGTGGCGAGATGGCACGAGGTGCAGTGCGTCTCGAACAGCACCGCCCCGTCGGGCGCCTGCGCTTGGGCGGGCGAGACGGCAGCCGGTACGACGAGCAGCATCGCGGCCGCGGGAAGCGCCGCAGCAGCGAGAAGCGAACGACGGCGCGAAGCGAACTGGCGCATCAGGTTCCCCCGGGTGAGCGGTGGCAGGCGGCGCGGGAAGCGTGACGATTCCGTGAAACTGCGGGATCCGTCTGGAACCCGGGGATTATAGGTGCCCGGCGCGGGCGGCGCGTCCGGGCGGGTGTCGCCCTCGCACCGCTCGGAATGGTCGACGCTGACGCTCGCCCGCCGGCGTGGGTGGCGCGTCCGGGCGGGTGTCGCCTTCACGCGCCGGCCTCGTAGAAGTGGGCGATCGCCTCGATCACGCGGTCCTGCATCTCCGCCGTCAGCTCGGGATAGACGGGCAGCGCGAGCGAAGCGGCGGCGGCTGCCTCGCTGTGCGGGAACGCACCCGAGGCGTGGCCGAGGTGGCGGAAGCAGGCCTGACGGTGGAGCGGGACGGGGTAGTAGACCATCGTGTCGATGCCCTGGGCCGCCAGGTGGGCGCGCAACGCGTCGCGCCGGTCCGGCACGCGGATCACGTACTGGTTGTAGACGTGACCTTCCGGGCGGGCGGCGCGAGCGGGTGGCGTGACGCCCGGCGCCCGCAGATGACGGTCGTAGTAGGCGGCGCGCGCCCGGCGCGCCTCGTGCCAGCCGTCGAGGTGGGGCAGCTTGGCGCACAGCACGGCCGCCTGCACCGCATCGAGCTGGAAGTTCCCGCCAATGCGCGCGTGGTGGTAGGGCGGATGGGCCCCGTGATCGCGGAGCTGACGCACGGCGGCGGCCAGGTCGCCGTCCCGCGTCGCGACGAGCCCGCCGTGGCCCATCGCTCCGAGGTTCTTGGTGGGGTAGAACGAGTAGCACCCGAAAGCGCCGAGCGTGCCCGCCGGCCGTCCCGGCTCGGCGCCCCACCGGGCGCCGAGCGCCTGCGCCGCGTCCTCGACGACCGGAACCCCGTGCGCCGCCGCGAGCGCGAGGATCGGTCCCATGTCGGCGCACTGCCCGAACAGGTGGACGGGAACGATGGCCCTGACGCGCTTCCGCCGATCGGCGTTGCGTTCCCACCACGCCGTCAACGCACCCGGGTCGAGGTTGCAGGTCCGGGGATCGATGTCGACGAAGGCCGGCTCGGCTCCGAGGCGCGCCACGACGCCGGCGGTGGCGAAGAACGAGTAGGGCGTGGTGAGCACGAGGTCGCCGGGGCCGACCTCCAGCGCCATCAGGGCGGCCAGCAGCGCATCGGTGCCGGAGGAGACGGCGACGGCGTGGTCGACCTCGAGGCAGTCGGCCATCGCCGTCTCGAACGCATCGATCGCCGGGCCGCCGACGTAGCGTCCCGAGCGGACGACGTCGAGGATGGCCCGCTCCACGGCGGGCCCGGTCGTCCGGAGCTGGGCGGTCAGATCGAGAAACGGGACGCGCACCGTCAGTCGGCGAGCCGCATCGCCATGGGGATGAAGACGATGCCGTTGACGGACCGCTCCGGGCCCGTCTGCCGGAAGCCCAGCCGCTCGTACGCCGCCACGCCGTAGCGCGACGAGTTGACGGTCACCCGTTCGACGTCGGGGGCGGCGGCCCGCGCG
>JAPOYG010000241.1:14999-21032 GCA_026706755.1 Acidobacteriota bacterium
TCGCCTTCGTAGTCCGGGCCGATGAACTCGTCGAACGACGCGAGGATGAGGGCCGAGACGGCCTCGGCTTCGCCGGCCTGCATCGCGCGGTAGCGCACCGCTGCGCTCATGACGCCTCCGGGGGGCTCGCCTGGCGATCGCCGCCTGGCGGCTCGGCTCGGCGCCTTCCGCGGGGAGGCGGCGCCGTTCTGCGGCGCGGTCCCTTACCGGGACAGGCTCCGGAGGTAGTTGACAACGTGCCAGATCTCCTCGTCGCTCAGCCGGTTGGCGTAGCCCTGCATGTCGGCCGAGACGCCCTCCTTGATCACGGCGAAGATCTCGCCGTCGCTCTCGCCATGGTCCCAGACGTCGTCCGTGAAGTCGGACGGAACGCCGCCGGCGTGGGCCATGTCGCCGTCGCCGCGGCCCCGGTTGCCGTGGCACTCGCGGCACATGAACACGTAGCGCTGGCGCCCGATGGCGCGGGATTCGGGGGTGGATTCGATCGGGTTGGCGACCGCCGGAGTCTCGGCGTTCTCCTGCAGCGCGGCGCGCTCCCGCGGCGCGGCGGAAAGCTCGGCCCGGGTGCCGGCGAGCACGCCGGTCACGAGGCAGACCAGCGCGAGCCCCGCTGCGACGACGGGGGACGAAGCCGCCGGACGGCGTGCTCCGCCCCGTCGAGGGTGACGTCCGGCAAGCCCTGCCCCGTCGATGACGAGTGGGCTCTCGTCGAGGCCGGCCCGCTCGCTGCTCGGGGTCCGGCCGGCGGTTCCGTGCTCATTCCTGCGGCGCATCGAAGTTCTCCCACATGTACTCCGGGAACCGGACCTGGAGGTGCACGAAGATCTCGTGCACGAGATTGACGGCCCGGTTCGCTCCGTAGCCGTGCTGCCCGGGCCGGGCCACGACCTCGACCGACAGCGCGCCCCGCCGGATGGAGCATCCGACCGAGGCGCGGGCGGGGTCGACGCGCCGGTGCTCCGGCAGCTCCGCCGACGCGCGACCCCGGATGAAGCTGCGCAGGGCGCCGGCGAGCGGGGATCGGGCGGGGACGTTGGGCAACAGATCGCGGAACGCGAGGGCACCGGACGCCGCATCGTAGGTCAGCGTGAACGGAGTCGGCGCGAGCCAGAGGAACGTGAACCGGCGCCGCCCGCGGCGGGCCGGCTGCTCCGCGAATCCGCGGAAGACGCCCCGGTCGGCGTAGGCCTGCAGCCTCTCGCGCACCGCCGCCGGGCCGTCCTTCTCCGATGACGCGAGGGGTGGGGCCGGCGCGCCGGCCGAGTTCCCCGGCGTCCGACCGGAACGCTCCCGTACTCGCGAGACCATGACCGGGTGACGATGACACGCCCGACGGCGGCGGCCCTGCAGTCCGTGTCTGCTGCCCAGCTAGTGGTAGTACGACATGAGGCCCGGCTCGATCTTGCCGAGGAACCCGGGGGCGTACTGGTCGCGCAGCCAGAACTCCTTCTTCGCCTGCACGTTGACGACGGCGGGGCGGCTCCCGTCGAGCGCCGCCTGGTAGGCGCGCTCGAGGGCCGGGCGCATCTCGTCGGGGCGCGTGACGTACTCGCCGTGGGCGCCGAGCGCCTCGCCGAGCTTGTCGTAGCGCAGGTTCTCCTGGAACAGGTGCACCGGGACGGCGAGCGGGTTGTTGCGCTGGCCCGTCCACGTGCCCCACGCGTTGTTGTTGTAGACGACGATCACGGCCGGCAGGCGGTACTTGGAGAGCGTCTCGAGCTCCATCGCCGTGTACCCGAAGCCGCCGTCGCCGGTGATTGCGATGACGGGGTGCCCCTCGAAGCCGGCCTGCGCGCCGGCGCCGTCCCGGACCGCCGCCGCCACGCCGACCGCGTAGCCGACGTCCGGCCCGATGGCGCCGTACTGGTAGGCGCCGTTGACGATCTGGCCCGGCCGATGCGCGCGCAGATAGCGGCGCGTGTAGCGGGCGATCCCGTAGCCGCCCTGCAGGATCGTCGTGCGGTCCGCCGGCAGATCGCCGTGGTGCAGGAAGTCGGCCAGCGCCTTGCCGATGACCGCAGGGTGGACGGCGTCCGTGTAGCCGCTCCCGATCCGGTAGTACTCCTCGTTCTCGGCCTCGAACGCCGCACGCGCCGCCGCCACCTCGGCCACCCAGGCCTCGTGCCGCTGGCGCGGCATGGCGGCGGCCAGCGCTTCCAGCCCGGCGCGCTCGTCGCTCACGATGCCGACGTCGATGGGCAGGTTGCGGCCGATGTCCTCCGCCGCCGGATCGATCCGGATGTAGCGGGCGTCGGGGCCGAACGCAAACTCGCCGAGCGTCGGCATGCAGTACTGGCCCACGAGCAGCACGACGTCGGCGCTCATGAGAGCCTGCGGCGCCGCGTCCGCCGACAGCTCGTGGCCGGCCGGGAACTGCCCCTTCATCGCCCCCGACTCCACGACGGGAATGTGAGCGCGCTCGGCGAGCTGGCGCAAGGCGTCCCACGCCCGGCTGTAGAAGACGCCGTTGCTCGACACGATGATCGGGCGCTCCGCGCTGCGCAGCAGCTCGACCGCCCGGTCGATCGCCGCGGGGTCCGGATGCGGGCGCGCGTCCGTGCGGTAGCGGGTCTTGTCGTAGAAGAACTCGACGTCGGTGGCGTCGGCGAAGCGGGCGCGGGCGATCTCGGCCGGAAAGTCGAGGTGCACCGGCTTGGGGACGCCGCTCTTGAGCTGCCGGAAGGCGTAGCCCGCGTACTCCCAGGTGCGCGACGGGTTGATGAGCCGCTTGCCGTACTTCTTGATGCCCTCGGTCAGCGGCTGCTGGTACTGGTCCTGGATGCCCTGCTCGGTGTCCTCGGCGAAGATCGTCTTGTTGCTCGCCAGCACCAGCACCGGCGAGCGGGCCGAGTTGGCGGCCGAGATCGCGCCGATCATGTCGGTGAAGCCCGGCCCCTCGGTGCCCGAGGTGGCCGCCACCTCGCCCGTCGCGCGGCAGAAGGCGTCGGCCGCGTGGCACATCGACCCCTCGTGGCGCCCCGAGTAGGTGGGGATCCCGGTGTCGCCGATCGCGTGGATGACGCCGTAGTTCCCCGGACAGCAGAAGAGCGCCTTGACGCCCTCCTCCTTGCAGGCGCGGGCGAACACCTGCGCCCCGGTCATCGGGAAGTCGACGTCGGGGAGCGATGCCGCCCTGGCCTTCTCGAACTCGGCCGGGACCGTGATCGGCTTCACGTCCTCCTCGGCCGCGGCCGCTACGCGTCCGGTACCGAAGGCTGCCGTGACGCCCGCGCCTCCGAGGGCCGCCTGCCGCATGAACGCGCGGCGCGATTCGGTTGCCGCCTTCGTCCTCGTCGTCTTCTTCATCGGAGCCTCCAGACGCTCGATCCGCCAGCGGTTCCCGGCAGGTGGACGGCGCCCGGACGGAACCGGCGCCGACGCCCGCATGCTAGTCGCCCCGCCCGGACGTGTCAAAAGCAGCGGTCGCAGTCACTCGATGACGAGCAGGCCGCCCGCGTCGCGGGCGCAACGGGCGCCGACGTTGCTCGTGTGGCCGTCGGCGGAGAACGGGAGCCGGACGGAGAGCCGCAGCACGCCGGGGTAGTTCAGCCAGGAACCGCCGCGCATCACCCGGAGATAGCCGTCGTCGGCGGGCTGGGGGTCTGTGCGGGGGCCGGCGGGGTAGGTCGGAGTGATCCAGCCGTCGACCCACTCCCAGACGTTGCCGGTCATGTCGTGGAGGCCGAAGTCGTTCGCCGGGAACGAGCCCACCGGGGCGGTGTTGACCCAGGTGTCGGCGTCCCCGGTGGCGCCGCGGCAGCACTCGACGTCGCCGAAGTTGGCATAGTCGCGCGTCAGCTCGTCGCCCCACCAGAAGAGGCGGCCGTCGTGCCCGGCCCGCGCCGCGTACTCCCACTCCGCCTCGGTGGGCAGGCGGCCGCCGACCCAGTCGCAGAAGGCGGCGGCGGCATGCCAGGTCAGGTGGACGGCGGGGTGGTCGGGGGCCTGCGGGAAGTCGGGCTGGGGCGGCGGCCCGGCGCCGACGGCGGCCGCGAACTCGGCGAGCTGCGCGACGGTCACCTCCGTCGCCATCAGCTCGAACGCCGAGAGCGTCACCTCGTGGCGGGGCCGCTCGCTGCCCAGGCAGGCCTCGTCGCCGGGCACGCAGCCCATCCGGAACGAACCGGCCGGAATCGTCACCCACGGCAGCTCGATCCGCTGGGCCGAGGCGGGAGCGAGGAACAGGCAACACACCAGGCACGATGCCGCGGCGGCCGGAGGCGTCCGGCTCATCCGTCCCCGCGTGGCGGCGAACGGACGCGCGCGGGCCGCCACCCGACGCCGGGCGGCCAGCCAGCAGGCGCGGGCGGCGGGTCCTCCTTGCCTCATGAGGCGCTCACCCCTTGACCGCGATGCCCGTCACCTCGAAGCGCGCGCCGAACAGCAGCGTGCCCGAGCCGAGGAACGCGCGCGCCGGCGGGTCGTCGTTGAAGTACTCGCGGTAGACGCTGTTGAAGGCGCCGTAGAGCCCGACGTCCGAGCAGAAGACCTGGACGCTGACCAGGTCGTCCATCGTCATGTCGGCCTCGGCCAGCACGGCCTGGATGCCGTCCAGGACGTTGCGGGCCTCCTGCTCGGCGGTCGCCGGAGGCCGGCCCGTCTCCGGGTCCATGCCGAGGCGTCCCGCCACGTACAGGGTGTTCCCGGCCAGCACGGCGTCGCTGAACGGCGCGGTCGTCGTGCGGCCCGGCAGGTTGATGGTGCGCGGCGCCGACGATTCCTCCTGCGCGGCGCCGACAGCCGGAATCCCGCCGGACAGAACCAACCCGCCCGCCGCGCCGACCAGGACGCCCGCGAGGAATCCCGTTCCCAGTCTTGTCATCGTCTTCGATCTCCTTGTACGACCCGCCGATGGCGACCGCGCTGACGGCCGATGCACCGGAATCTCCTTCGCCGTGCGCGCTGCCGCTCACCGTTTCCACGCAGGCCCCGGCTGAGCCGCCGCCCCCGCTCACCGCTTCCGTGCCGCGCTCGGCCCACCACGTCGGCGCAGCGTTCCCCGCTCACCGCTTCCGCGCCGCGCCTCGGCTCACGCCGGCAGGAGCACCGTCGAGCCGGTCGTCCGTCGCGCCTCGAGGTCGCGGTGCGCCTGGGCGGCGTCGCGCAGCGGGTAGGTCTGGTTGATCTCGATCTTCACGACGCCCTGCCCGACCACGTCGAAGACCTCGGACGTGGTCGCCACGAGGTCCTCGCGCGTCGCCGTGTAGGTGGCGAGCGTCGGCCGCGTGAGGTAGAGCGAACCCTTCGCGGCCAGCACGGCGGGCCGGAACGGCTCGACGGCGCCCGAGGCGTTGCCGAAGCTCACCATCAGCCCCCGCGGCCGCAGGCAGCGGAGCGAGTCCTCGAACGTGTCCTTGCCGACCGAGTCGTAGACCACCGGCACGCCCGCCCCGCCGGTCAGCTCCCGCACGCGGTCGACGAAGCTCTCCTCCGTGTAGACAATCGGGTGGTCGCAGCCGTGCGCGCGCGCCAACTCGGCCTTCTCCCGCGTGCCGACCGTCCCGATCACCGTGGCGCCGAGGTGCTTCAGCCACTGGCAGGCGATGAGGCCGCAGCCCCCCGCCGCGGCGTGGTAGAGGACCGTGTCGCCGCGCTGCACGGCGTAGGTGCGGCGGACGAGGTACTGCACCGTGCTGCCCTTGAGCAGCACCGCCGCCGCCTGCTGGTCGCTGATGCCGTCCGGGATGCGCACGAGCTGGTTGGCGGCGATGACGCGCCGCTCGGCGTAGCTCCCGAGGTTCATGCAGTAGGCGACCCGGTCGCCGACCGCCACCTCGCTCACCCCGTCACCCACCGCCTCGACCACGCCCGCGCCCTCGTTGCCGATGATGGCCGGGAACGAAGGCGCCGGGTAGAGGCCGGTGCGGAAGTAGACGTCGATGAAGTTGAGGCCGGCCGCGGTCTGGCGGATGACGGCCTCGCCCGGTGCGGGGTCGGGCACGTCGATCTCGTCCCAGCGCAGGACCTCCGGGCCGCCGGTCTCGTGGATGCGCACCGCGTGTGTCATCGTTCGCTGGCTCCGATCTGCGCCGC
>JAPOYG010000222.1 GCA_026706755.1 Acidobacteriota bacterium
GGATCGACGCCCATCCCCCGGCGCGCGGGGACGTAGCACGCGGCGAGGCCGGTCAGGACGAAGACGAGCGACACGGCCGCGAAGACGCCGGGGTCGGTGGGCTCGGTCTCGTAGAGGAAGCTGGAGAGCGCCCGCGACAGGGCCGCCGCGGCGGCGGCGCCTACGACGAGACCCGTCAGCACCAGGACCAGGCCCTGCCGCAGCACCATGGCGAGGATCGACCGTCGCTCGGCCCCCAGGGCCAGGCGCAGGCCGAACTCGCGGGTGCGGTGGCTGACGGAGGTGGCGATGACGGCGGCGATGCCGCTGACGGTGATGACGAGAGCGAGCCCGGCGAAGAGGCTCAGCAGCAGCACCGAGAGCCGCCGCGTCGCCGTCGCGCCGGCGCGGGTCTCCTCCAGGGTCCGGAAGTTCTCGACCGGCTGCTCGGGATCGATGGCGTGCACGGCGTCCCGCAACTGGCCGCTCAGGGCGCGCGGGTCGGACTGCGCCCGGACGAGGACGCGGGTCGGCGAGCCGGCGCCCTGGAGAAACGGCCGGTAGAGCTGATCCGGCGGCTCGCGGTCGAGCCCGTGGTCGCGCACGTCGCCGACGACGCCGACGATGGTCACCCAGGTTTCGCCGTCGTCCAGGCTGACGCGCTGCTCGAGGGGCGTCCCGCCGTCGCGCCAGTGCCGCTCGGCCAGCGAGCGGCTGACGATCGCGACTGGTGTCGTCTCCGCGTCGTCGAGCCGGGTGAAGCCCCGGCCCGCGAGCAGGGGGACGCCGACGACGGCGAAGTAGTCCGGGCTGACCACGCGCGTCTCCAGCTCGGGCCTGAGATCCGGGTCCTCGTAGCTGCGGCCCTCGATGGCGAAGCGCTGCTGCTGCCCCACCTCGCTGGCCATCGGGAAGCCGCTGGCGACCGCCGCCGCGGTCAGCCCGGGCCGGCTCTCGAGGCGCGCGAGGACGTCGGTGAAGAGCCGGCGGCGGCTCTCCGGTGTCGTGTACTTCGACCAGTTGGGGAAGACCTCCGCCGTCAGCACGCGCTCCGCGTCGAACCCCGCGTCCACCTGCTGCAGGCGGTAGAAGCTGGTCAGGAGCAGCCCGGTGGCGAGGAGAAGCGCGAAGGCGGCCGCCACCTGCGACGCAGTCAGCAGCCCCCGAACGCGACGGCGCGCGGGGGTGTCGGTGGTGTGCGCGCCCGCCTCCTTGAGAGCCGCCGCCACGTTGCGCCGCCCGGCGACGGCGGGCGCCGCGCCGAACGCGACCCCGGTCGCCAGCGACAGCCCGAGGGTGAACGCGAGCACCCGGCCGTCGACCGCTACCTCCGTCGTGCGGGTCGTGAACAGCGCCGCGAACGCCACGAGCAGATCGAGGCTCAGCCACGCGATCAGCAGGCCGAAGGCGCCGGCCACGACCGCCAGCAGGCTCGACTCCGTGACCAGTTGCCGCAGCAGGCGCCCGCGGCCCGCCCCGAGGGCCGAGCGGAGGGCGAGCTCGCGCTCGCGCCGGGTCATCCGCGCCATCGTGAGGTTGGCGACGTTGGCACACGCAATGAGCAGCACCAGGAGCGTGGTGGCGAGCAGCACCAGGAGGGTAGGGCGGGCCTCGCGCGTCAGCTCGGAGGCCAATGGCAGCGGGGTGGCGGTGTATCCCGAATCGTCGGGATAGGTCTCCGGATGCGCGCGCTGCAGCCGGCCCGCCACGGTGGCGAGCTCCGCCCCGAAGCGGTCGACTCCCACGCCCGGGGCGAGCCGGCCGAAGGCGGTCATGCCGCGGAACGCGGTGCGGTCCTCCTCCATCCGCGCCTCGGCGGCGGCGCGGAAGGGGCAGGCCGACGTCGGCATGTAGACGTCGTTCTCCCGCGGGTACTGGGGCACCGGCGGCAGCACCCCGACCACCGTGTGCGGCCGGTCGTTCATCTCCAGCGCCTCGCCGACGATCCCCGGATCGCCCCCGAAGCGCTGCTGCCAGTACGGGTAGCTGAGGACGAGCACGGCCTCGGCCCCGAGGTCGTCGTCGGCGTCGCGGAACGTCCGGCCGTGGAGCGGCTGCACGCCGAGCACGTCGAAGAAGTTCGCCGACACCACCCCGGTCAGCACGCGGTCCGGCTCGCCGCGGTCGAGCAGGGTGAACGACATCCCGTGGTACTCGACGAA
>JAPOYG010000692.1 GCA_026706755.1 Acidobacteriota bacterium
CGGTGGTGGGGAAGTAGCGGGAGCGGGGGAGTTGTCGGTCTCCCCAGGTGTCGCCGTGGCGTTGTTGGAGGGCGAATTCGATTCTGCCGTCGTTGTGTTTGCGGGCGACGATGCGGACCTCGCCGCCGGTGTCTTGGGCGGCGGTGGGCGTCGAGGCGAGCGCGCCGGCCAGGACCGCCAGCAGCGCCGCGGCGGCTAGGAGCGCCCTAGGGCGCAGGCGCCGGCCTGCGGGGGGGGGGGGTGCTTGTGCGCCGCGCGGCGAGGGGTCGCCTCGCGGCCGCGTGGGGGACGGGATCGACTGCCATGAGAGTTCTCCTTGTGGTGAGGGCGCAAGCCGCTTGCCGGCGGGCGCCGCCGGGCCAGTGGCGCCTCGGCGGCGGGCCAATATAGCAGCGGGGCGGCGGCGGCGGGCGTCGTCCGTGGGGGGCCGGGTTGCGGGCGCGCCGCGCCGCCCCTCGGGGGGTCGCCGCGCGTTCATGGGCTGTCTCCCGCGCCGGCGCCGCCCGGGACAATTCATTCGTCTGGGAGGCTGTGGAGCGGTGCTCCCGGCGCCCGATCACGCCGTTCCGACGGAGGCCGGAATCCAGCACCTGGCGCCCGACCGGCTCTGCCCGTGGATTGCTCGGCACGCTCCTAGCCGGGGTCGCGCCGCATCTCGGCAGTAATAGTTATCGATATATCATGGTATATATCAAGCTATATGTTGATGACAGGCAGTGTACGCGGGGCGGGCCGGTGGGGCTAGCCTGGCAGTCGAGGCCGCGGCGGGTGGGCCGCGGGAGGGGAGGCGACGATGAGCGTGCTGGCGGGTCTGGACCCCGACGTGGCGTATCCCGCCACTCCCAGCGTGCCTGACTCGGACCTGCATTCGCTGGTGCGCTTCCTGTGCTACGGCGCGCTGCGGGGGCACTTCGCGGGGCTCCGGGGCTGCTTCGTCGGCCAGGACCTCAATGTCTATTACCGCCCGCTGCCGGCCCGCAGGGTGGTCGCGCCCGACGTGTTCGTGTGCTTCGGCGTGGACCCCCGCCGCATCCAGGAGGCGGCCAGCTACCGGCTCTGGGAGGTGGGCGCGCCGCCCGCGTTCGTGCTGGAGGTCGCCTCGGAGCGCACCTACCGGAACGACTTGGACGACAAGCCCGCGGCGTATCTGGAGATGGGCGTCAGCGAGTACTGGCGCCTCGACCCCACCGGCGGCGAGTTCTACACGCCCGCCCTGCAGGGCGACAGCCGGGCGGGCGGCGCCTGGGCGCCGATAGCGGTGGGCGCCGACGACGGGGGCCGCCTCGCCGGCCGCAGCGGCGTCCTGGGCCTCGACCTGTATGCCGAGGGGCGCCGACTGCGCTTCCGCGACCCCCGGAGCGGTCACTGGCTGGCCGACCCCGACGAGGCACGCCAAGCCCTCGACACCGAGAGCGCCGCCCGCCGCGCCGCCGAAGATCGAGCCGAAGCGGCCGAGGCCGAGGTGGCCGCTCTGCGCGTCCGACTGGACGAGCAGACCTAAGCCCGAGCATCACGCCGAGCCCCGAGCACTCCGGCGGCGGACGGGCGGGAGCACCCCGGCCGGCGGTCCCGACCGACGCTTCGGCGCGTCGGGGCGAACGAGGGTTGCGAGCCGTCATCGGGCAGGAAGGTAGAGGGCGTCCCGTCCCCAGCACTCGATCGAGCCGTCGGCGCGCATGCCGCACGAGGTAAACGAGCCTGCGCTCACGGCGATGAAGCGGCCTTCGGGAACGTCGAGGTTGCCGTGGTCGACTCTGATGTCCAAGTGGTCGTCGGAGCGGCCCCAGCAGGTGATGGTGCCGTCGGTGGCCAGCGCGCAGACGTGGTAATCCCCGCCAGCGACGGCGATGAACTGCCCTTCGGGCCCGCCGCCCCTGCTGCCCGTGCAGGCGATGGTGCTGTCGGCTCGAATCGCGCAGTCGTAGTCGTCCGCGAACCAGGGGTTGCCGCCGGTGGCGGTGGTCGCGTGCTGCACGTCGGGCGCGCCGTTCGGGCCGTCGCCGTTGCCGCCCGTGCAGGCGATGGTCTCGCTGGCTCGAATCGCGCAGGTGCCGCCGGGTGCGCTGACCTTGTGATAGTCGTCGTCGCCCCAGCAGGCGATGGTTCCGTCGGCGCGGATCGCGCAGGTGTGGGAG
>JAPOYG010000516.1 GCA_026706755.1 Acidobacteriota bacterium
CCGTCCACCACGGCGTCTGGGACTACGACTTCCCGGCCGCCCCGAGCCTCATCGACATCACCGTGGACGGCCGTCCCATCAAGGCCATCGCCCAGGTGAGCAAGCAGGGCTTCACCTACGTCTTCGACCGCGTGACGGGCGATCCCGTGTGGCCGATCGAGGAGCGCCCGGTGGAGACCGACACCGACCTCGACGGCGAGGTCCTGTCCCCGACCCAGCCGTTCCCGACGAAGCCGCCACCGTTCGAGTACCAGGGCGTCACCGTCGACGACCTGGTCGACTTCACGCCCGAGATCCGCCAGATGGCCATCGAGGCGGTGGCCGACTTCCGGCTCGGGCCGCTCTTCACGCCCCCGATGCAGAGCGTCGACGGCGGCCTCCAGGGCACCATCCAGCGCCCCCACGTCGGCGGCGGCGCCGGCTGGGCCGGCTCGGGCGTCGACCCGGAGACCGGCCTGCTCTACGTCCCGTCGGTCAACGATTTCTCGGTGATCAAGTACTACACGCCCGACCCGGCCGAGGGAGGCAACCTGCGCCACACGATGCTCGGGCTCGCCACGGGCGTGCAGCCCCAAATGCCCAGCGGGCTGCCGCTGCTCAAGCCGCCCTACACGCGGATGACTGCCATCGACCTCAACCGGGGCGAGCACGCCTGGATGCAGCCGAACGGCGACGGCAACCGCTTCCGCCGCCACCGGCTCCTGCGCGACCTCGACCTCCCGCCCCTCGGCGGCGACGGCCGCGGCGGCGTGGTGGTGACGAAGACCCTGGTCGTCAGCGGCCTGACCGCCGGCGGCACCGACGACGGCCCGCGGCTCGTCGCCCGCGACAAGGCAACGGGCGAGATCGTGGCCTCCGTCGACCTGCCCGGCGGCCCCATCGGCACCCCGATGACCTACCTGCACGAGGGCCGGCAGTACATCGCGCTCACCGTCGGCGGCGACGTCCCCCAGTTGGTGGCTCTCGTCCTGCCGGAGTGAGGCCGGCCGGGCGGTCCCGATGGGAGGCGCCACGATCCCCGACGGCCGGCGTCACATGCCCCAGACGTCGATGTCGGGACCGCCGGCGGGGGCGGGACGGTGGAAGATCTTGTCGTCCCAGGGGGCCTCGCCACGGTCGAAGACGACGAGGTGGCCCGCCTCGGCGGCGCAGCGGTCCATGTAGGCGGCGGTCTGCTCCAGCCCGTCGCGGATGGTCCGCTCCAGGCTCTTGCGGAGCACCTTGCACTCGATGACGAACTTGCGCTCGACGGGGCGGGCTGCGCCCGCAGCGTCGGCGCCGGCGGCGCGTTGGGGCCAGACGATGAGGAGGTCGGTGCGGCCCCGGCCGAGACCGTACTCCCGCTCGATGCGCCCCCCGCCGTTGACGATGCGCTGCAGGAACGCCTGGAGGAGGAGCTGCGGCCCGGCCTCCCGGTAGTCGAAGCGCGCCACCCAGTGCTCGGAGTGCTCGCGGAAGAACGCCTGGAAGGCGGTGAGCAGCTTGCCGACCAGGAGGCCGCCGCCGGCGTCGACGTACCACGCAAGTTCCTGGACCAGCCCTTCCTGGGCGGCGGCGGTGAGCTCGCGCGGGACCACCTCGGCGTAGATCGGATTCGCCATGCGGAGCGGGGGGGCGGCGGCGACGAGGCCGAGATCCCGGACGTACTCGATGTCGCGGGCGGAGAAGTCGCGTTCGTCGCCGCCGCTCAGGAGCGGCCCGACGACGCGGCGCACGCGGCCCTCGCGGAGCTTGTCCGCCAACTGATCGAGGTGCGTCTCGCGCCGCAGGACGATGCGCTCCTGCGCGTCGCGGATGTCGTCGGCGCGAATGGGGCGGGTGCGGTCGCGGCCCGCCTCGTCCCGGAAGCAGGCCTCGTCGGCGAGGGCGTTGACCAGCCAGGGCTGGCCGCGGGTCCGTTCCCAGATGGTCTCGAGGGCGTCGGGGTCGAACGCCTGTCCGGTCTCGCCGGTGTGCTGGGCAAGCAGGGCGAGCACGTCGTCGCGGGAGAAGTCGCCCAGGCGCAGGGACCGGGCCTTGACGTTGAAGGCGCTGCCGCCGGCGACGACGGTCTTCTCGGCGCTGGAGTGGATGCGGTAGTCGCGCACGTCCCGCACGCCGCAGAGCACGACGCTCTGCGGGAAGCCCGCCGGG
>JAPOYG010000498.1 GCA_026706755.1 Acidobacteriota bacterium
CGCACCGAGCTCGAGATCGGACCGGAGCTGGCCTTCAAGTACCCCGTCGACGACAGCGCGCACTTCACCGTTCGACAGATCCGCGACGCCGTTCCGTCTCCCGACGGGACGATGCTGGCCTTCGCGGCGCTCGACCGGCTCTACGTGCGCCCGCTGCCGGACGGCGAGCCGCGGCGCCTGACGGATCTGGACATGGTCGAGGCCCAGCCGGCCTGGTCGCCGGACGGGGCCTGGATCGCCTTCGTCACCTGGTCCCCGGACGGCGGCCACCTGTACAAGGTGCGGGCGGACGGCGGCGCGCCGCCCGTCCGGCTGAGCACGCGGCCGGCAATCTTCCAGAACCCGGCGTGGTCGCCGGACGGCGAGCGGCTGGCCGCCATCCAGGGGCCGGCCCGCAGCTTTCGGGAATCGGCCCGGCAAACCGCGCCCGGCGCCGCCGCGAATATCGTCTCGATCGCGGCCGCCGGCGGCGACTGGACGCTGGTGGCGCCGACCGACGGGCGCGCGTTCCCGCACACCACGACCGCCGATCCCGACCGCATCTACCTCTACCACCGCGCGGACGGTCTGGTGTCGATCCGCTGGGACGGGAGCGACGAGAAGGCGCACGTGAAGGTGAACGGCGGGACTCCACCCACGGGCGGCGAGCCGGCCCCGGCGTCGCTCGTGCTGATGGCGCCGACTGGGGATCGGGCCCTCGCGCAGGTGAACAACGACCTCTACGCGCTGGCCGTGCCCTACGTCGGGGGCGAGACGCCGGTGGTCTCGGTGGCGAATCCGGCGCGCGCCATCGTGCCGGTCCGCAAGCTAACGGAAGTGGGCGGCCAGTTCCCGGCCTGGAGCGGCGACGGGCGGCGCGCGCACTGGTCGATCGGCAACGCCCACCTCGTCTACGACCTCGACGAGGCGCGCGCCGCCGAGCAGGCGGCCCGGGCGGCCGAGGAGGCGGAGGGCGCCGCTGCCGGCGATGACGACTCGGCAGGCGACGACGGCGACGCGGCGGCGCGCGATTCGGCCGGCGACGCCGCTGCCGGCGACGACGCGGCCTCGGCGGGTGCCGGCGACGACGCGGGCGCAGCGGCCGGCGAAACAGGCCAGGCCGATGACGATGCCGATCGCGGGGCAGCGGACGACGATGATGCCCCCGCCTACGAGCCGGTCGAGATCCGCGTCCGGGTGGAGGGGACGCGCGACATCCCGGACGGCCACGGTGTCCTGCGCGGGGGCCGCGTCGTCACCATGCGGGGCGACGAGGTGATCGACAACGCCGACGTCGTGGTGCGGGGGAACCGCATCGTCGCGGTCGGCCCGCGGGGCTCCGTGGACGTCGACGACACGGCCCGCGTCCTCGACGTCCGCGGCACGACCATCGTCCCCGGCTTCGTCGACACGCACGCGCACATGCGGCCGAGCTTCGGCGTGCACAAGACGCAGCCCTGGACCTACCTGGCGAATCTCGCGTACGGCGTCACGACGACGCGCGACCCGCAGACCGGCACAACCGACGTGCTGACCTACGGAGATCTGGTGGAGACGGGTGACATCGTCGGCCCGCGCATCTACTCGACCGGGCCGGGCGTCTTCAATGCGGAGCGAATCTCCGATCTCGAACACGCACGGCACGTGCTGACGCGCTACAGCGAGTACTACGACACCCAGACCATCAAGATGTACATGTCGGGCAACCGCCAGCAGCGCCAGTGGATCCTGATGGCGGCGAAGGAGCAGGAGCTGCTGCCGACCACGGAGGCGGGGCTCGACATGAAGTACGACCTGGAGATGATCATCGACGGCTACCCGGGGCTGGAGCACTCCTTCCCCATCTTCCCGCTCTACCGGGACGTCGTGAGCCTCGCGGCCAGGACCCGCATCGCGTACACGCCGACGCTGCTCGTCTCGTTCGGGGGGCCGTTCGGCGAGAACTGGTTCTTCACCCGCGAGAACCCGCACGACGACCCGAAGCTGCGCCGGTTCACACCCCATGCCGAGATCGACCGGCTGACCCGCCGGCGCGGGGCCGGGGTCGACGCCGGCCCCGGCGGCTGGTTCCGGGAGGAGGAGTACGTCTTTCGGCAGCACGCCGAGGGCGTGAAGGCGATCGTCGAGGCGATGCCTCCCGCCTCGAC
>JAPOYG010000009.1 GCA_026706755.1 Acidobacteriota bacterium
TCGTTGCCGAACTCGCCCGGCTGGGGGATGGTGTGGAAGATCCACAACTGCTCGCCGGTGCGGACATCGAAGCCGCGGACGAAGCCGGCCGGGAAGTCGGGTGACGGAGCGGTGGCGCGGAGCGCCGCCCCGACCACGATGACGTCGCCGACGACGAGAGCGGGCGAGTTGAGGCCGATCTGCCCGTCCTCGACCGGCGGGCGGTCGAGCCCGTCGTTGATCCCCTGGTAGAGGTCGACCACGCCCTCTTCCCCGAAGCCGGGAATCGGGTAGCCGGTGGCGGCGTCGAGGGCCACGAGGTGATAGCCCTTGGTGACGTGGATGATGCGGTCGTCGCCCTCGCCGTCCGTCCAGTAGGACACGCCCCGGCCGGAGCTGGCCCGCACGGGCGCGACGTCGCCGCGCTCGCCCTCGTCGAGGCGGTACATCCACAGCGTCTCGCCGGTGGCCCCGTCGATGGCCACGACGTTGCGCCGCCAGCCGGCGCTGGTGTAGAGCACGCCGCCGACCATCAGCGGCGTGGCCTGGTAGTTGAAGTCGAGGCGCGGCCCGAAGTTGTCCGTCCGCCAGCGCCATGCGATCTCGAGGTCCGCGACGTTGTCGCGGTCGATCTGGGCGAGCGCCGAGTACTTCGTGCTGCCGGCGTCGCCGCCGTAGTAGTGCCACTCGCCCTCCGGCGCGCCCTGCTGCGCCGAGGCGGCGTCGCCGATGCCGACCAGGGTGGCGACAACGACGAGAAGTATCCGGATAGGGCGATTCGTCCGTGTCGACATGTAGTGCTCCTGTCCTCCGAGGGGCGGACCATGCGCCCCCCAACTGCAGCCGCCATGCTACTCCGCAAAGCGTGCGTCACGACCGGAGAGCACGCGTCGCTACGGCAGAGCACGCGCCACTGCTGCAGCGCGCGCTACTCCGGCAACGCGAAGACGTACAGCGCGTTCCCGGCTTCCGGCTGAAAGATCTCCGGCGTGAGCTGCGCCGTGAGGCCCCGGAATGCGCCTCCGAGCGAGGCCGGGACGGCGATGAACTGCCGGCCGGCCGCCTCGTAGGCGATCGGGTAGCCGTGCGCCGCGGCCCCGAGGCGAATCTCCCAGAGAATCTCCCCCGTGCGGACGTCGAACGCCCGATAGTAGCGGTCGGCATCGCCCGCGAAGACGAGGCCGCCGGCCGTAGTGAGCGTCGACGTAAGGAACGGGGCGCGCTGCTCCCGACTCCAGAGCTCCTCCATCGTCCGGACGTCATAGGCGGCCAGCTTGCCCACGTTGCCGTTCGTGCCCGGCATCTCACGGTACTCGGACCGGCCCGCCGCTCCGCCGCCGCCCTCGACGAACTCCACCTCGCGGCCGGTCAGGTACATGCAGGCCTGGTGGAGCGGGATGACGAGCGCGCCGGCACCCGGATGGTACGCCGACGCCTGCCAGTTGTGGCCGCCGAGCAGACTGGGGCAGGCCGGCACGCGGTCGCCGATGCCGGCGTCCCGGATGTCCTGCCGGTAGGTGAGCTCGCCCGTCGTCCTGTCGATCGACTCGAAAATGTCCTGGTAGACCGTCTCGCGCAGGTCGACCAACGCGCCGGTCCGCCGGTCGAGCTTCCAGAGGATGCCGTCCTTCCCGATCGTGAAGAGCCACTGCTCGCCGTCGGCATCGACCAGCACCCGCTCGTAGACGATGTCGAGATCGAGCGTCTCGCCCGGCGCATGCTGGAAGTACCACTGCACCTGCCCCGTGCGCGGGTCGAACGCCAGCGTCGAGTTGGTGTAGAGCGCGTCCTGCCGCGTCGTCATGCCGCGGCTCGCCGCCACCCACGGCTTGGCCTGCGCCGTCCCGATATAGAAGAGGCCGAGGTCCGGATCGTAGCTGCCCGGGATCCACGAGTCGCCGCCCGCCCGCAGGTAGGGCGGCGTGTCGCCCCACGAGGCGTCGTTGGGGTCGCCCGGCAGCGCGATCGTCGACGTCCGCCACAGCTCGTCGCCGGTGTCGGGGTCGTGGCCGGTGATGAAGCAGGTCTGCTCCTTGTAGCGGCTGCAGCCGTTGGTGCCGGTGACGACGACGCCGTTGGCGACGACCGGGCCGGCGTTCTGGCGGAAGCCCTGCGTGTAGTCCGCCTTGACGGCGCGCCACACCTCG
>JAPOYG010000650.1 GCA_026706755.1 Acidobacteriota bacterium
AGATGCCGACCAACGACTACTACGGCGGCCACCGGCACGGCGACAACCTCTACTCGGACAGCCTCGTCGCGGTGGATATCGAGACCGGCGAGCGGCTGTGGCACTTCCAGTTCATCCACCACGACGTCTGGGACTGGGACCTGCCGTGCGCCCCGATCCTGGCCGACGTCGTGATCGACGGCGAGCTGCGCAAGATCGTGGCGCAGCCGAGCAAGCAGTCGTGGCTCTACGTCTTCGACCGGGAGACGGGAGAGCCCATCTGGCCCATCGAGGAGCGCGAGGTGGAGCCCTCGAACGTGCCCGGCGAGCTGCTGTCGCTCACCCAGCCGTTCGTGACGAAGCCGCCCGCCTACGACCGGCAGGGCGTCGACGTCGACGACCTGATCGACTTCACGCCCGAGCTGCGGCGGCGGGCGGAGGAGATCGCGTCCCGACACCGCATGGGTCCCATCTTCACGCCGCCCACCGTCTCCGAGGCGGACGGGGTCTTCGGCACGCTGATGCTGCCGTCGCAGGCCGGCGGCAGCAACTGGCCGGGCGGGTCGTACGACCCCGAGACCGGCATCATCTACCTCTACACGTTCACCCGGGTGGTCTCGCTCGGCCTCGTGAACGACCCCGAGCGGTCGGACATGAACTTCATCCGGGGTCGCGGCGAGGGCATCTCTGCCGCGGACGCATCGCTGACCATCCAGGGCATCCCCATCATCAAGCCGCCGTGGGGCCGCATCAGCGCCATCGATCTCGAGGAGGGCGAGATCCTCTGGCAGATCCCGCACGGCGAGACCCCGGACAACATCCGCAACCACCGTCTGCTCGAAGGCATCGACATCCCGCGCACGGGGCGCATCGGACGGGTCGGCACGCTGAACACGAAGACCCTGCTCATCGCGGGCGAGGCGGGAACGTTCACCACGCCTTCCGGCGACGTGGGCGCGATGCTGCGGGCCTACGACAAGGCGACGGGGGAGGAGGTCGGCGCCGTGTACATGCCGGCCGGCGTCTCCGGGTCGCCGATGACCTACCTGCACGAAGGGCGGCAGTACATCGTCACCGCCGTCAGCGGCGGGGGCTTCCCGGGCGAGCTGATCGCCTACCGGCTGCCGGAAGAGTAGGCGACACTGGCGGCTGCGAGCCGCCGGTCTCGCTCCGCCCATTCGCGGCGGTCCGGAACTCCCGTCGGCGGTGTGCGATCCGCCCGCCGCCGCGACTCGCTCACGGCTGTTCCTCGATGCGGTAGAGGTGGGTGTCGGTGCGGACGAACAGGGCGCCGTCCGAGACCGCCATCGAGGCGAGGGTCACGCCGTCGAGCCGGTTGCGGGCGAGCTCGCGGAACTCCGTGCCGGGAGCGAGGACGGTGGTGATGCCCTCCTCGTTCTGGAAGTAGATCCGCCCGTCGACGAACACCGGCGACGCCGAGTGGTTGCCACCCAGCCGCTGCTGCCAGTGGATGTCGCCGGTGTGGGCGTCGACGCAGGTCGCAATCCCGAAGTCGGTGACGACGTACAGCTCGTCGCCGACCAGGATCGGCGAGGGCGTCAGCGGCGCCCCGCGTCGGAGCCGCCACGCGATGTGCGAGCGCGTGACGTCGCCCGTTCCGTCCGTCCGGACGGCGAGCAGCACCGGCGTCTGGAACCCGGTCGACACGTAGACCATCCCGTGGCCGTGGACGGGCCGGGGGACGTTGGAGAAGCCGTTCGGATAGCGGACGCGCCAGATCTCCTCGCCGGTCGCCGGGTCGTGGCCGGTGGTCCGAAAGGCGCTGACGCCCACGATCTGCTCGCGATCCCCGACGCGGATGGGGAGCGGCGTCGAATAGGCCTGCGACACGGGGTCGGGACGCATGGTCCGCCAGCGCTCCTCGCCGGTTGCGGCGTCGACCGCCACGAGGAACGCGGTGTCGTAGCCGTCGATGCTCAGGATCAGCCGCCCGTCGTGGAGGATGGGGGAGCCGCCGTTCCCGTGCTGCGAGATGTAGGGGAACCGCGCGCGCCAGACGATATCGCCATCGGTAGTCACCGCCGCCGTCCCGGTGGCGCCGAAGTGCACGTAGATGCGTTCGCCGTCCGGGTCGGCGACCGCCGTCGGCGAGGCGAGGCTGTTCTTCGGATTGAGCGGGTAGACC
>JAPOYG010000580.1 GCA_026706755.1 Acidobacteriota bacterium
GCGCTCGCGCGGCTGGTCGTACATCCCGCGGTCCAGGACGTGCGCCTCCGGCTCGGCGTCGGCACGCTCGTGCATGACGTGGGTGATGCCGCCGCGCCGCCGCATCTCGCGCCATTCCCGCTCGATCGTCTGGCTGCGGGCGAGCAGACGCCGGTAGGCGGCATCCTCGACGCCCAGGAAGTAGACGCGCAGCGCCTCGCGCTCCCGGTCGTCCAGGGCGTGCAGGAGCCGGCCGCGCGCCCGCTCGAGCGCCGGCCACAGGGACACGACGCGCGCCTCCTGCACCGTCAGCGCGCGGTTGAAGATGCGCAGGTCGGCGATGCCCCCGCCGTCGAAGTAGCGCATCTCCGGCTCGTCCGGACGATCCTGGTCGCGGGTCGCACTGCGTCCGAGCAGCAGCGGTCGCTCGGTGCGGATGCTCCCGAGGACTCTCGTGAAGAACTCGCTGCCGGACGCCTCGACGACGTCCCCGTCGCGGAAGACGTTCAGCCCTGCACGCTCCCCCGACCCGTCGTGCGTGATCACGACGTGGGTCCACTCGCCGGGGGGCATCCGCCTCAGGTTGCTCGGCGCGATGCGCGGCGACGGCCGGCCGGGCTCGTCCGGATGCTCGTCGCCGGTCATGCGGAACGAGAGCTGCCGCGACCCGAGCGTCAGCGCCCAGCCGCGCGACCCGTCGTCGGGGTCGTCCTGGCCGGCGACCACGAAGTTCCCCTCCGCCTCGGGCTGGTAGATCCAGAGGGCGAGCGAGAACGGGGTGTCGGCGTCCAGCGGGAGCGACGGCACGCGCGCGGCGGCTTCCGGTCCGAACGTGAGCGCCGGCAGACCGTGCGGCCCGGCGCCGATGCGCGCGTCCCCTTCCAGGGTGACCGGCCGAGGCTCCCCGTCCATGCGGAAGACCGGCCCGGCGGGAGCGTCGAGGTCGAGGCGCATCCACTCCGACGCGCGATCGAGCGGCGACCGCAGGGCCCGATAGGCGCCGGTCGCGAGCCATTCGGTGAACGCCGCGTCGACCGCGGCAGCGCGGCGCGCGATTCCCGCCTCGGTCTCCGCCGCTTCCGCACGCAGCTCGGACCACAGGGCGCGCTCCGACTCCTCGGGAACGACGAGGATCGGCGGCGGATCGGAGACGTTGCCGTCCATCACGTACTGCGTCGTGTTCCGGAAGAAGGCAGTCAGGGCGTAGAACTCGCTCTGGGCGATCGGGTCGAACTTGTGGTCGTGGCAGGTCGCGCAGCCGACGGTCAGGCCCAGGTAGACGCCGCCGATCGTCTCCGCCCGGTCCTTGGCGTAGATGACCTCGTACTCCTCGGGGACGACCCCGCCCTCGTTGGTCGTGATGTTGTTGCGCTGGAAGCCGGTGGCGACGAGCTGGTCGAGCGTGGGTTCGGGAAGGAGGTCGCCGGCGATCTGCTCCAGCGTGAACGTGTCGAACGGCTTGTTCGCGTTGAACGCGTCGATGACCCAATCGCGGTACGGGTACATCTCCCGGTAGTTGTCGATGTGGATCCCGTGCGTGTCCCCGTAGCGCGCGGCGTCGAGCCAGTAGCGGGCGCGGTGCTCGCCCCAGTGCTCGGAGCCGAGCAGCCGGTCGACGAGCCGCCCGTAGCCGGCGTCGGACGGATCCCGTACGAACGCCTCCAGCGCTTCCGGATCCGGCGGAAGGCCCGTCAGGTCCAGCGCCACGCGGCGCGCCAGCGTCCGCGGGTCCGCCTCCGGAGCCGGCGCCAGTCCCTCCGCCTCCAGCCGCGCCCCCACGAAGCGGTCCAGCGGGCCGCGCGCCCAGGTCGCGTCGGGCCCCGCCGGAGCTTCGGGCCCCGCCGGGGCGTCGGGGCGCTCGATCGGCTCGAAGGCCCAGTGCTGCTCCCACGATGCGCCCTCGTCGATCCAGCGCCGCAGGACGTCGATCTCCGCATCGGTCAGCGTCTTCGCCGAGAGCGCCGGCGGCGGCATCCGTCGCCGCGGGTCGTCGTGCGCAATCCGCTGGTAGACGAGGCTCGCCGCCGCGTCCCCCGGCACCACCGGCCGGCCGCCCGGCCGTTCCGTGAACGCTCCCGCCTCGGTGTCGAGCCGGAGCCGCACCTGCCGCGTGCTCTCGTCCGGCCCGTGGCACTGGA
>JAPOYG010000352.1 GCA_026706755.1 Acidobacteriota bacterium
AGGCGTACCTCAGGCAGAAGGGCGTGGCGGAGGCCGACATCTCCATCAACTACACGCCGTTCGGGCACTCCGACTGGCAGACGCGCGTGGCCGCCATCCGGCGCTTCGGCTCCGCGGGCAAGCCGACCGCCGTGGTCTCCACCATCAACGGCGACGCCAACGTGCCGTTCTACCTCGAGCTGGCCAACCAGGAGGTCTCGGCGGACGACATCCCCGTCGTGGCCTTCTCGGTAGGGGAAGAGGAACTCTCGGGCCTCGACACCGCGCCGCTCGTCGGGCACCTCGCGGCCTGGAACTACTTCCAGAGCGTCGACTCACCGGTGAACGCCGAGTTCATCGACGAGTGGAAGGCCTTCGTGGGCGATCCCGACCGCACCACGAACGACCCCATGGAGGCGCACTACATCGGCTTCAACCTCTGGGCGCAGGCGGTGGAGAAGGCCGGGACGACCGACGTCGACGCCGTGATCGAGGCCCTGCCGGGCACGGAGACGCCCAACCTCACCGGAGGCATCGCGCAGGTGCTGCCGAATCACCACATCACCAAGCCGGTCTACATCGGCGAGGTGCAGGCCAACGGGCAGTTCGACGTCGTATGGCAGACGGACGGAACCGTTCCCGGTGACGCCTGGTCGGACTACCTCCCGGGCAGCGAGGACACCGAGGCGGACTGGGTGACGCTGAATTGCGGCAACTACAACACCGAGACGCAGGTGTGCTCCGGGCAGAACTACGAGTAGGCACGACGGCGCCGGGCGGGCGGTGGCTCCAAGGGCTGCTGCTCGCCTGGTTCCTTCTCGCCTGCCCGTCGTCGACCGTGGCGCAGACCGGCGACGAGTCGTTCCGGTCGCTGGTCGCCGAGCTCGCCGACGCCAACTTCCGCGAGAAGGAGGCAATCGCCGAGCGGATGATCGCGACCGGCCACCGCGGGGCGCGAGAGGTGATCACCGCGTTGCTCGAGGACCGCCTGTTCGAGCGCGGGAGCGACGGCAGCGTCTTCATCGTCGAATCGAACGACGACCGCCTGGCGGCGTTCCAGTTGATGGACCCCGCCTCGCTCGCCGACGTGGAGGCGGTCGATCCGGAGCAGCTCGACCGCATCATCACCAACAACCGCCTGCGCCGCTTCCTGCGTACCGCGATCGCGAGGTTCGACCTTTCGAGCCCCGACGCGGACGCGCGCCTGGATGCGGCGCGGGAGCTGCTGCGCGACCTCGACGAGCCCACGCTGGACCTCCTGCGCCGCCGCGCGGCGGTGGAGACGGACGAGGACGTCGCCTACGAGCTGGAGACGGCGCTCGCCATCGAGGCGCTCGACGACGGCGACCCGCAGGTGCGCCTGGCCGCCGTGGAGCGCCTGTCCGGGCGCCTGAACCCGGTCGTCCGCAACCGGCTCGCGGCGCTCGTCGAGACGACGGACGACGGCGGCTTCGTCGAGCCCGATGACGACGTCCGCGACGCGGCCGTCGATGCGCTCTGGCAGATCGACTCGACGCGCAACGCCTACTCGGTGCTCGAGACGGTCGCCTTCGGCCTCAGCCTGGGGTCGGTGCTGGTGCTGGTCGCCATCGGCCTCGCCATCACCTTCGGCGTGATGGGCGTCATCAACATGGCCCACGGCGAGCTGATGATGCTCGGGGCCTACACGACCTACGTCGTGCAGCTCTGGATGCCCGATCTCATCGGCGTCTCCCTCCTGGTGGCGGTTCCCGCCGCCTTCGTGGTGTCCGGCACGGCCGGGGTCCTCATCGAGCGGACCGTCATCCGCTTCCTCTACGGGCGTCCGCTGGAGACGCTGCTCGCCACGTTCGGCGTCAGCCTGGTGCTGCAGCAACTCGTGCGCTCCGTCTTCTCCGCCAACAACCGCGCCGTGGTGACGCCGGCGTGGATGAGCGGCACCCTGCAGTTCAACGAGGCGTTCTCGCTCACCTACAACCGGCTCTACACCTTCCTGTTCGCGGTCGTCGTCTTCGCCCTGGTGCTCGCCGTCCTGCGCTACACGCGCCTGGGGCTCGACATCCGCGCGGTATCGCAGAACCGCACGATGGCCCGCGCCATGGGCGTCCGCACCGAGTGGGTCGACGCGATGACGTTCGG
>JAPOYG010000272.1 GCA_026706755.1 Acidobacteriota bacterium
CGTCCGGGGAGAGCGCGATGCCGTTCGGGCGCGACTGGTCGCGGTGCAGCAGCTCAAGCTCGCCGTCCGGGCTCAGCCGGTAGATGCCGTTGAAGTCGAGCTCGCGTAGCGGCGACGCGTCGCGCCCCTCGAGGGCCGAACCCGGGTCCGTGAAGTAGAGCCAGCCGTCCGACGCGTACGCCGCGTCGTTGGGGCTGTTCAGTCGATTGCCGTCGTAGCGGTCGACCAGCGTGGTCCTCGTGCCGTCCGCCTCTACCCTCGAGATCAGCCGATTGCCGTGCTCGCACATCACGAGGCGACCCTCGGCGTCGAGCGTCAGGCCGTTGGAGCTGACTGAACGCAGGCCAGTCCGGTCGCCCTCGAACACCGGCTCGATGACGGGGCTCGTCCCGTCGGCTTCCGTCCACTGGTAGACCCCGTTCCCGCGGACATCGGAGAAGAGCAGGCGCCCTCCGGCCCGGTCCCAGACAGGCCCCTCGGTGAACACGAAGCCGTCGGCCAGCTTCTCGATGCGGGCATCCGCCGGCACGAGCGCGTCGAAGCGCGGGTCGACGCGCAGGATGGTGCCGGCGCCGGTGTCCGGGGCAGGCATCTCCGCCGCAGGCTCGGGCCCCGATCCGCCGCACGCCGCGGCGAGGAATCCCAGCACCCCGAAGGCTGCGGTTGCTGATTTCGTCATCGTTCCGCTCCTCTCCTTCCCTCGGTTTTCCGTTTGCGACGCCGGACGGTATGTGCGCCATCGCGCGCCCGCGGAGACGCGGGGCTCGTAATCGACGTCGATCCCCTCGAAGTACGGCACGAAGTCGAGCTCGCCCTCCCGATGCGCGCCAGCTCGTCCGACGGGCTCGGTTCCACGCACGCCGTGCCTCTCGCGGCTCGCTCCAGGAGCAGCGGCCGGACGGAGTAAACTGCCCGAGCCGGCGCGACCTGGCGAAGGAGACACAACATGCTCGCACACACTCTGCGACGCCGCGGCGTTCTGGCGCTCATGCTCCTGCTGATCGGCGCTGCCGCCACCGTGGATTCCCAGTCGCGTCCCGCGATGACGACGGAGGCGGAGTTCCTCCACGCGATGGAGGAGCTCTCCAACTGGGGCCGCTGGGGCGCCGACGACGGGCTGGGAGCCGCAAACCTGATCACGCCGGCCAAGCGGAAGGCCGCGGCCGCGCTCGTCACCGAAGGCCGCAGCGTGTCCCTGGCCCACGACATCATCCAGGCGCCGGAGCCCGAGGGCCAGTGGTACCTCGACCGGCAGGTGGTCAACGTCAGCGAAACCGGTGCCTCCGACCGCTGCCAGTACACCGGCACCTACCACGGCGTCATTCACAGCCACCTCGACTCCGTGGCCTGCCACGTGATGTACGACGGCAAGGGCTACAACGGGGTGACGGCCGAGCAGGTGAGGGAGGCGGAGGGCTGCCCGCAGGGGAGCATTCACGAGTTGCGGGAGGGCATCTTCACGCGCGGCATCCTGTTCGACGCCACGCTGCTGCCCGGCAACGACTCCGGCCAGGGCTGGGTGGAGCCGGGCACCGCGATCCGGGCCGCCGACCTCGAGGAGCTGGAGCGCATCCAGGGCGTGCGCGTGGAGCCGGGCGACGTCATCCTGCTGCACACCGGGCGCTGGAAGCGGCGCGCCACGCTCGGGCCGTGGAACCCCTCCGAGGAAGGCGTTGCCGGCTACCACTCCGACGTGGCGTACTTCCTGAAGGAGCGCGGCGTCTCGTTCATCGGCCACGACATGTGGAACGACGCCTTCCCGCACGAGTACTCCGACCAGGTGCGCTTGCCGATCCACCGCCTGGCCCTCGTGGCGCTCGGCGTCGGCATCTTCGACAACCTCGACTTCGACGACCTGGCCGCGACCGCCCGCGAGCTCGGCCGCTACGAGTTCCTCTTCGTGGCCGCGCCGCTCCGCATCGAGAAGGGCATGGGGTCGCCGCTCAACCCGATCGCGACGTTCTAGATACAGATGAAGGACCGCGCCCCGCGAGGAGGCCGCGTTCGCCGCCGCTGCGGGGCGACGACCGGGTGGCGATCATCGACCTGGAGACGCTGGAAGTGACCGGCGAGATCCCGACCGGCGCC
>JAPOYG010000087.1 GCA_026706755.1 Acidobacteriota bacterium
CGCCGCGGCGCACCGTGGCCGGTGGCAACGTCGGCGGCTACAACAACTTCTGGCTCGACGGGGGCACCCGGCCGACGAACCGCACGTCGCTCATCGTCGATCCGGCCAACGGGCGCCTTCCGGCGCGGACGGCCGACGCCGCCGAGCGCAAGGCGGCGCACGACGAGGCGTATCCGGTCGAGGGTCCGTTCGACTCCTGGGAGGACCTGGAGCTGAACGACCGCTGCCTGGTCTGGTCGGCGGGACCGCCCATGCTGCCGAGCGCCTACAACAACAACTTCATCGTGCTGCAGACGCCCGGCCACGTCGTGATCTTCGCCGAGATGATCCACGACACGCGCGTCATCCCGCTCGACGGGCGTGACCACCTGCCGACCAGCATCCGGCAGTGGCACGGCGACGCGCGCGGCCGGTTCGAGGGCGACACCCTCGTCGTCGAGACGACCAACCTGCGGAAGACCACGGCCAACGCCGGCGCCGTCGGCGGCGACCCGATTCTGCTCCGGATGGACAACGGCCGCATCGACGACACCATCACGGTGACCGAGCGCTTCACGCGGGTCGACGACACGACGCTCGACTACGAGTTCACGATCGACGATCCGACGCACTTCAGCCAGGCGTTCTCGGGCGAGTTCCCGTTCACGGCGTTCCCGGCCGAGGAGCTGCCGTTCCTCTTCGAGTACGCCTGCCACGAGGGGAACTACAGCATGACCAACATCCTGGGCGGCGAGCGCGCCCAGGAGCGGCAGACCGAGAACCAGCAGTAGAGCTAACGAAGGCGAGCACGCGACCGAACCTGGCTCTGCGGCGGCTCTCGATGCCGCAGTATCTCGCGAGCCGAGGGTCGGCCCGTGTCGCGTCGCTCACGCACCACGTTCCGGGGAGGGGCATCAGCTCCTCCCCCTCTCTATCCCCGAGCGTGCTCGAAACCGCGACCCGCCCCGGCGGGTGCGGCGCGCGGGCTCTTGTCCCCACCGTCGGCATCTCCCCCGCCTGCCGGCCTTCTCCGGCATCCGCACTCCTCGCCTCCCCACAGCGAGGGTCCTGCAGGGTAGCGGTCGTCAGCGGGTGCCGCGTCCGTCGCGAAACGACCGGCGCCTACGGCCCGGGGATGGTGCCGCCGGTGGCCAGCCGAATCCGGTACAGGCCCGTGCGCGCGGTCATGTAGAGGGTGCTGCCGTCGTCGCCCCACGCCACGTTGGCCGGCACCTCGTCCGGCATGATCGTCCCCAGGTGCGTGCCGTCGGGGGCGATGACCCAGACCCCGCCGGGCCCGGTGGCGAAGAGGTTGCCGGCGTCGTCCACCTTCAGGCCGTCCGCCGCCCCCTCGGCGGTCTGGTCGTTCACGTCGAAGAAGACCCGCGGGTTGGAGACGCCGTCCGCGCCGAGGTCGTAGGCCATCCAGACCTTCTGCTCCGGATCGGAGTTCGCCACGTAGAGCGTCGCCTCGTCCGGGGAGAGCGCGATGCCGTTCGGCCGCGACTGGTCGCGGTACAGGAGCTCCAGCTCGCCGTCCGGGCTCAGCCGGTAGATGCCGTTGAAGTCGAGCTCGCGGAGCGGCGACGCGTCGCGCCCCTCCAGCGCCGAGCCCGGGTCCGTGAAGTAGAGCCAGCCGTCCGACGCGTAGGCCGCGTCGTTCGGGCTGTTCAGCCGATTGCCCTCGTAGCGGTCGACCAGCGTGGTCCGCGTCCCGTCCGCCTCCACCCGCGAGACGAGCCGATTCCCGTGCTCGCACATCACGAGGCGGCCCTCGGCGTCGAGCGTCAGGCCGTTGGAGCTGACCGAACGCAGGCCCGTGCGATCGCCCTCGAACACGGGCTCGATGACGGGGCTCGTCCCGTCGGCCTCGGTCCACTGGTAGACCCCGTTCCCGCGGACGTCGGAGAAGAGCAGGCGTCCTCCGGCGCCATCCCAGACCGGCCCCTCCGTGAAGACGAATCCGTCGGCCAGCTTCTCGATGCGGGCGTCCGCCGGCACGAGCGCGTCGAAGCGCGGGTCGACGCGCAGGATGGTGCCGGCGCCGGTGTCCGGCGCCATCGTCTCCGCCGCCGGCTCGGGCTCCGGCGCGCCGCAGGCCGCGATGA
>JAPOYG010000229.1 GCA_026706755.1 Acidobacteriota bacterium
CGCGCGCGCGCCGAGCAGGACGGCCAGAATCGCCGCGTAGATGAGGGGCTCCACGAGGTCGATCTTGACCAGCCACAGGAAGTGCACGACGCCAGCCGCGGCGCTCACGTAGATCAAGCGGTGCAGCGCCGTCCAGCGACGGCCGAGCCGCCGGATCCAGCCCCGGGTCGACGTCACGGCCAGCGGAATCATCAGGACGAAGCCCACGAATCCGGCCGTGACGTACCTGCGCTCGGCCACGTCCTCGAGGATGAGCAGCAGGTCGAAGAAGTGATCGAAGACGAGGTAGGTCGAGAAGTGCAGCGTCGCGTAGAAGAAGGCGAACAGGCCGAGCATCCGCCGGAAGCGGATGACGGGCTGCCAGCCGGCCAGCCGGCGAATCGGCGTGACGGCCAGCGTCGCGAGGAGCAGCCGGAGCGCCCAGTTGCCCGTCCGGTGCGTGATGTCCTCGATCGGGTTGACCCCGAGGCCGCCGGTGAAGGCGTCCCAGCCGAGCAGCAGCGCCGGCGTCAGGCAGGCAAGGAATACGAACTGCTTCGCGCGGCGAACCACTGACCCTGTTTGCATCCTTCGCGACCCGCGCGGCGGGACCGGTCCGCTCTCGGCCCGGCCGTTGCGGCCGGCGGCCGCCCTGCGCGGCCAGCGGCCGGCGGCCGGTCCTGCGGGCGGCTCAGTAGTTCGCCGCCAGGTCCATCCCGGCGTACATGTGGGCCACCTGGTCGCCGTAGCCGTTGAACATCTGCGTCCGCTGGCGGAAGAAGCTCCCGATCCGGCGCTCCGTCGCCTGCGACCAGCGCGGGTGGTTCACCTCGGGGTTCACGTTGGCGTAGAAGCCATACTCGTGCGGAATCTCCACGTTCCACGTGTTGTGCGGCTGCTCCTCGACGAACTGGATCTTGACGATCGACTTGAGGCTCTTGAAGCCGTACTTCCACGGCACCATGAGGCGCAGCGGCGCTCCGTTCTGGTTGAGGAGCGTCTTGCCGTAGAGGCCGACGACGAGAATCGCCAGCGGATTGAGCGCCTCGTCCATGCGCAACCCCTCGACGTAGGGATAGGTGAGGTTGCGCCGGCGCTGCCCCCGGAACTCCTCCGGACGGTACAGCGTCTCGAACCGGACGTAGCGGGCGCGCGACGTCGGCTCGAAGCGCCGGACCAGATCGGCGAGCGGGAACCCGACCCACGGCACCACCATCGACCACGCCTCGACGCAGCGCAGCCGGTAGATGCGCTCCTCGAGCGGGTGGGGCTGCAGGATGTCCTCGAGCGTGTAGTCGGCGGCCGGCCGGTTGATGTGCCCCTCGACCCGCACGCTCCACGGCTCGACGGTCAGCTCGTGCGCGTAGCGCTTCGGGTCCTCCTTGTCGAGGCCGAACTCGTAGAAGTTGTTGTAGCTCGTGATCTCCTCGAACGAGTTCAGCCGCTCGTCGGTGCTGAACGGGCTCGGGGTGAGGTTCGGGATGTCGTCCTGCGGCGCGGCCTGCACGCCGCCGCTCGATCCGCCCAGCAGTGCCGCGCCCGCCGCGCCGAGCGCCGCCCCCGAGGCGCCGATGAACTGCCGCCGGTTGTAGTAGACGTGCTCCGGTGTGATCTCGGACGACCGAATGTCCGGCGCCTGCTTGATCAGCATTCGACTTTCCTCTGTTCGGGACCCGAAACCGAGGCCGCGGAACCGATCACGACCGCCGACTCGATGGTCGCCCCGCGGGGTCGCCCTTGTCAATAGGCGCAGCGCAACGCCGCGGGAGGCAGATCCAGACCGCCACCGCCGCCACGAGCCCGTACTCGACCGGCTCCACCCACGCCGGCAGGAACCAGCCCTGCCCGGCGAGCTGCCGCGTCCACACGAGATACGTGAGCGGCACCACCAGCGTCCAGGCGGCGAGGGGCGCGACGGCCCGGGAGATCAGGAACGGCGTCGTCCACAGCAGATACCACGGATAGACGGCCGGCAGGAAGGCCACGGTGGCCCCGAGAGGCCACGCCCAGGCGGCCGGGTCGTCCCGCGCAAGCCGGCGGCGCGCCGCCACGGCCACGGCCAGGCCGGCCCCGATGGCCGCCGCGACGGCTCCGGGCACCCCGACCCACGACGCGAGCCCGCGGAACAGCGGACCGTTGAAGCGCCACCCTGCCGCGTAGGCGGCCAGCGACCCGATGGGGAGCAGTCCGTCGGGCTGCACGAAGGGCAGGTAGAGCAGGGCTACGGCGGCTCCGGCCAGCGCGGCGTGCCGGAGACGGACCCGTCGCCACAGGAGCGGCAGCAGCACCAGGGGCAGGAACTTCACCGCGACGGCTCCGGCGACGGCCAGCGCCGCGGCGAGCGAGCGGCGGCGCGCCAGCGCCCACGCCCCCGCCACGACGAGCAACGTGCCGACCACGTCGACGTGGGCCCCGGCCGCAGACTCGAGCACCACCAGGGGGTGCCAGGCGTAGGCCAGCGTCCACCAGGGACTCCGCCCCGTCGCAACCAGCCAGCGCCACAGCAGCGCGAGCGTCAACAGGTCGCACAGGACGACGGCTGCCACCATCGCGGCCACCGAGTCGTCGAACGCGGTCACGGCCAGGAAGAAACGCTGAGCCAGCGGAGGGTAGATCGATGGCAGGACGGCACTGGTCGGGTCGATTCGCCGCGTGGCCGCGGTGTGCAGGCCGGCCAGGGCCGGATCCTCCGGCACGGCCTCGTAGGGGCTCAGACCGAACTGCTGGACGCGGCCGTCCCAGATGTAGCGGTACACGTCGTCGGAGACGAGCGGTGCCCCGCCGGCCACCACGATGCGGGCGGCCACGCCGATGGCGACGCACGCCGCGAGGGAGCCTCCTCCGGCCGGCGGACTGCGGCGCACGATCGCGAGGGCGCCGACGTACGCGCCGGCCGCCACGATCATCAGGGAGACGAAGAGACCCGCTTCCTCCCGTGCCTCGAGGCGGCTCGCCGCCGCGAGAGCGCCGGCCAGCGCGATACCGCACGCCAGCAGCGGCAGGAAGGCGCCCGTGCGCTCCGTCATGCGGTATCCGCCCGGCCGTGACGTGCCCGCGAGGAACGCTCGCGGGACCGCGCCGCGGCCGGCGGCGGCTCGGACGAGGAACCGTACCGGCGCGCCAGTCGCTGGGGCGGCACGCCGCCGAAGTACAGGGCGACCAGCACCAGGTTCCGCAAGCTGCGACGCAGCCAGCCATCGCGCTCCCAGCGCCGCGCCGAGGTACGGATGGGGAGCGGGGACAGCCGAAGCCTCCCGCGCCGGCGCAGCCGCCGCACGAGGTCTACGTCCTCCATCAGCGGGAACGGCCGGTAGCCGCCCAGCGCCTCGAACACGTCGCGGCGCACGAACAGGCCCTGGTCGCCGTAGGGCAGGCCCAGCCACCGTGTCCGCCAGGCCACCCCCCACTCGATCAGCCGCGCCGCGGGGCGGCGCGAATCGAGCGTGAAGCGGAATGCCCCGCCCACCGCGCCGCACGACTCCGCCTGCCGCAGCGCGTCGAGCCACCGCTCGTCGAGCCGCGTGTCGGCGTGCAGGAACAGCAGCCAGCGTCCCGACGCCGCGGCGGCGCCCGCGTTCATCTGGCCGCCGCGCCCCGGCGGGCTGGCGACCCAGCGCACCGCCGGATGGAGCGCCTTCAGGCGTGCAAGCGCGCCGTCCCGGGGGTCGCCGTTGGCCACGACGATCTCGACCGTGGCGTCGTCCGCCTTCCCGGCCAGCGCCGCCAGCAACCCCTCGAGCTGCGCGGAGTCCCTGAGCACGGGGATGACGATCGATACGTGCACGACGCTCCCCTGATGGTGTCGTCAGCCTCGCCGTCCGCTGTCCGTCCGCATCCTAGCCCATGCGTCGCCCGACGCCTCCTCCCGCCCTGTGCCTCGTCCGCCGCGTGTGCGACCATGGTGGGGAGACCGATCCGGCCCATGCCCGTTGCCTTCCCTTCTGCCGCCCGGGAATCGCCCGTGCCTCGGCTGGTGCTCGTCGTCGGCCTCGTGGCCGGGAGCGCCGCGGGCCTTCGCGGGGCGGAGCTCCAGAAGGAGACGATCGAGGCGTGGAAGCGCTACGTCGCCGCCACCGAGCGGCGCATCGCCGCAGAAATCGAGGACGGCGACCGGTTCCTCGTCCAGGACTTCCTTCCCGACGCGCAGCGGTTGCGCGCCGCCCTGCTGGCCGACGAGCCGGTCATCGATCGCATGGACACGCGGGACCTGCGGGGCGAGAAGCTCGACGTGCCCAAGGGCCGGATTCACCACTGGCGGGGCGCCATCCTGGTGCCGAACGCGACCGTCGACCACGTCGTCGACAGCCTCCAGCACACGATGCCCGCGGAGGAGCTCCAGAGCGACGTCGTCGAGTCGGCCGTCCTGTGGCGCGAGGGCAATCGGCTGCGGACGTTCCTCAAGCTGAACCGCAGGTCGGTGGTGAACATGCAGTACAACACCGAGCATGAGGTGGAGTACGTCCGCCCCGGCGGCGGCCGCGCCTGGAGCCGGAGCCGCTCCCTGCGGATCGCGGAGCTGGAGGGCTTCGGGACGCCCGAGGAACGCGAGAAGCCGGTAGGGAACGACCGGGGCTTCCTGTGGCGGCTGAACGTCTACTGGCGCTACCAGCAGGTTGCCGAGGGCGTGCTGATGGAGTGCGAGATCGTCACCCTCAGCCGCTCCATTCCGTTCCTGATGCGCTGGATGGTCGCGCCGATCGTCAATCGGGAAGGGCGCGCCGCGATGCTGAACATGCTGCGAGCGATGCGGACCCGGCTCGATCCCGGCCCGGCCGTCGACCGGAGGCAAGGTGCGAAGCGCCCGGCCTCGCCGGCCCACGAGAGGGTCCGGACGGTTGGGACCGATCGCCGGCCTCACCCCGCGGCGACCGGGCGCCGCTCGGGCAGCCCCAGGAAGGGGGCGACGGCGGACCACAGGGCCTCCGGTGCCGCGGCCAGCCGATGGTCGTCGTCGAGCACGATCAGCCTGACGTGAGGCCGCGCCGCCGCGAACCGGGCCACCATGGCGGGATCGACGACGTCGTCGCGGCTGCCCTGCAGGATCAGCATCGGCAACGTGCGCCGCACGGCGAACGAGTCGTACCGCTGCGCGTCCCGGAACAGCTCGTAGTGCACGCGGCACCGTTCGCCGGAGGCGTGGTGCGTCGTCTCCCACCATCCTTCGTCGCGCCAGCGGGCCATCCCCTCCGCGCCGAGGTCGCCGACCGGCCGGCGCCCGAAGTCGAGCGCCGGCGCCAGCAGGACGAGCCGCTCCACCGGGTGCGGTCCGGCCGTCGCCGCCTCGGCGACGTGCAGGGCGACGAACGCGCCGAGGCTCGATCCGACCAGCACGACCGGGCCCGGAGGCAGGCCGGCCACGGTCGCGGCGACCTGCGCGACCATGCGGGTCGTGGTGAGCGTGGAGAAATCCGGCCCGTTGAGGTCCGGACAGAGCAACTCCCGGCCGTGCGCGGCGAGCCGGTCGCGGAACAGCCCCGCCTTGGACGAAGCCGGAGACGACGCGAAACCGTGCAGATAGAGGAGGTGCGGGGTCGCGGCGCGGTCGGCTCCGCCCGAAGGCCCTGCCATCGTCGCGGCAGCCTACCATGAGCCGCCGCATCGAGACGCACGCGGTCCCCGCCAACGGGCTGACCTTCGAGGTCGATACGTGCGGGGAGGGAGACCGTCTCGCGCTCTGCCTGCACGGCTTCCCGGAGCTGGCGTTCTCGTGGCGCCACCAGCTCCCGCTGCTCGCGCGGCTCGGCTACCAGGCCTGGGCGCCGAACCTCAGGGGTTACGGCCGAACGTCGCGACCCGCCTCGGCTGCCGACTACGCGCTGCCGCACCTGGTGGCCGATGTCGCCGGGCTGATCGACGCCGCGGGCGCTCGGCAGGCCCTGTTGATCGGACACGACTGGGGCGGGGCCATCGCCTGGCACGCCGCCCTTCGGCACCCGCAGCGCCTCGAGCGCCTGATCGTCCTGAACATGCCGCATCCCGCCTGCTTTCTCGACGGGCTCGCCGGCTGGCGCCAGCGGCTCCGGTCCTGGTACATCGCCGCGTTCCGGGTCCCCTGGATGCCCGAACGGTTGCTCGCGGCCGGCCACGGCTGGCTGGCCGCGGAGGCGATGGCCGCCACCGCGTCGGACCGGTCCCGCTTCCCGCCCGCGGTGCTCGGCGTCTACCGCGACGCGGCGGCGCGCCCGGGCGCGATGAAGGCGATGATCGACTACTACCGGGCCCTGCCGCTCGCGGGCCCGCCGGCCGAAGCAGTGGCCGCGCTCCGGAAGCCGATCGAGATCCCGACGCTGATGATCTGGGGCGAGGACGACTTCGCCCTCGGCCGGGAGCTGCTGCGGGGCACCCGCGCGTTCGTTCCGCACCTGGTCCTCAGGACGCTCCCCGGCATCTCCCACTGGGTGCAGCAGGAGGCGCCGGAGACCGTGAATGGCCTGATCGCGGCCTGGTTGACGGACCGCCCCGTCCCCGTTCCGTTGCCGGGCGGCCGGATCCCGGGAGCGTCGGGCCCCGTCTAGAGCCAGGCGCGCTCCACGGTCCAGTACCGGCGCCGACTCGAGGCGCAAGAGCATGAGGTGCTCAGGGATGCCTGCGGCGGCGGCGCCACGGCTTCCACCACCGGATCGAAACCGCGGGGCCGCGCTCCCGTCAGGTGATTGGCACCTCGGACTCCTGGCAGGATCTCTCGGCTCGTCGCGTTCCCGCCGGCCGCGGCGAGACTGTCCGGGTCACGACACGAGTCATGCGCACCCGTCTTGGTCAATCGGGAGGCGGCCGGGCTGCGGCGGCTATACTCGCGCCCGATGTCGGACTGGTGCTCGGAGCCCCCTCCGGCGCTCCTGCTGCGCGGTATCGATCAGTTCAATCGCGGAGAGTTCTTCGAGCAGCACGAGACGCTGGAGGACCTCTGGCGCGCCGAGACGCGCGCCGTGCGCAGGCTCTACCAGGGCATCCTGCAGATCGGGGTGGCGGCCTACCAGATCCGGCGCCGGAACCACCACGGCGCGATGCACATGCTCACCCGGGGACCCGCCTACCTGCGGCCGTTCGCGCCGCGCTGCCAGTCGGTCGACGTCGCGGATCTGCTGGCGCAGGCGGGGCGGATGCGGGCCGAGGTCGAGCGCCTGGGGCCGCACGGGCTCGACCGCTTCGACTGGTCGCTGGCGCCGCGCGTCCGCCTGATCGCCCCACCCTGACGCGGGAAGCGGCCGACCTCGGGGTCCCCGCGGCTGGTCTATACTCCGCCCCGTCGTGCCCGCCCCGAAGTTCTCGGCCGAAACCCTGACGTTCCTGCGCGAGCTCAAGCTGCACAACGACCGGGACTGGTTCCGCGAGCACCGCGAGACGTACGAGGCGCACGTGCGGGCCCCGATGCTCGCCGTCATCGAGCAGCTCGCGACCGACCTGCCGGCGTTCGCGCCCGACCTCGTGGCCTCGACCCGGACCTCGATGTACCGCATCCACCGCGACACCCGGTTCTCGGCCGACAAGTCGCCCTACAAGACGTGGGTCGCGGCCATCTTTCCGCTGCGGGGCGGCGGGCGCCACGAGGGGGCGGGCCTGTACGTTCACGTCTCCGGGGACCACGTCATGATCGGCGGCGGGGTCTACGCCCCGACACCGCAGCACCTGCAGCGCCTGCGCGAGCACATCGCCGCCGACCCCGGCCGCCTCGCGGCCATCCTGGCCGCGCCGGGGTTCCGTCGCAGCTTCGGCGAGCTCGGCGGCGAGCAGCTCAAGCGCGTCCCGCGCGGCTTCGCCTCCGACCATCCGGCCGCCGAATACCTGCGCCACAAGCAGTTCCTGGCCGGGTGCAACCGCCCGCCGGAGTTCGCCACCCGCCCGCGCTTCTACAGCTCCCTCCTGCGCCTCTTCCGCAACCTGAGCCCGCTCATCACCTTCCTCAACGAGCCGCTCGCCGGGAAGCGCTTCGAGCTCTGATCCGGTCGCTCCGCGCGCGGTTCGTATATTCTCGGAGGGTGCTGCGGGAAGCCGCCGACATCCTGTGGCGCGGGCTCCGGCTGCGGTGCCCGTGCTGCGGCTACGGCCGGCTCTTCCGGTCCGCGTTCCACATGCACGTGCGCTGCTCCGCCTGTGGCGAGCGCTTCGAGCGCGAGCCGGGCCAGTGGTTCGGGGCGGTCTACATCAACCTCGGCCTGACGCTCGGCGCCGTCGTCCTCGGCGTCTTTCTCACGCGCGCCCTCACGTCGCTCACGACGAGCCAGCAGGCGATCATCTGGACGCCGTTCGCGGCGCTGGCGCCGTTCCTCTTCCACCGTCTCTCCCAAGGCCTCTGGGTCAGCATCATCTTCCTGGGCGAAGGGTTGTACATCGCGTGGCCGCACCGGTAGACGGCTCCGGCGCCGCCGCGGGCGAGGCAGCTGGGGCGTCGCCCGCCGACGACGAGCCCCGCGCACCCGCCGGCGTCGTCGCCGCTGCGTTCTTCCGAATCGGCGAGGCGTTCACGTTCGCGCGCTACCGCAACCTCTGGACCGCCGCCTTCACGTCGGCCGTCGGCACCTGGATGCAGCGCTTCGCGCAGCAGTGGCTCGTCTTCGACCTCACCGGCTCGGCCTTCTACCTCGGCCTCGACATGTTCCTGGGGGCCCTGCCGCTGCTGCTCTTCACGCTGATCGGCGGCGTCGTTGCCGACCGCTACGACCGGCGCCACCTGCTGATGGGATCGCAGGCGCTGCAGATGGCCTGCGCGGTCACGCTGACGGCCCTGGTCGTCCTCGACGCGGTCCGCCTGCCCTGGATCCTGGTGCTGTCGTTCCTGACGGGGCTCGCCCAGGCATTCGGCGGGCCTGCGTTCCAGTCGATCGTGCCGGCACTCGTCCCGCGCCGGACCCTCCCGAACGCAATCGCACTGAACTCCATTCAGCACAACCTGGCCCAGGCCGTCGGTCCGTTCCTGGGGGGCGTGGTCTTCGCGACGCTCGGGCTCGCCGCCTGCTTCGGATTGAACAGCGCCTCGTTCCTCGTCGTCATCGTGGTGCTCACGCTGTTGCAGGGGGTGGCCCGCCCCGCCACCGGCGATCGGCGGCCGCTGCTGGTCGAGCTCGGCGGCGGGCTGTCCTACGTGCGGCACGGCGAGTCGCTGCTGGCCCTGACGGTGCTGGCGCTGGCGACGACGACGCTGGGGCTCCCGCTGCGGACGTTCCTGCCGGTGTTCGCGGCGGACCCGGATCACCTGAGCCGTCTGATGACCGCGGTCGGGGTGGGCGCGGTGGGCGGCGCGCTGGTGGTTGCCTGGCTCGGCACGTTCCGCGGCATGGGCCGCACGCTGCTCCTGACGCTGGTCGCCTACGGCGCCTTGGTTGCGGCGTTCGCCGTGCTGCCGGTGACGGCGTTCAGCTACGTGCTCCTCTGCCTCGGCGGGGGCGCGCTCCTGATGGCCTTCTCGCTGACCGCATCGCTCGTGCAGCTCGCCGTGCCGGACGAGTTGCGCGGCCGCGTCATGAGCATCTATCTGATGGCCTTCCGCGGCGGCATGCCACTCGGAAGCCTCGCGGGCGGCTACGTCACGACGTTCCTGCCGGTGCCGACGGTCATCGCGGCGAACGGCGTGCTCCTGATGGCGGTCGCCGCCGTCTTCCTGGTGCGCCGGGGCGTTCGGGATCTCTGACCCGCGCCCCTGGCGACCTTCACGTCTCGAGTCCTCGCCCCCCGCAGCCGCCCGAGCCTTGGCCATCTCGACGCAGGACGCACTCCGCGAGCCGTCGCCGCCCTGCATCCGGCGGTGCTTCCGCCGTTTCGGGGAACGTCCGCCCATCGCCACCTCTGCGCGGTGGAATCCCCGGATCCAGCATCGCATGTCAAGATACCCATGACAGTTCTACAGAGTCATGATAGATTGCTGGGCCACACGAAGCGCGTTTGGGAGGGGCCATGACCAAAAAGCTGACAGTCGCCGACGAAGCCTGGATCGCCACGGCGCTGCTGCACAGGGAGCATCCCGACCGGGAGGACTTCACCAAGAAGGAGATCGTCCAACGGGCCGAACGGATCGCCGGCCCCGCACCCCTGCGTCCCGGTGTCGGGCATCACATCTCCTCCCACGCCGTCGCGCAGAAGCCACCGCAGCCCGGCAAGCACTGCCTGCTGTTCGAGACCGCCCCCGGACGGCGACGTCTCTTCAGGCCCGGCGACCCGCGCCATCCGGACCGGCGCGGCAGGAGCCTTCCCGAGAGAGATCGGCTCCCGTTGGCGTATCGTCCCCTGATCGACTGGTATCTCACGGTGTACGCGGCCGGTGGCGCTGACCGGCGCCCCGACCCCATCCTGGGGCTGCGGGGAGTCGGCCGGGAGCTCTGGGCGGAGGAAGGGGCCGACGCCTACGTCGCGCGGCTCCGCGAGGGCTGGTCGTGAGCCGGGTGTTCTGGGACACGAACCTGTTCGTGTACCTGGTCGAGGGGGCGGGCGCCCGCGCCGAATCCGTCGTTGCCCTGCGGCGGCGGATGCTCGAACGTGGCGACGAATTGCTGACGTCGACGCTGACGCTCGGTGAACTGCTCGTCAAGCCGGTCGAGGTGAGAGACGACGACCTGCGGGATCGCTACGCGAAGGCGATGCACGACGGCGTCACGCTGCTGGCGTTCGATGCCCAGGCCGCGCTCCGCTTCGCCGCGATTCGAAGCGACCGATCGATCCGGGCACCCGACGCGATTCAACTGGCGTGCGCGGCGGCGGGCGGAACGGACCTCTTCATCACCAACGACGACCGGCTCAGCCGCAAGGTCGTGCCTGGCATAGCGTTCATACAGGCCCTGGATCGGACGTTCATCTGAGGTGTCGGCGCCGAGAGCGGTCAAGGGATCGGCGCGTCGGTCGGCCCCCACCTCGGAGAGTGCCGAGCCCGCGCGCCGACGACGGAGGGCGCGCGGGCTCCGGAACGCAGGGCGGGGCTACTGGAACAGCAGCGGGCGCCAGGCGAGCGTCCAGGTGAGCGGCACCTCGACCGGGAGGTAGCACACCTCGTGGTCGCAGGCCTGGTACTCCAGCGCGCCCTCGATCGTCACCGTCCCGTCCGGCTCGGCGGCCTGACCGGCGATCTCCCGGCTCATGGGGATCGTCACCTCCTGCAGGAGGCGGAACGGCGACTGGTAGACCTCCACCCGCTCGTCGAGCGGCTCGAAGTGGTAGATCTCCGAGGCCGGGTAGGCGACGTCGTGCGCCTGCAGGAACTCCGGCTCGTCGATGCGCAGGCGGATCACCTGGTAGGTGTGACCGCCCGGCGCGTAGACGTGCATGTCCGGCTTCGGCGTGACGTCCACGACGAGCGAGAACCGGTTGCCGGGGGCGACCACGGCGTCGGTCGTCCAGGCCTCTGCGGTGAGGTGGTCGGTCTCCATCCGCACCGCATCCCGCTCCGTCCCCTCCAGCGGGTCGCCCAGGCGCACCGCGATGCTCGAGACGGTGAAGCGTTCCTGATAGGCCGGCTCGAAGTAGCGCTCGCGCACGCGGCCGTCCGCGTCGAGCAGGAACGTGCCGGGGTACGGCACCCCGAACAACCGCTGCATCATCTCCCGCTGCTCCGCCGGGGCGCGGGCCGGGTCGAGCTCGCGGTTCAGCAGGTCGTAGGCCCGGATGGTCGCCGACCCGGCATCGGAGAGAAGGGGGTACTCGATGCCCCGCGCAGCCGCGAAGCCCGCCAGGGTGTCGGTGGAGTCATAGGTGATGACGGCGAGGCCGAGGCCCCGCGCCTGCAGGTCGGCGTAGCGGCTTTGCAGCTCCACGAGCTGCGTCTTGCAGAACGGTCACCAGTCGGCCGAACGGCTGAAGACGAGCATCGTGCCGTTCGGTCCGGCCAGCGATGCGAGATCGCGCTGCTCGCCCTGCTGGTCGGCGAGGGCGAAGTCGGGCACCGCCTCCCCCACCTGCGGGCCGAAGCGGTCCACGTCGGGGAGCGGCCCCTGCGCCGCCGCCGGTGCGGCGCAGAGAGCGACGACGAACGAGAGGGCGAGGATCTTCCGCAACAGCCACCTCCTGGCTCGGTCGGGAGGGTGCGGAACGCAAGGGCGCTCCCGATACGTCCCGACTCTCGTCGATCATACCCAGAGGCCGATCCGGCGGCCCGCGGCTACAATCCCTGCCCATGAGGTCCGGCCAGCTCCGGCCGCGGCGGGCGCCGCCTCGGGCCGCTCGTGCGCGCGGTGCGCGCCGCGAGGCGACGTGCGCGACGTCTGGCGCGATCGGTCCCGCCCGGGCGCGCTGGACGCGCTGGGCGCTCGTGGCCCTCCCGACCGTCCTTGCGCTCCTGGCCCCCGCGACGGCTGCCGCCCACGACGTCGAGAACACCCACGTGCTCGTCGTGTTCGAGGCGGACGACACCTACCGGGTCGACGTCCTCAACGACGCCGACTGGCTCTGGCTGCAGGTCCACCCGGCCGCCACCGCCGCCGATCTGCCCACGGTCGCGGCGCGGAACCGGCAGCTCGCGGCGCTCGTGCCGGCCTTCGCGACCGGCATGACCGTCGTGTTCGACGGGGCGGCGGTCCCGCCGGACGGCGTGACGTACGTGCCGCCGCCCACGGAGGCTCGCTCGGGGCCGTGGGGGCTGGCGGAGCCGGGGCTCATCCGGCTCACCGGGACGGTTCCCGCCGGCGCGGCCACGTTCCAGTTCGGCTACGACCGGATCGTCGACGAGTACCCGATGACCGTCACGCGCGCCGCCGGCGCGCCGGCGACCCGTTGGCTGCAGCCGTCCCAGCTCAGCCCCGCGCTCGCCGTCGCCGATCTCGTCCCGCTGACGCCCCTGCAGGTGACCGTCCAGTACCTCGGCCTCGGCTACACCCACATCCTCCCCAAGGGGCTCGACCACATCCTCTTCGTCCTCGGGCTGTTCCTGCTGAGCACGAAGCTCCGGCCGCTCCTGTTCCAGGTGACGGCGTTCACCGTCGCCCACACGATCACCCTGGCCCTGACCATCTACGGGGTCTTCGCGCTCCCACCAGTCGTAGTCGAGCCGCTCATCGCGCTGTCCATCGCCTACGTGGCGGTCGAGAACCTGCTTACCGCCGACCTGAAGCCGTCGCGCATCGTGCTCGTCTTCGCCTTCGGCCTGCTGCACGGCATGGGGTTCGCCGGCGTGCTGGCCGACCTCGGGCTGCCGCGCGGGGAGCTTGTGACGGCCCTCGTCACGTTCAACGTCGGAGTCGAGGCCGGGCAGCTCACGGTCATCGGGGCGGCCTTCGCCGCCGTCGCCGCGGTCCGCGGCCGGGCGTGGTACCGCCGCCGGGTCGTCGTCCCGCTGTCGCTCGGCATCGCCGCCGTGGGGCTGTACTGGACCGTGGAGCGGGTGCTGGCCGTCTGACGCGTTCGTCCCCGGGGCTCGCTCAGAGCACGCCGAGGTGCTCGAGGCCGTCACGGGCGAAGCGCACGGCAAAGACGCCGAGGGCGAGGCCGAGCGCGCGGACGAGATACACGTAGCCGCGGCTCTGGAGCAGCCGCCGCCCCTTCCCCACGCCCCACGCCACCACCAGCTTCGAGCCGACGAGGCAGCCGTACATCGCGGCGAGGAAGGCGACGGCCGGCGCCGGGCCCTCCTCCCACGCCGCGAGGAGCGTCGGACCGCCGATGCCCAGCCAGAAGAGGTAGGGATGCGGGTTCAGCAGGTTCACGGCCGCGCCCTTGGCGAGCGCGGAGCCGCGCGGCCCGGGCGCGGCGACGGCCTCCGGCGCGGCCACCGTCAGGCCGTCCCAGGCGAGGTAGGCCAGGAGCACCGCGCCGACGAGCGCCAGCGCCCCCAGCACGGCGGTCCCGTCCACACGAGTCAGGAGCACGATCGACACCAGGACGATCGGCCCGTCGGTCAGCAGCGGCGCCGCCGCCACCCGCATCCCGGCCCCCACTCCCCCGCGGAGCGACTCGGTCACGACGAGCGTCAGAAGCGGCCCGGGGGTGACGCCCGCCGCCAGCCCGAAGACGACCCCGGTCAACGCCACCGTCAACATCCCGTCACCCCACGGCAACGTCGCCCGGCCGCGCGTGTAGCATTACGCGCGTGACGACGCGCGCCCCGCTGGCGGATCTCGCCATCCTCTTCCTGCGGCTCGGCGTCACCGCGTTCGGCGGACCCGCGGCCCACATCGCGATGATGCGCGACGAGGTCGTGGACCGGCGGAAGTGGCTGACCGACGCCGAGTTCCTGGACCTGCTGGCCGCCACCAACCTCATTCCGGGCCCGAATTCGACCGAGATGGCGATCCACCTCGGTTACCGCCGCGCGGGGATCGCCGGGCTCGCGCTGGCCGGCATCTGCTTCATCCTGCCCGCCGCGCTCATCGTGCTGCCCATCGCCTGGGCCTACGCGCGCTACGGCGAGACGCCGCAGGCGGCATGGCTCGCCTACGGGATCGCGCCCGTGATCATCGCCATCGTGGTGCAGGCCCTGCTCAAGCTGGGCCGGGCCGCGGTGACGGGCATGGCGCCCGCGCTGCTGGGCGCGGCGGCCGCCGTGCTGTCGATCGGCGGCGTCAACGAGCTCCTGCTGCTCGGTGGCGGCGCGGCGGCCGGCCTGGCCGTCGCCGGTGTCCGGTCGCTGGGAAGCGGCCGTCCGAACGGCGGGGCCGCCGCGGCCGCCTGGGCGGTCGCCGTTGCGGCCGGCGGTGCCTGCCTGCACGCCGCCGGCGCGGCGACGGCCGCCGCCGCGGCCGTGCCGGTCACCCTGGCCCGGCTGGGGCTCTTCTTCCTGAAGGTGGGGTCGGTCCTCTTCGGCAGCGGCTACGTGCTGCTCGCGTTCCTGCGCGCGGACCTCACAGAGCGCTGGGGCTGGCTGACCGACCAGCAGTTGATCGACGCGGTGACCGTCGGACAGGTCACGCCGGGCCCCGTGTTCACCACGGCGACGTTCATCGGCTACCTCCTCGGCGGGGTGCCGGGCGCGGTGCTGGCCACGGTGGCCATCTTTCTGCCGGGCTTCGTGTTCGTGGCCATCACGCAGCCGATCATTCCGAAGCTCCGCGCCTCGACCCTGATGGGCGGCGCGCTCGATGGCGTGGTCGCAGCGTCCCTCGGGCTGATGCTCGCCGTGACGTGGCAGTTGGCGCAGGCCGCGATCACGGATGCCGCGACGGCGGGCGTGGCGGCTTCCGCGGCGGCGATCCTGGTGGTCTGGAAGCCGAACTCGACCTGGCTGATTCTCGCGGGCGCGGTCGCCGGCTGGCTCCTGCACGGGACCGGCTGACCCCCGCTACCCCGCGGGCTCCGGATCGCCTCCGACCGCCTCCCGGGGCGGCTCCGCCTCCAGCGACATCTTCAGCATCCGTTCTTCGTTGCCGTCGTCGCCGGATGCCGGCTCGAGCCGCGCGGCGACCTCCTCCGCGCTCCCGCACAGCTCGAGCAGCGCGGGCTGGGCCGCCACGAAGTCCGCGTGCAGGCGGCAGCAGTCGGCAGCCAGGTCCGCACGGAGGCGATCGAGTTGCGCTGCCCACTCCGGCGGGCGACCGTGCGGGATCGGCATCGCCCGGATGAGGTCCTGCAGCACCTCACGGTCGTGCAGGCGGCCCAGCGTGTCCTGCGCGGCCTTGAGACGGGAAGTCGCCGCCGCCGTCTCGATGTCCGCCGTCGCGCCGGCGATCTCCAGAGCGTAGCGGAGCTTCTTGGCCGCGATCCGGACCTCGTGCACACGCTCGGAGACGTAGAGCGATCCCGCCTCGGCCACCGCTCCCCGCACGCGCGCCGCGTGGCGCCGGGTCCGGGCCGCGAGCGCGTGCGCCCAGGCGCCGGTCGCCGCGCGCGCGTCGAGCGCCCCGACCAGCTCCGACACCGCACGCGGGAGCTTCCGGAGCTCGGCCCCGCTCACCCTGGCGCGGAGGCGCCGGCGCCGGCGCGCACGTTCGTCGGTCAGGTGATGGCGCAGCCGGCCGGCGCCGGCCGCGGGCAGACTCTCGTCCGGCATCGACGCGACCAGCTCGAGAGCGACGTCGATCTCGCGCACCCCGCCGAACGCGCGCCCGATCCGGCGCGCGCGACGGCGCGCGCGCGTCACCGCGCGCCCCGGCACCTCGCCGGCGCAGAGCGGGAGCAGCTCGCGCAGCCGTCGCGTCGCCACGCGGGCGTCGTGCAACGGGTCGGCCTCGCCCGCGAGGGCGGCGGCCGCATGCCGGCCGAAGACCGCCACCTGATGCTCCAGGGGTCGCCGCAACGGGTGTGCAGAGGCCATGCTACGATGCGTGACGGGAACGAGTCGTCCCCATAGCTTAGATCGAGGCGCGAGCGCGCCCTGACGGGCGCGTTGGGAATCTGCGCGCGAGAGGCTCCTCCGTCTCCGGTCCCCGCATGCGCATCGCCGCCATCGACATCGGTACCAACTCGGTCCACGTCATCATCGTGCAGGTGCGCGCGGACCGTTCGTTCGAGATCATCGACCGCGAGAAGGAGATGGTCCGGCTCGGCTCCGGCGGCCTCGGGGGTCGATCGCTCACCGAACCCGCGATGCTCGCGGCGCTCCAGGCACTCGGCAAGTTCACGCGCCTGGCGGAATCCCACGACGTCGACGAGATCGTCGCGGCGGCGACGAGCGCCGTCCGGGAAGCGGACAACGGTCGCGAGTTCCTGGGCGCCATCCGCCAGCGGACCGGCATCCAGGTCCGCGTCATCTCCGGCACCGAGGAGGCGCGCCTCATCCACCGTGCCGCCGTCTACGGGGTCGACGTCTCGGGGGGCGCCGCGGTCGTGGTCGACGTCGGGGGCGGCAGCGTGGAGCTCACGCAGGGCACCGGGGCCCGCGCCGATGTAGCGCAGAGCCTGAAGCTCGGCGTCATCCGCCTGACCGAGCAGTACATCCGCTCCGACCCGCTCAGCCGCCGGGACGAGCGCCAGATGGTGTCCCACATCACGGAGACCATGGCGCCGACGGTGGAGAAGATCGTCAGCCGCGGCTTCGACCGGGTCATCGGCACGTCGGGCACGATCCTCAGCCTCGGGGGCCTCGCGGTCGGCGAGGGACGGGCCGTCGGCTCCGACGACCTCCGCAGCCGCCGCGTGAGCGCCAAGCAGATCCGGCGCCTGCGCCGCGACCTCTGCGCCCTGGACCTGCCCGGCCGACTCCGCCTCCCCGGCCTCGACCCGCGGCGCGCCGACCTTGCGGTGGCCGGATCGATACTGCTCGACACCGTCCTGAGGCAGATCGGGGCGGTCGAGCTCACGCTGTGCGATCTGGCCCTCCGCGAGGGCCTGGCGCTCGACTACCTGAGCCGCAACCGCGCCCACATCGCCAAGGTCGAGCAGTTCCCCGACGTGCGGCGGCGCAGCGTCGTCGAGCTCGCCGAGCGGTGCAACTACGCCTCCGAGCACGCCGAGCAGGTCCGCCGGCTGTCGCTCTCGCTCTTCGACCAGACGCAGCCCGCGCACGGGCTCGGCGCCCGCGAGCGCGAGTGGCTGGACCACGCCGCCCTGCTGCACGACATCGGCGTGCACATCAGCTACGGCCGCCACCACAAGCACTCCTACTACCTGATCAAGAACGGCGACCTGCGGGGGTTCGAGCCCGAGGAGGTGGAGGCGATCGCGCTCGTCGCGCGCCACCACCGGCGCGGTCTGCCGAAGAAGTCCCGCGGCGGCTACGCCAGCCTCCCGGGGCGGCATCGCCGCACGGTGCGTACCCTGGCCGCGATGCTGCGCCTGGCGGAGGGGCTCGATCGCAGCCATGCGCAGAGCGTCGGCTCGGTCGAGATCGTGCCGGGGCTGCGCGACTACCTGCTGCGGCTGACGCCCGCGGGCGACACGGAGCTCGAGCTGTGGGCGGCTCAGCGCAGCGTCGCTCCGCTCGAAGCGATTCTCGGCCGGATCATCCGCTTCGAGGTCGACACCGACGCAACCCGGGCATCGCTCCGCCCCTCCCGGCAGCGCCGCCGGCCGGCCGCCGGGAACGGCGAGGGCCCGTCCCGCCCGGCGCGGCGCGCCCCCCGCTGACGGCCGCATCGGCCAGGAGCTTGCGCCGCAGAACGCCAACGGAGTGCGTGCCGCGGCGCAAGCTCCTGGGACGGTGGGGGCTGGGGCCGACCCGGAGCCTGCGACGGGTTGGCGGCGCTAGCCCCGCGTTCGCTTCCGCGCAGGCCGGCGTCTGACGCACGGCGACGTACCGATCTATGATCCGCACGGTCGCCCGGCGGCCGGGTCGCCGAGCGGGCCCGAGAACACTCCACGGCCGATGACGTCAGCCGCCGCCGGAGAGAGGCAGTGCGTCTACTGCCGGCGCCGTCCGGTCGCTGATGCCTGGCGGCCGTTCTGCAGCGAGCGTTGCCGCCTCCTCGACCTGCGCGACTGGATGGACGGCCGGTACCGCGTTCCGGGGGAGGCCGCGTCCGTCCCCGACGGCGGACCGGCCGACGACGGCGCGCCGGACGACAACCGCTAATCCGGAATCCCGAGGAAACGACCGGCATGGCCGACACGTTGACGATCACCGACAACCGGACCGGCAGGCAGTACGACGTCCCGATCACGGACGGCACGATCCGGGCGATCGACCTGCGCCAGATCAAGGTGGAGGCGGACGAGTTCGGGATGCTGTCGTACGACCCCGCCTTCCTGAACACGGCCAACTGCCGGAGCAGCATCACCTTCATCGACGGCGACAACGGGATCCTGCGCTACCGGGGCTACCCGATCGAGCAGCTGGCCGAGCGGAGCACGTTCGTCGAGACGGCGTGGCTGCTGCTGCACGGGGAGTTGCCGGCACAGGGGGAGCTCGAGGCGTGGACGGCGGAGCTCGGGCGGCACGCCGAGCTCCATGAGAACGTCAGGAAGCTCGTCGGGGCCTTCCGCCACGACGCGCACCCGATGGGGGTCTTCCTGAGCGTGGTCGGGGCGCTGTCGACGTTCTTTCCCGACGCGAAGCGCGTGCTCGACGCCGACACGCGCCGCACGCAGATCGTCCGCCTCATCGCGCAGGTGCCCGCCATCGCCGCGTGTACGTACCGCCACAGCATCGGCCGCCCCCACGTCGCCCCCGACCCCGACCTGAGCTACGCCGGCAACTTCCTGAGCATGCTCTACCGGGGCATCGAGCGGGAGTACCGGCCGGACCCGGTCCTCGAGCGCGCGCTCGACGTGTTGTTCATCCTGCACGCGGACCACGAGCAGAACTGCAGCACGAGCGCCATGCGCGGCATCGGGAGCTCGCAGGCCGATCCGTTCGCGGCGCTCGCCGGCGCGGCCGCCGCCCTCTACGGCCCGCTCCACGGGGGCGCCAACGAGGCCGTGCTCCGCATGCTCGCCGAGATCGGCTCCGTCGACCAGATACCGGGCTTCATTCGGAGCGTGAAGGCCGGCGAGCGGCGGCTCATGGGCTTCGGGCACCGGGTGTACAAGTCGTACGACCCGCGCGCCGCGGTCATCAAGGAGACGGCGCACCGCGTCTTCGAGGTCACGGGGCGCAATCCGCTGCTGGACGTGGCGCTCGAGCTCGAGCGCATCGCCCTCCAGGACGACTACTTCGTAGGCCGCCGGCTCTACCCCAACGTCGACTTCTACTCCGGGCTGATCTACGAGGCGATGGGCTTCGACCCCGGCATGTTCCCGGTGCTGTTCGCCATCGGCCGCACCGCGGGCTGGGTGGCGCAGTGGCAGGAGATGCTGGAAGACAAGGAGCAACGGATAGCGCGGCCGCGGCAGATCTACACCGGCGCCGGCGAGCGGGACTACGTCGCCGTCGACGCCCGCTGAACGAACCGCCCCGCCACCAGGAACGTCGCCCGACGGCTCGCCGACCTCCCAGGCTCTGCGCCCCTTCTCGGCGCAGCCTCCCGGCCTGCCGATCTACGGCGCCGACTCCCGGGCACCCGGGCCGGAGTAGATCGCGACCATCGCGGTCACGTCGTCATGCTGCGGCGCGCCGGCCGTGAACCGCTCGACCTCGGCGAAGATCCGCGCGAGACGCGACTCGGCGTCCGCGGCGACGCCGTCGGTCAGGCTGGCGATCAGCCGGTCGTCGCCGTACTCCTCCCCCGCCGCGCTCATCGCCTCGGACACGCCGTCGCTGAAGACCACGAGGACGTCCCCCGGCGCCAGGTCGACCGTCGCCTCCTCGAAGTCGACGCCCTCGAAGAGCCCAAGGACGAGCCCGCCGACCTCGAGTCGCCGCACCGCGCCGGCCGCCCCGACGAGCATCGGCGGATTGTGCCCGGCATTGCAGTAGGTCAGGCGGCCGTCCGGCGACAGCACGGCGAAGAAGAGCGTGACGAAGCGCCCGGAGATGCCGCGCCGGACGAGCGCGGTGTTCACCGCGGCCAGGATCGACGCCGGTCCCGCCTCGCGCGCCGCCGACGCCTGCGCCCCGAGCGACCCCTGCGTGAAGGCGCTGAGCAGCGCGGCGGGCGGTCCCTTGCCCGCCACGTCGCCGAGCACGATGCCCAGCCTGCCCACTCCGAGGTCGAGATAGTCGAAGAAGTCTCCGCCGATCGCCCGGCACGGCAGGGTCTCCGCCGCCGCGGCGAAGAAGTCTCCCGTCCGGCGGCGCGTCGGCAGCAGCGCCTGCTGGATGTCGGCCGCCGTCCGCATCTCCTGGTCGAGGCGCGCCTTCTCGAGCGCCTC
>JAPOYG010000418.1 GCA_026706755.1 Acidobacteriota bacterium
TGGGGCTCGGCCTCCGTCTCGCCATCTTCGGCGCGGCGGGGCTGCTGCTCGCTCCGGGTCCCACCGCCTCAATCGCGGGCCTCGACCTCGCGATCTTCGACGTCGCGGGAGTCGCCCTGTTCTGCGGCGTGCTCGCCGTCGACCGGCGCTCGACCTGACCCGTCCCCGTCGGAGAGCGGCAACGCACCGCCCCCGTCGCGAGAGGGGTTCGCGGGGCCGGTGGCGCGAACCGCGGCGCGGGGCTCAGTTGCCCCGGTTGGCGCTCTCGAAGCAGGAGAGGCACCGGCGGACGCCGACCGGCCGGCTCAGTCGCCCCAGTCGTAGCCGATGCGCACGTAGTAGTAGGCGCCGCTGAAGCCCCAGGGCGTGTACTCGCTGTACTGCTCGCCGACCGCATTCGCGATGACCGACACCTGCGAGTAGGTATCCAGGACGTTCTGCGCCCCGAAGGCCAGCGTCGTTCCCCGCCCGAGCGGGACGCTCAGCTCCAGGTCGACGATCGGCCGCCCGTCGAAGAAGCCCTGCGCCAGACCGCCGGAGGGAACGAAGACCTGTCCGCGTCCGCTGTCGTAGTCGTACCAGCCGGCGTAGTAGCTGACGCGGCCCAGCGCGCTCGCCCGCCCCACGCGTTGCGTGACGGCGGCGTTCCAGCGGGTGCGCGGCAACGCGTAGGCGTACTCCGCGAGCCGCCGCCCGTCGAGCAGACCCTTGGCGTTGTCGGTCACTTCCGTGTCGGTGTGGTTGAAGACGGCGCTGACGACGGTGTTCCCGCGCAGCGCGAGCGGCGTCCAGGTGGAGACGACGTCGACACCGTGCGACGTCGTGGAGAAGGCGTTGGTGAAGAAGCGGTAGTTCCGCACGCTCCTCGCTGCCTCGAACCCCCCGGCCACCACCTCGGCGATCTCCGCCGGCGTCAGCACGAAGTTGCTCGTGATGCCGATCCGGTCCGACACGTCGATGCGGAAGTAGTCCGCCGTGAGCGTGAACGGGCCGCCGCCGAACACCACGCCCGCGGTGTAGTTGACCGAGCGTTCCGGCCCGAGAGGCAGACCGCCGCGCAGTCGCGCCACCGGCGAGATCGACGGGATGACGGCGTTGTTGACCAGGTCGCCGACCGTCGGGTCGAACCAGCTCTGGATGTGGACGCCGTTCTGCTGGCCCGGGGTCGGCGCCCGGAACCCCGTGCTCACGCTGCCCCGCACGAAGCCGACCCGGCCCGACAGCTTGCCGTTCGTCGTCGATCCGAAGTCCTCGAAGTCCTCGAAGCGGGCCGCGGCGCCCACTGCCCACGCGCCGTCCGTCCCCGTCACCTCGACGTCCCCGTAGGCCGCGACGTTGTGGCGGCTCCAGGTGCCCGCCTGCTGCGGGCTGTAGGCGAAGACGGCGTTGGAGCCCCCCATGAAGCCCTGCGCCGCGTAGGGGCCGATGGTCCACCCCGCGCGGTCGCCCGCGCGCAGGCCGAACTGCTCGTCGCGCCACTCCGCCCCGGCCGCGACGTTGACCCGGTCGGTGACCGCGTACGACACGTCGAAGTTCACGTTCACGTCCCGCTGGTGGTTCCGGCCGACGTCGAACGCCCTCGGCGACGTCGGGCCGAGCGACGCGTTGATGGTATCGTGGACGAAGGAATCGACTCGGTGCATCCCGAGCGAGGCGCTCAGGTCCCAGTTGAATCCGCCGGCCGTGACGGCCCGCACCCCCCCGACGAGCGAAGCGTCGATCGCGGTGCCCCGCGACTGCGGGACGAAGCCGCCCGGGAACAGCTCCTGGAACGTGAAGCAGTTCGGGTCGTCCGCCACCTGCTGGAGAGCGATCGGGTCGGGCACGTGGTCGGCAACGGCGACCGTCGGGCAGTCGGCCGAGCCCAGGCCGTTCGCCTCCAGCACGTCGCCGACGAGCAGCGTGCGGCCGCCGTCGATGCTGAACACGCCGAGGCGCGTGTTCGGATTCCGGAAGAAGACGCCGTAGCCGACCTTCTTGCGGGCGTAGCTCGTGTGGCCGTACACCTGCACGCCGGCGGGCAGGGTGTAGCCGAAGTTGCCGAACGCCTTCAGGTCGTCGTCGACGGCCGGGTCGCCCC
>JAPOYG010000363.1 GCA_026706755.1 Acidobacteriota bacterium
CGCCTCGGCTTCCAGCGCGAGGCCGTGCTCTGGGACTACGTGATGACCGCCGACGGCAAGACGCGAAACTTGCTCGTCGCGACGAAGCGGCTATGATCGACGCCGCTCCGACGGAAGCGGCTGCGCCGTGCGCACACCCCCGCCCGGGTGGACCCGCTCCGTCGCCGACGAAGGGGAGGATGCTGTGGCCGACGAAAAGCCGACCGATGGATTCGATGCGCTGCTGACCGAGGACCGCGTCTTCGAGCCGCCGGAGGAGTTCCGCAGGAACGCCAACATCAACGACCCCGGCATCTACGAGCGCGCCGACGCGGACCCGGAAGGGTTCTGGTCCGACTTCGCGAAGGAGCTCGACTGGAGCCGGCCCTGGGATCAGGTGCTCGACTGGCAGCCGCCCGACGCCAAGTGGTTCATCGGCGGCAAGATCAACGCCAGCGTCAACTGCGTCGATCGCCACGCCCTCGGGCAGCGCCGCGACAAGCGCGCCATCGTCTGGGAGGGCGAGCCGGGCGACCAGAAGACCCTGACCTACGGCGAGCTGCACGTCGAGGTGCAGAAGTGCGCCAACGTCCTCCAGAAGCTGGGCGTCGGCCACGGGGACCGCGTCGCCGTCTACCTGCCGATGATCCCCGAGCTGCCGATCGTGCTGCTCGCGTGCGCGCGGCTCGGCGCCGTGCACAGCGTCGTCTTCGGCGGCTTCAGTGCCGAGTCGTTGCGCGATCGGATCAACGACATGCAGGCGAAGCTGCTCGTGACCGCGGACGGCGGGTACCGCCGCGGCGGCATCGTGCCGCTCAAGCAGATCTCCGACGACGCGCTCGACGGCTCCCCGAGCGTCGAGAATGTCCTGCTCGTCAAGCGCGAGGGGCTGGAGACGCCGTTCAACGTCGTCGCCGGCCGCGACCACTGGTACCACGAGCTGATGGCGCAGGTCTCCGACACCTGCCCGCCGCGGGAGAACGACGCCGAGGACCTGCTCTTCACGCTCTACACCTCCGGCACCACCGGCAAGCCGAAGGGGATCGCGCACACTACCGGCGGCTACCTGGTCGGCACCTACGCCACCGCCAAGTGGGTCTTCGACTTGAAGGAGGACGACATCTACTGGTGCAGCGCCGACATCGGGTGGGTCACCGGACACAGCTACCTGGTCTACGGGCCGCTGCTGAACGGCGCCACCTGCGTGATGTACGAGGGCGCGCCCGACACCCCCGGCCGCGACCGCTTCTGGGACATCTGCGCGCGGCACAAGGTGACCGTCTTCTACACCGCTCCGACCGCCATCCGCGCGTTCATGAAATGGGGCCCGGAATACGTCCGGAAGCACGACCTGAGCTCGCTCCGCCTGCTCGGCTCCGTCGGCGAGCCCATCAATCCGGAAGCCTGGATGTGGTACTACCACCACGTCGGCGGCGAGCGCTGCCCCATCGTCGACACCTGGTGGCAGACCGAGACGGGCAGCATCCTGATCACGCCGCTCCCCGGCCTCACCCCGCTCAAGCCCGGCTCGGCGTCACGCCCCTTCCCCGGCCTCAAGCCCGCCATCGTCACCGAGAGCGGCGAGCCGGTGAAGGTGGGCGGGGGCTACCTGGTCCAGACCCGCCCCTGGCCCTCGATGCTGCGCACGATCTACGGCGACCACGACCGCTTCGTGGCCACCTACTGGAACCGCTGGGGCCGCGACGTCTACGTCACCGGCGACGGCGCCAAGGTGGACGAGGACGGCTACTTCTGGCTGCTCGGCCGCGTCGACGACGTCCTGAACGTCGCCGGCCACCGCGTCGGCACGATGGAGGTCGAGAGCGCCCTCGTGGACCACCAGGAGGTGGCCGAGGCCGCCGTCGTCGGCAAGGCGCACGAGATCAAGGGGCAGGCCGTCTGCGCCTTCGTCACGTTGAAGGAGGGCGTCGAGGCTTCCGACGCGAAGGTCGAGGAACTGCGCCAGCACGTGGCCAAGAAGATCGGCGCCATCGCCAAGCCGGACGAGATCCTGTGGACGGCCGACCTCCCGAAGACGCGCTCCGGCAAGATCATGCGCCGCCTGCTCCGCGACATCGCGGCCGGCAAGGCCCT
>JAPOYG010000419.1 GCA_026706755.1 Acidobacteriota bacterium
CGCGAGTCGCCGTGCCACTGCCGAATGTCGCCGTCGACATGCGGCCGCCCGTCCAGCGGGATGATGCGCGTCGTGTGGATCAGCTCCTGCTCGATGACGACGTGGTCGGCCGTCTGGAGGATGTGGTAGTAGCTGTTGTAGCCGGCCAGCAGGTTCGGCAGGCCGAAGGTGATGCAGCGCTCGCTCAGGCCGCGGTCGACGGTCCAGGCGGCCGGGCGCCCGCGTCCCGCCGCGGCAGTCGCTGCCGCCATCCGCGCCGCCGAGGTCGTCGGCGGCAGCTTGCCGTTCGGCGGGTCGACGATCAGCGACGTCCGGTCGTTGAAGTCGCGCTCGACCAGCCAGAACTGGTTGTAGTTGCCGGTCCCGCCGTCGCTGGACGTGAACGCGTCCGGGTTGGTGAGCGCCACGTTGAAGAACTGATCGCCGAACGCGGCGTCGCCGGCGTCCTGCCCGAAGAGGCGGTTGGCGGTCTCCTCGACCTGCGCCAGCTCTTCCTCGGTCAGGGTCTCGCGGTCGCCCAGCGAATCGGGACGCTCCAGCGGCGTGATGCTGTTGTTGCCCCAGATGCCCTGCAGATCCGGGTGTCCGGCGGCGGTTCGCGGCACTTCGTAGGCGGTCTGGCCGGCGGCCGCGACCGGTAGCAGCAGGAGGACCGCCAGCAGGGCGGACGCGCACCGTACGGGACCGGGACGAAGGTTCGTCATCGGTTTCTCCTTCGGACTGTGGAGCCTCTGATCCCCCGCAGCGTATCACGGCCCGCCAGGCCGCCGCCGGGCCCTCTGCGCCCGCGGCCAGGGTGCGGCCGACGCCTGGGCCAGGCGGTCGCCGTACATGGCGAGGGCGCGCCGACCTCGCGGCGGCGCGCCCTCGGTTACCGTGCCGTCACCGTCCGTCAACGGGCGGCGGCAGCCTCCTGGGCTTCCTTGCGGCGCGCACCGGCGAGGATGCCCTCCATGCCGATGTTGCCCTCGTGGCAGGCGTACTCGTAGAGCGCGTCCTGGCTGGCCCGCAGCGGGATCATCGCGGTCCAGGGGCTGACCCACGTCGTCGGGTCGTTGAGCGTCACCTCGTACTGCAGCACGTCCTCGCTGGTGCGGGTGAAGCGCTCGGTCACCTCGAGGTGCTCGGCGGCGCCCATGGTGTTGGCGTAGGGCGAGTAGTTGCGGGTCTCGACGACGAGGGTGTCGCCGTCCCAGTAGCCGCGCGAGTCGCCCAGCCACTGCCGCACCCCGTCGCCCAGGTGCGGGCGGCCGTCGAGGGGGATGATCCGCGCGTCGTGCGCCATCTCCATCAGGATGACGACGTGGTCGGGCGTCTGGAAGAGCTGGTAGTAGCTGTTGTAGCCGGCTCCCAGGCGCGGGGCGCCGAAGCTCTGGCAACGCTCCCCGAGACTGCGGTCGTCGGTCCAGACCGCGTGCCGCTGCCGCTTCATGGATGCCGCTTCCGCACGCATCCGGGCCGCCTCGGTCCGCTCCGGAATCCGGCCGTTCGGCGGATCGACGATGAGCGACGTCCGGTTGTCCCAGTCGCGCTCCACCATCCAGAACTGGTTGTAGTTCCCGGTGGCGGTGTCGCGCGAACTGAAGTTCTGCACCTCGTTCAGGGCCGCGGTGAAGACGGAGTCGCCGAAGGCGGCATCGTCGGCGTCGAGGGCGAAGAGCTCCTCCGCGCGGGACCGGATGGCGGCGAGCTCCTCGTCGGTGAGGCGCTCGCGGTCGCCGAGGATCTCGGGGCGCTGCAGCGGCGTGGCGTTGTTGTTGGCCCACACGCCCTGCAGGTCGGGGTGGCCGAACGGCGTGCGCGGCGCGGCCCAGGCGTCATCGGCAGGCTCGGCGGCGGAGCCCTGGGCGCCGGCGGCGCCTGCCGCCAGCACGAAGACGGCCAGTACGGCCGTCGCGACGAAGGGGAAACGAACGTGAGTCACAAACACACCTCCTTGCGAACACTCATGACCATGCGGCCGCGGGCGGTTGCCCTCGTCCCGCGCCGCTACCCGAGGCATCGGAGCACACCGTCAGTGCCGCTCGACGAAGTCGGCCACCTTCAGCATGCCGGGGTCGTCGTCG
>JAPOYG010000337.1 GCA_026706755.1 Acidobacteriota bacterium
CGTCCGGGTCCCGGCGGATAGATCTCGTCGTAGCTCTGCAGGGTCAGATCGCGCGCCGGGGCATCCACCGCACTGGGAAAGCGGTCCGGCCCGTCGGCATCGCGCAGCGACACCGTGATGTGCGGATGGTCGCCGGCGCCGACGGCGAGATGCTGCACGTCCGAGACGAGCCCCGGCGCCTGGACGTTGACCTCGTAGCTCCCCGGCAGGAGGCCGACGGCCCTGAACCGGCCGCCGGCCGTGTAGACCATGTACAGGATCCGCCGGTCGGTGTTGCGGGCGTAGACCCGCGCCGCGGTGAAGGGCCGGAGCGCCTCCACCGTGCCGGTCAGGCTCGCCGTGCCCGCCAGGGGCTCGGGACTCTGCGCGGCCCCGACGCTCCCCCACGTGAGAAATCCGGCGACGAGGCCTGTGACGGCGAGCGCGACGGCTGCGTCGCGCGAGCGGTGATCCGACGGCCGCGGTGATGAGCGCAACATGAGCATCGCTCCTCCTGTTGTGGCCGATGACGCTAGCCCGCCGTTCGTCGCCGCGACCGCCGGGTCGCGCCGCGGCCTCCGCTCGGCGCCCAACCCAATCCTTCAGGAGTCCGCGCCGTTCTACGGCGCAGACTCCTAGTGGTCCTTCAGGAACTGCCGCGCTTCCTCGACGGTCGGCGCGTCCTCCGCCCCTCGCCACTGAGCCACGAGCTGCGCGTATTGCGCCCGCGCGGTGTCCGGATCGCCGGCGGCCACCGCGGCGCGGGCGAGCCCGCGGAGCGAGAGCGTCCGGTTCGGCGTGCGCCGCAGCGAGCGCTTGAACTGCTCGACGGCTTCGGCAGGCCGATCCAGCGCGAGCAGGATCTCGCCATAGAGCTCGTGCGCCGGCTTGAGCGGGGTCGGCGCGCCGCGCGGCGCGCCCCGCGACTCGGCCAGCTCGATCGCCTTGTCCATCGAGGCCGACGCGGCGTCCGCGTCGCCCCGCGCGGCGTGCAGGAGCGCCGTGACCTCGTGATGCGCGATCGCCGCGACGCCACCGTCCAGCGCGGCCAGCGCCGCGGCCGACGCGGCGCCCGCCGCCAGGTCGCCGGTCCGCACGGCGCTGATGCCGTTCGCCAGGTGTCCCCCCGCCGCGGCATGCGGCGACACCTCGATGACCTGCCACTGCTCGGTCTCGATCACGTACCGCGGCCGGGTGCTGGCTGCCCGCTGCAAGGCGATCGGCGCCTCGGTATTGGCGACGACCATCTCGGCGTTCTCGACCGCCTGCCACGCCTTGACGTAGTCACCGCGCTGCAGGTCGCCGTACTGGCCCCAGTCGAGCGCATGCGTCAGATTCCGGGCATTGAAGTACCGCTGCGTGCCCGATTCGTAGGTGTCCTGCCGCTCGAACATCTCGAGCGCCGCCGCATACGAGGCGGCGTTCGACGACGAGACGTCGTCCCACATCCCGAGTTGGATGAAGATGTGCGACGGCATGTGCAGCGCGTGCACGACACCGGGCGCGATTGCCGCGAAGCGCCTGGCCGCGGGCAGCGCGATCGCGGCGTGAATCGGATCGTCGAAGGCATGAATGATGTAGTGCGCGGCGCCCGGATGATCCGGATTCTCGTCGAACACCCGCAGCGCGATGGCGCCCGCCTTCACGTTCGTGCGATACGGCTCGTAGCCATAGTCGCGCGACGTGGCCAACAGCGCCAGCGCGTAGAACGCCTGCACCTCGTGATCGTCGGGGTGGGCGGCGGCAAGCCGCTCCATCTCGTCCGCGTACGCGACGCGGCGATCGGTCTCCTCGCCCGCGGCGAAGAACAGGGCGTCCACGGCGCGGACGAATCCCTTCTCGCGCTCGGTCGGGGCCTTGGCCAACCGGGCCTCCCGGGTCGGCCCCAGCCGCTCGAGCGCCTGCCGCGGCAGGTCCCACTCCTGGAAGCGCTGGAGGGGGTGGTTGTAGCTCATCGCCTCGCCCCAGTAGGCCATGGCGAAGTCCGGAGCCAGGGCCTGGGCCTGACGGAACTCCAGGGCCGCATCCTCGAGGCCGAAGCTATGGAGCATCGCCGCGCCGCGAAGAAAGTGGACCTGGGCGTCGGGGGGGCCGGAGGTCGGAAAGTCGACGACCCCGAGATCGGACGGCAGGGCGGCACCGGACGTCGATTGCGCCGCCCCGTCCGGGACAGCCACGGCCATGGTCAAGGCAACGCACACGACGAAGGAAAAGGTGACAGGTCGCATTGGTCTCTCTCCCGATTGCCGCCCCGACGCGCAGAGGCCGGTCGAACCCGATCTGCCGCGGTGGCGACGCGCGATTCCACACAGAACGCGGCCATCGTATCACCCCAGGGCAGGAGCGATGGCTGCCCCTTCCGGCCCCGCACGCAGGCATCATGGCGGAGCCTGCTCCCGCAGAATCTGCAGGACGTCCTCGAGCGGCTTGCGGCGCAGGTCCGGTACCCGCGCGCCGGAGGCGGGATAGCCCACCGGTATCAGCAGGCACGCCGTCTCGTTGTCCGGACGGTTCAGGATCTCCCGGAGGAATCCCATCGGGCTGGGCGTGTGCGTCAGCGCCACCAGTCCCGCCTGGTGCACGGCGGTCAGGAACAGGCCGGCCGCGATGCCGACCGACTCGGACACGTAGTAGTGGCGGACGTGCTCGCCGTCCGGCCCCACGCCGTAGTTCTGGCGGAAGAGGACCACCAGCCAGGGAGCGATCTCGAGGAACGGCTTGTGCTCGTCCGTGCCCAGCGGCTCCAGCGCGCGGAGCCACTCGTCCGGCATCCGCCCCCCGTAGTTCTCGTGCTCCTCGCGCTCGGCGGCGATGCGGATGCGCCGCTTGAGGTCCGGATCCGACACCGCCACGAACGTCCACGGCTGCCGGTGCGCGCCCGACGGAGCCGTGGACGCCGCGCGCACCAGATCCTCGATCACTCCGGCCGGCACCCGTTCCGGACTGAAGTCCCGAACCGTTCGGCGCCGGTTCATCCTCTCGAAGAAGCTGCGTGCCCGCGCGGCGACCTCCGGGAGCGAGGGCTTCTCGTACTGCAGCGAAACGAGCTTCGGCTTCATGGACACATCCGGACGTGCGGCGGGGCCGCCCGGCGGGGGCCGTGGTCGAGCCGACCGAGTGCCATGGTCAACGCACCGCGGACCTACCAGGTGAGCCCGCCGCCCGGGGGCGGCCACGCACCCACGATCCGCCGGACGAGCACGATCTGGCCGAGGTGATAGCTGTTGTGCGAGGCGATGGTGTGCAGCATCGTCGCGCGACTCTTCGGCGCGCCGAGCGACAGGCGCGTCGACCGCAGGTCGTCTTCGCGAGCGTGCTGCGCCAGCGCATCCGCGAGGTCTCCCAGGCGCGCCGCCGCGGCCTCCCACTCGTCGGCGCTCGCTGGCCCCACGGCACCCGGCCAACTGTCCGAGTCCTGCTGCGGAATCGGCGGATCCGCGCCGTCGAGCCAATCCACGACCCAGGCGTTCCAGAAGATCAGGTGGTTGACGATCTGGAAGATCGACTTGGGAATGCCGTGCGGCCGGGCGCCTGCCCGCGTCCAGGTCACACCGTCGAGGGCGGTCTTCACCTCGACGTGAGCGCCCTCTCCCGACAGCGCACGGACGAGCGTGTCGCGGGACTCCTGGTCGTGAATCATGTCGCCGCTCGCCGAAACGAAGCGTCCTACTCCAGGTGCCGCAGCAGGAACGCGTTCAGCTCCGCGTAGACCTCCTGCGACTCCGGCGACTCCGGCACCAGCAGGTAGTCGGCGTGCGACACGCCCTCGTAGACGTTGAGGTCCGCGACGGCGCCGGCCGCGCGGAGCTTGCGGTGGGTGCGCGCCGTGTCGCTGAGCAGCATGTCCCGCGTCCCCGTCACCAGGTACGTCGGAGGGAAGCCGGCGAAGTCCCCGTATACCGGGGAGAGCAGCGGGTCCTTCAGGTCGTGGCCGTCCGCGTAGAGCTCCGCCGCGGCGCGGAGCAACCCGTCGTAGGTCAGGAGCACGCGATCCACCGCCTCGTTGGTGAACAGCGTGTCGCTGGTCTTGGTGAGGTCGGCCCACGGCGTGCCGGCGTACAACGCACCCGGGACGTCGAGCCCCAGCGCGAGGAAGCGATGCACCGCGGCCAGCGTCAGGCCTCCTCCGGCCGACGTGCCCCCCAGGGCCAGCGAGCGGGCCGGCCGCTGCGCCAGCACGTGGCGATAGACGGTGACGACGTCCTCGACCGCCGCCGGGAAGGGGTGGGCCGGCGGCATGCGGTAGTCGATGGAGAGCACGGGGATGCGAGCCCGGCTGGCGATGAAGAGCGCTTCCTGCACGCTCGCGTCGCCCCCGCCGAACACGTAGCCGCCGCCGTGCACGTAGAGGAACAGGTGGTCGGCATGGGCCGGGTCGACCTCGTTCGGCGTGACGCGATGCACCGCCACGCCCTCCACCTCGCCGCGTTCGAGCGTGAGCCCGAGCTGCTCCGCGGCCGCATCCACCCCCTGCCCCGCCGCGGCGTCGGCGGCGGCGGCGAACGCCGCCCACTCGTCGTCCGTCTCCGGCAGCCCGCCCCCGTCAGCGCTCACGGGGACCGGCACGGGAGCGGCGATCGACTCCCGCAGCGCCTGACTCGCGGCAGCCGGCACGGGCACCGTGCGGGCGTCGATGCGCCTGCCGCCGTCCTGTGCCTCCGACATGGACGTCCCGCCGAACAACAGCATCGCGGCAAGTGCCGCCGTGGTCGCTACCGCGAGCCCCTGGTTCCTGCGCATCGGTTGTTCCTCCCCGGATGACCTCCGGCCGTGCAGAATCGTCTCACCGACTCTGACTGGCGAAACCGGACGCCGCCGGTCGCGACCCGTCTCCCTTCGGGTTCGCCAGCCGGGTCATGTTACCGCCGTTCCCCATCCGGGGGCGCGTCGAGCGTGGCCCGACTCCGCAACGTCACGCGAGCAGGACGCGAGGGTCGCGGCCTCCGAGTTGCCGTCAGCGATTCTGATACGCTGGGCGCCGCGCCGCGGGCTTCCGAAGGGGCGCGCCGACCGCCGCGGAAGCGCCAGCCGCGATCCCGTCTCCCACCTCATGGCCGTCCGACATCCCCGGCTTCCGTGCGCTCCGCGCCGCCGCGCTCGGGCAGCCCCGGCGGCCGTCGCCTTCGCGTGCCTCGCCACCACGGCTGCCGCGCTCGGCGTCGCTACGGCGGCGACTGCCCAGACCGCGGACGGCTGGCCGCGAGCGACGGCGCAGGGCACGGCCGGCGTGCCGGCACCGGCCGCCGCGCCCGAGCCCGGCCTCCCCATCGACGACCCGCCGCCTCCGATCCCTCCGGCCGTGGTGACCCGCGACGGCGGACGGGCGACCGTGCGCGCCATCCGCCTGCAGACGGGACTTCGTGTCGACGGGCGGCTCGACGAGCCGGTCTACCGCCAGGTGGCGCCCGTTTCGGACTTCATCCAGCAGCTTCCGGACGAGGGCGCCCCGGCCACCGAGCGGACCGACGCCTGGGTGATGTTCGACGACGAGAACTTCTACGTCGCCGGCCGCTGCTGGGACAGCGCGCCGCCGAGCGAGTGGGCGGCCACCGACCGGCAGCGCGACTCGCGCACCATGCTGAACAACGACCTGTTCGGCTTCCTCATCGACACCTTCTACGACCGGCGCAACGCGCTGCTCTTCTACGCGAACCCGCTGGGCGGCTTCGTCGATCAGCAGATCACCAACGAGGGGAACCCGAACCGCGACTGGAACCCGGTGTGGGACGTCCGGACGGATCGATTCCACGGCGGCTGGACCATCGAGATGGTCGTGCCGTTCAAGTCGCTGCGCTACCGGCCGACCCGCGATCAGGTGTGGGGCATCCAGCTCCGGCGCACCGTCATCCGCAAGAACGAGTGGGCCTACCTGACGCTGATCCCCATCTCGGCCGCCGGCTTCGGCGGGCGCGGCGGCGTCTTCCGGGTATCCGCCGCGGGAACGCTGGTCGGCCTCGAAGCCCCGCCGGCCGGCACTCCGCTCGAGATCAAGCCGTACGCCATCGGCGGCGTGGCCACGGACCTCGGTGCCCGGCCCCCGAAGCGCCGGGACGGCGACGGCGCGTTCGGCGTCGATCTGAAGTACGGCGTCACCGAGAACCTCACGGCCGACTTCACCTACAACACCGACTTCGCGCAGGTGGAGGTGGACGAGCAGCAGGTCAACCTGACCCGCTTCAACCTGTTCTTCCCGGAGAAGCGCGAGTTCTTCCTGGAGGGCCGGGGCATTTTCGACTTCGCGCGCGGGAGCTTCCGCACCGCCCGCAGCCTGCGCCGGGAGAGCGTGTTCGGCGGAGGCGACGCGCCGACGCTCTTCTACAGCCGACGCATCGGCCTGAGCGGCTCCCGGGTGGTGCCGATTCTGGGCGGCGGACGCCTGACGGGCAAGGTCGGGGCGTTCGACGTCGGCGCTCTGGCCATCCGGACCGACGACGAGACCGCCACGTCGGCCGACGACACCGCGTTCACGGTGCTGCGCGTCAAGCGCGACCTCCTCCGGCGCAGCAGCGTCGGCGCCCTCGTGACGCACCGCACCCGCTCGCTCGACGGCGTCGGGTCCAACGCGGCCTACGGCGCCGACGCCAGCTTCTCGTTCTTCGACGACCTGAACCTCCTCGGCTACTACGCGCGCACGCGCACCACCGGCCGCGCCGGCCGCGACGCCAGCTACCAGGCCCGCCTGGACTACGGCGGCGACCGCTACGGCTTCGAGCTCGATCACCTGCTGGTCGAGCGGAACTTCGCGCCCGAGGTCGGCTTCCTTCGCCGCGACAACTTCCGCCGCACGTCGGTCTCCGCCCGGTTCAGCCCCCGGCCGCAGTCGATCGAGTCCGTGCGCCAGTTCGTCCTCGAGGCGAGTCTCGACTACTTCCTCGCGGCCGACACCGAGCGGCTCGAGACGCGCCAGACGCAGATCGCGTTCCAGACCGAGCTCGAGAACAGCGACCGGTTCGGCGTGCGGCTGAGCGACAGCTACGAGCTGCTGGTCGCGCCGTTCTCCCCCTCGGGCGCGGACCTCGCGATCCCCGTGGGCGGCTACGACTTCCGGGACGTGCGGCTGACGTACATTCTCGGGCCGCAGCGGCCGCTGACCGGAAGCGTGGAGGTGGCGAGCGGCGGCTACTTCGGGGGTCGCCTCACGTCGGTGGATCTCAACCGCGGGCGCGTCGACCTCTCCTCACGTCTCTCGGTCGAGCCGAGCCTCTCGCTCAACTGGATCGATCTGCCGGCCGGATCGTTCCGCACCGACCTGCTGCGCGGGCGCGTCACCTACACGTTCACCCCGCGCACGTTCGCCAGCGGCCTGTTCCAGTACAACTCCACCACCCGGGCGCTCGGCACCAACCTGCGGCTGCGCTGGGAGTATTCGCCCGGAAGCGAGCTCTTCGTCGTCTACACCGAGGAGCAGGAGCTCGACCCGCTGCGCCCGACCCGCTCGCTCGCCCTCCGCAACCGCGCGTTCGTCGTGAAGGTCAACCGCCTGTTCCGCTTCTGAGCGTCGCCGGCGACGGCCCCCCGCCCCACGAGGGTGGTGGCGTGCTCCCCTGTTCGCGCCTGCGAGCGCCGCCCAGGCAGGCCGTGTCCGCGCTATAGTCGGAGGCGCGGATTGAACGAGGTAGCCATGACGATGCCGACCATCCCCGGTGCGCGCGCGCCGCGGCGGTTCGCGATGCGGCTGGGCGCCGGCCTGACGCTCCTCATCTTCCTCGGGGGGATGACGCCCCAGGCGCTGGCGCAGGAGCGGGACTTCGAGCCGGTCACCGACGCGATGCTGCAGGAACCGGATCCCGCCGACTGGCTGAACTGGCGGCGGACGCTCGACGGCTGGGGCTACAGCCCGCTGGACCAGATCGACCGCGGCAACGTCCACGAGCTGCAGCTCGTCTGGGGCTGGCCGATCGGCCGCGGCCTCAGCCAGCCGACGCCGCTCGTCTACGACGGGGTGATGTACATCCCGAGCCCGCGCAACGTTGTGCAGGCCGTCGATGCCGTCACCGGCGACCGGCTCTGGGAGTACGGCCGCGACTTCGAGGCCGCCGACGCGCTCGAGGCCGTCGGGGCCGGCATGCGGACCCGCTCGATCGCGATCTACGGCGACAAGATCTACGTCAACACGTCCGACGCCCACATCGTGGCGCTCGACGCTCGCACGGGCGAGGTGGCCTGGGACCACACCGTCGCCGACTACCGGCTGGGCTATCGCTACACGAGCGGCCCCATCGTCGTCGCCGGCCGCATCGTGGCCGGCATGACCGGCTGCCAGAACTACAAGAACGACGTCTGCTTCATCTCGGCGCACGACCCGGAGACCGGCGAGGAGGTCTGGCGCACGTCGACCATCGCCCGCCCCGGCGAGCCGGGCGGCGACACCTGGGGCGACCTGCCCCTGACGTTCCGGGCCGGCGCCGACTCCTGGATTCCGGGGAGCTACGACCCGGAGACGAACCTCACTTTCTGGTCGACCTCGCAGGCCAAGCCGTGGGCCCGCGTGTCGCGCAAGACCGACGGCGACGCCCTCTACACGAACAGCGTGCTTGCCCTCGACCCGGCGACCGGCGAGCTCGAGTGGTACTTCCAGTTCGTGCCGGGCGAGACCCACGACCTCGACGACGTCTTCGAGAGCGTCCTCATCGACCACCGCGGCCGCCGCTCGCTCTTCAAGATGGGCAAGCACGGCATCCTCTGGGAGCTCGATCGTGCGACGGGCGCTTTCGTCGCCGCCCACGACCTCGGCTACCAGGACGTTCTGGACGTCCACCCGGACACCGGCGAGGTCACCTACCGCCCGGAGATGATCCCGGTCGCCGGCGTCGAGCTCTCCTTCTGCCCCGACTTCGGCGGCATCCGGAACTGGCGGGCCAGCGCCTACCATCCGGAGACGCAGTTGCTCTACATCCCGATCCACCCCACCTGCGTGCGCGGCATGTTCACGGAGCTGGAGCAGGTCGAGGGGAACGACTACTACGCCAACCGCGGCTGGTTCTCGCGCGGCAGCACGGTACACCCGGCCAGCGGCGAGCACGCCGGCCACCTCATCGCCATGGACATCGACACCGGCGAGATCCGCTGGCGCCACTCGACGGCGACGCGCCCCGGCACGGCGGCCCTGACCACGGCCGGCGGCCTGGTTGTCTCCGGTGACAGCGACCGGCACCTCTTCATCCACGACGTCGAGGACGGCGGCCTGCTCTTCGAGACGCGCCTCCCCGCGTCGGCCCAGGGCTTCCCCATCACCTACGCGGTGGACGGACGGCAGTACCTGGCCGTCCCGGTGGGCGGGGATCGGACCAATGCCGTCTACGTCTTCGCGCTTCCGGAAGGGAGGATGCAATGACCGCGGCCCGCATCGGCACCTGGGGCGCCATCGCCGGGAGCGCTGCCGTCGTCATCGCCCCGCTGGGGCATCGCATCGGGCTTCTGCCGCTAGGCCCCTCGTTCGCGCTCCTGGCCCTTGGATTCCTGACGCTCGTGGTCGGCGCCTTGCTCCTGATCGTGGCGGCGTTGCGGCGGCGGATCCCGCCAGACACGGACCGCCTCGCCTACGGTGCGCTGGCTGCCGCCGTGCTCGTCAGCCTCTTTCCGCTCTCCGCCCTGATCTCCGGCCGTGCGGCTCCGCCGATCCACGACATCACCACGGACACGGAGAACCCGCCGGCGTTCGTCGCCGCTGTGGCGCTGAACGAGCCGGGCCGGACCGAATACGAGGGACAGGTCATCGCCGAGCAACAGCAGGCGGCCTATCCGGACATCCGGCCGGTGACGCTGCCGGTCGATGCCGGCGCCGCGTTCGACTTGGCGCTCGCGGCGGTCGAGGTGTTGGGTTGGGAGGTTCTGGAGACCGACGCCGCTGCCGGTCGCATCGAAGCCACCGACCGCACGTTCTGGTTCGGGTTCGCGGACGACGTGGTGATCCGGATCACCGACACCGCCGGCCGCCGGTCGCGGGTCGACGTGCGTTCGCTCTCACGGGTGGGCGTCGGTGACCTCGGCGCCAACGCCAACCGTGTGCGCCACTTCATGGCCGCATTGACCGAGTAGCAAGCCAAGGCGGCACCCGCCATCCACCTCGCGTGACGCCTCCCTCGGCACCGGTGACATCGCCGCGTCCTTACCAACCACGCGTCCCCGGTTTCGCGCCTCCCCCGGCCGCCATGTCCGCAATCGCGTTCTTGCCCGCACCACCCCACAAACCACAAACGCACTTTCACGTCAGCAAGTCCTTCGTGAGCACCCGCGACCGCTGCTGCAAACGTCTCCAATCCGTACGCCTATTCTCGATGCTATCGGCCTCAAAGGTAAACACATTGCACCGCCTATCCCTATCCATTTCCCCTACGGCGATCCCCCCGTACACCCCGAAGTTCATCCTCAAGAGCTGCAAAGCCCGCCCGAAAGACAACTCTATTCCCAGTTCAAGCTGCGCTCGAAGCACCTGCTTCTCCTTCTCTCCAAGCGCGCGTATCTCTTCCTCGCGGGCCAACACGATTCGTCGAATACGATACCTCCTTGACAGCTTCTCGCTCTCGAAAAACCTCACCGACGCCTCCCCCTGCAGTTCACTCAGCTCCATCGTCGCCAAGTACTCTTCCCGCTCCTCCATACACTCCAGCATTCGATCCATAGCCGCATACAACAAACCCGTATGATTCGTTGGCACCATCACGACGTTCTCTGCCAACGCCTGCAGCACCACCCAAGGCATCAACGTTCGCGTCTCCGCGGTGCTGTCCAAATCGTCACGAAAACGCTTCCAAAACCGGCTCGCCGCCGAGCTCCCCGTTCCCAACCTCCAAGCCCACACCTCCAGTTCCCTTCTCCACGACGCGGCGGCTGCCGCACGAACGTCCGCCCCCAGACGCGCCAGTCTCGCATCCACCATGCGAAACCTATTCGCCTCCTCCCCCTGCAGACCGTACACACTCACACCCAAACCGACGACCGCCACCACCATTCCCCTTGTTAACCAGTACTGATCCTCGCGTCCCAGAAACCCGTCAACAAACGCGGCTCCCAACGCCACGACAGGCCAAATCAGTACGACCGCACGCAGTACGCGCCGTACCATGCCCCTACCTCCTGGCCCCTGGCAATGACATCGCGTACTCTTCACTCGCGAGCCATGCCTCAATGTCCTTAGCCCGTCGCGTAATCGACATCCAATTCCAAACAAAATCCACGAAAATGCATGCTTCCACCAACAAGTAAAACAAAGGTCGCCGCTTGTCCTTCAACTCGACCTCGATTTCCATACGATAGATCCCTCCTGGTGGAACTTCTCGCGCCGGAAACACTGCGGCCTGCGCCAAACCCGGTTGCGGCGCCCGGTACCGCGCCGCCGACGCCGAGCCTCTCAGCTCTAAGCCACAAAGCAATCTATCGTACAACTCCGGCGCCGTGCTCCTCGACACATTGTTAGGGTCGGTACACGCCACACTGCCAAACACCCATCGACCTTCCGCCGTCCTATTCTCAAACTCGAACACATACGTCCCGTTCTCCTCACGACAGGATAACAATCGCTCCATTTCACTCGCTACATCGCGAAACACTAGCTCTCGATCACCAATCCAGCACACCCGCGCGTTCTTCCCACTTCCCCCGTACGCGCCGACATACTCGCGTTTATGCCGGTACTGTGCCGCGTCCCTCTCTTCATCCTCGCCTGCCCCGCCCTCGGCTTCCCGCGCAGAGTACGTCCTATAGCTCTTTTCCAACTCCGGCCCCAGATGATAGTAATAGCCGCCGGCCATAAGGAACATCCTGTTGACGCCTTCCGATACTCTTCTTAAGCTGCTCTCCTGTCCTCTGGCTGCCTCCGCCGCCCTTCCCCCAAGTTGGAGCCATTCCCAGGCCTCTTCCAAGTTGCTCGCCTTGTTCTGCACTTGCCTTGCCACGCGATCATGGTACTTGGGTAACACATCGCGTCTAAGCCAGTTGTCGAGCCGGCTACTAAGGTTACTGCATTTCGCTCCACACTTGTCGAAGCGAAAGTGATATCGAAACAGCAAGAACTGCAGATTGCTCAGCATCCGTCCGAGTGTGGCCAAGTTGGCGCACGACACATCGTGCCCGGCACGCTCGTCGCGCCCGCCCAGCACGCTGGGCCCCCTCGCCCGACGCACCGCCGCCCAACTAGGATCTCCCAGAAGAAGGAAGGGGTTCCAATCGTAGCCACATTCGTTGACGTAACCATTCAATGCCAATACAACGTCCCCTAGTGCTGTACCCTCTAGCGTCAACCGCAGGTACAGATCTAGCACGCGTGGAATGATGCTCTGCACCCGGCACGAACAAATGACGGACCGTGTCACCGGGCTGCCAACAAGTAGCGACACTGGCAGGGATCTGTAGTCGCCAAAGTCCGGCCACGTGTATGGACTGTGGCACGATTGAATCAGGTAGTGCCTCGCCCGAACATCCACCGGTGCCAGTATCCCGCGTTCGACATCGCTCTTGAACGGGTGCAGACAGTTTCCGGCCATATTGCAGTACGTCTGACGTCCATCTGTTACGATGCCGAAAATGTCGATCTCTCGGTGGCGAAGAACCGACCGGACCAACTCTTTACGGCCACGGTCCGGAAGCCTAACGTATTCCCCGCCCAAACGCTCCACTCGGTGGCGGACCGTTTCGTCCGACACGGCCGCCCCGGCGTTCGCAGCCATCCGAGAAACGTACGCAGCGACCACGGGTGACCGTTTCAAGGGCCCACGTCCGGCTGAGTCCCCCACAGTACTTTTGTGCCACGGCAAGTCCTCTAGATCGAGCACGGGTAGAATCCCGAACGGCTTCTTCAACCGTTGAAGAATGCGTACGAGTGAGGGATCTATTTTCCGGTAGCTGGCGAAAACGCACACTCTGTCGTGACCGGACGTCGCCGCGGCGATGTCCGTAGCCCGCTTCAGCCATATTGGCCGATCTCGCCCCGGCGTCGGGACCGGGGTCCCAGAGCTCTCCTCCATCGCGACGTAGGCCGTTTCGCTGATCATCTTAGTCACCGTCGCTATTCGCAACTCGGGGCATTGCAATCCTCCGCCAGCGGCCCCGCTCAAACTGGACAACGCTCAAGACAGAGTGCGCGATGTGCCCACAGGCCAGTGCCAGCCAAATGTCGGAGGCCTCCAGGTCTCGGAACTGTGCCAGGCATACGCAAATTCCGGGAGGAAGGCCGAGGTCCGTGACGACGGAGATCCGAAAAGGACCGCGCGTATCACCTGCTCCTTGTAGAGCACCCGTGTAGACCAGCGCCGGCGGCAGGAATATCGCCGCAACGGCCAAGTAGGCAAGGAGACCCGTCCCCAGGGACAGAAGTCGCTGTTCATCCATGCCGAACGTTAGCATCAGCGGCTGTGGCAAAAGCAGAAAGGTCACGGCTGTAGCAGACCCCAAACCGATTCCCGTTATCGATGCTGCTCGAGCAGCGCTTTGAGCGCGTTCCGGTTTGCCCGCGCCCAAGTTCTGTCCGACGATGATCAGGGTGGCGTCGCGCAAGCCCACAGCCGGCCACGTCACGAGAACGGTGAACACCTCCCGGTACAGTACGGTGTAGACTGCGAGGGCGGCAATGCTCGAATCCAGCGAGCCGACAAAGTAGAGTACGAGGAGACCGCCGAGGTTCCTGAGTATTCCCTGGAGGCCGACCGGGAGCCCGACACGAAGCAGGGCGCGCAGCGTGGCGCAGGCGGGGGTCGAGACACCACGGAGCGAGTAGCGGACCGGAAGCCTGTCCGAAAGGTACATCCACAAGAAAACGCCGGAGGTCAGCATGGTGGCGAGCGCAGTACCGTACGCGGCGCCGCGCACCCCCAGGGCTGGCAGCGGGCCTGCGCCCGTGATCAGAAGGTAGTTCAGGAGGACATTTAGCGCAGTCGTGGCGACACCGAAGACGAGCGGCGTCCGAACACTCCCGACGGCACGGAGACCGTCACTCAATACGAAGAACAGTACTAGTCCTACGCTGAAGACCACGCGGATGCGTAAGTACGCTAGGGCCTCGGCGTGGACCTCCGAGGTGGCGACGAAGAGATTCAGCAGAGATGGGGCGAGGAAGTAACCCAGTGGGGCCAGGACGCCCAAGGCAAGAAACACCGCGGTAATGAGGCTCTGCCAAACCGTGTGAGCCACTCCCCGCTCCTGGTTTGCGCCCGCGAATCGTGCTGCCAGGATTGACATGCCCGAAAGGATGGACGTGACGAAAATTGGCACGAAGAGAAGAACCTGAAGGCTCGCGCCTACCGCAGCGTTGCCGACGTGGCCCACGAATCGGCCGACCATGATGTGATCTACGATTCCCTGCACTCCATCTATGAAACTCTGCAGGACGATCGGTGACGCAAGTCGGCAGATGCACCCGTAGAGCGGACCTTCGACGATGGACCTCTCTAGGCGCGACGGGGAACGGTGTAGGCGAATCATGCCCGGAACGTAAGCACCTTAGCGGAAACAGGGCGAGCGCTCGCCGGCAAGGCTTCGCGGGCAGGACTGGGTGGCGAATCCGCGACCGCGCCTGGCTCGACCTTTGGGTGCACTGGCTGTCGGCGATACCATCACTGGCCTAGCATGTGCGCTGCGATCCGTCCGGATGTAGTGAGGGCGCCGCTTTGCGGTTTTCGCCGCCGGAGTCGACAGGCGGTAGCGCCAAGTCGTGGGCGACCAGGATCCGTCTTTTGTCTAGGCCACTGACGCTGGCCCCGCGCCCGGTACGAGTGGCGGCCCACCGTGACAGCGGCTCCGGCTCTCGGGTCGGCGTCGGTGCAGATTGAGTGGCAGGAGCGGCAGTGGCTCGACGGTTGACGCGTTCAGAATGCTCACGATGGCCGCGCAGAAATTGGCCGCGACAAGTCGCTACGGGTGAGCGCAAATCGGCACAATGCAATCCGCGCTCTCCAACGGGGTCCCGTAGTTGCCCTCTAAGCCCACACCGCCGGACGCTCTCTTGGGGTCGACGGGCACTGTGGCCCGCAGCTGACGCCCTTGGCAGGTCGGCGGCCAGCTCAGTCGTTACTTGGCACGTGAGCCTTCGAGACGTCAGCCGGGTGTTGACCGGGTCCATGGTCCCCTTGCAGTTGCGGGCTGATTCCAGGGATGGTTGCGGCCCCGCACGAGTCGCTTCGCCAGACCGACCGTGACCAGTACCGTTGGCATCCCTGGCGCAGGGAGGGGCGGCTCCGCTACCACGACCATACCCCACCCCGCGCACCCCGTGCATTGTTGCCCCCGGCGCGCAGGCCACGCCCTCTTTGAGTCGGAATTGCCACCGTCTCACGGTCAGCGCTTCCCTGCAGGCGCGCCGCGCCTGATGGCGCGGCCGCGCAGTTTCGGGCGGTCCTTCAGCCCGGGGGCGCGTACATTGGTCGGATGTCTCAATCATTCCACGGTGGTCCCCATAGACCCAGCGGCGGCGACCTCATGCTTCACACTGAAGGAGGTGGCGCCCGAACGGGCAAAGAGCCGGCTTCCCTTACCGGCCTCCGTATTGGGACGCTGATCGATATACAACTGCCAGCTCCGCCAGCGCCAGCTCGTTTCCTTGGGACGACGCGTTCGGCAGTTGGCAAGGCTATCTCCGTCAGTTCCTCAGTAGGGGAAGCTAATGCACCAGTACCCCGCGTGCCGGGTCTGGGGTGCATTGTTACGCTCGCCCCGCCGACTGGCTCTCGCCGACCGAATCTGGCAGTACCGTTCGACATCGGCCGCAGCTTCACGCGCGGCTTGGATGTGGATGGAGTGTTTCCCCGCAGCATGCCGAACCGCGCGCTCAGCTAACATCCATCCCACGGCAGTCACGCTTTCCCGGTCCTGCAACCATCGGTCGCCGTGACGGCGCAAGGCCGCCAGGAACTTCGTTCGAAAGTGGTCGTGCCACCAGACAACCGCCTCGTAGTCAACGGTCATCCGCATCCCGATCGTTTGGCCGACGGCGAAGAAGCAGTCAGCAAGCACATACTGAACGGCCTCTTCCAGTGCTTGATGGTCAAGCTTGCGGCTTTCCGACGCGGACGATTCCGCAGAGCCGGCGACGCCTCCGGCGGACGACGGTTCAAGTGTTCCTTCGCGCATCGGTACCTCCCCTGCAGTGACGGCTGCGAGGCCACTTCTGTGTGGCCGACGACGGATTCGAAAGGCTGTCAAGGCCGACTGCGTGTCTCCAGACAGCGCAGTTGCTCACGGTCTGCGCTCATCTGGCACCCCCGCTCCACCTCGTCCGAAGCCCGCGCGGCGGCAGTTGGACCGATGACGGTCCCGTCGCCGCTGTGGTGCGCGGCTCGCTGACCCAGATACCTTCCTACGGCGGTCACCCGAGCTCGATCGGTGGCCCACGACGCCCCGCTCGACGTCATCGCATGGTGGAAGGCAAGCCGATATCGGCCGTGCCACCAGGTCACGACTTCGAAGTCGACGGCCCTTTCAGTGCCGACGGCCTGCCCGACTGCCAGAAAGCAATCGGCAAGGATGTGGTCGAGTTCCGCGGACTCCGCCATTGACGCCCCCCTGTACGAGTGCCTCGCAAGAGAGGTAACGCCGCCGAGCGCGATCTCGTACAGTCTGGGGCCGTCAGTGGGCGTGCTACCCTGGGGCGCCTCGAAGACGGCGCAGTTCGGCGCCCATGGCGGCCGCGCTCGGCGGCCGTCGCGAGGTGCTCGGCGACAGAGCGTTCCGCAGGAAGGTCGCCAGCTCGGCCGAAGAGGTCGGTCGGTAGTCTCGTATGTCGGGGACGCGAGTCCGCTCGACAGCGGCCAGGACCGTCGCTGAGTCTGCTGCGGCGAAAGGATGACGACCGGCCAGGGCTTCGTAAAGCACGAGCGCGAGCCCCCAGAGGTCGAAGGAGGGCTGAGGCGTGGCGCCGGCCAACGCCTCCGGCGCCAAGTACAGGGGTGTCCCGACCAACCGCTCGGCAACAGTCACCGTGATTCCGGGGTCCGTCGATCGATCCAGCGCTTTCCGCGCCCTTGCCGACAGCGACTCCACCTTCGCTCGGTCGCCTGGTTCCGGCCCGAGCAGGGCAAGCCCGAAGTCGAGCAGCTTCGGCCGTCTGTCGCTGGTGTAGCCGATGTTGCTCGGCTTGACGTCACGGTGAAGCACGCCAGCCTCGTGCACACGGTCGAGAATGTCGGCAAGTACGATTCCGAGGTCGATCGCGCTGGTGTACGACAACGGCCCTCGACGGAGCCAGTCACGGAGCGTGCCCCCGTTCAGATACTCAACAACCAGCATTGGCGTTCCGCGCCACTCCTCCGTCCCATAGATGAGCGCCAGATTGGGGTGCACCACGCGGGCCATCGTTCGCGCCTCCCGGTGCAGCCGTTCCGCCGACTTGTGACCGAGCGACGGGAGGGTTTTGATGGCGACCCTGCGGTCCAGGACCATGTCGATGGCGCAGTAGACGACCCCCATCCCTCCCGCGCCGATCATGCGCTCCAGGCGGAACTTCCCTTGGATGAACAACGGCAGCACTGCGACGGTCGTGGCCGCCCCACATGAGCACCGGCGTGTTTCCGGACTCCAAACGAGTGAGCACGCGGGACACTGCACGGCCGGTTCATCCCGCCAGTTGAGTCTTCGGTCGCCGCGATCGTGCCGCCCAGCGGTTCTACCCTCCTGACCACGCAACCGGCAATACTCAATCTGCATGGCGGCCCGACCGCAGGCGGCCGTCACCAGGGCGAAGTGAGGGGCCGTGTACGGAAGACCGCTCCCCGCCTTGCCCAAGGCGACCATTCCAAGGAGCGTTCCCGAAGAGCCGATAAGGGGCGCCAACAAACGGGCACCAGAGTCTCGCAGCCACGCTCGATCCGCCGGTAGGAGCAATCGCCCTATGGATCGCAGTGCGCGCGCGTCGAACTGGACATCCCCCCGCATCGACTGGAGGATTTCCACCAGCGTTGACTCGCGAAGGATCGGACCCGTCGTTCCTTCGACCGGTATCAGCTTCGTCCCGTCGTCGTTGAGAAGCAGAACCGCCACCGTCGGAGCGTGCATCGCCCGGCTCAACTCCCCCGCAAGCGCTTGAGCTACACCGCGCAGGCTGCCTGCCACCCGGAATCGCTCCTCGAGCCGGGCCATAGTCTGCGACTGGTCGCCCGGCGCGACGAGGAACCAGCGGTCGATGACGCGGAGGAAATGTTGTCGGAAGGTCAGCGTCACGAGGCCCATCGCAGAGAGCGCAAGGGGTCCGACGGGTCGGGAACGTTGGAAATACTGGCCGATGGTCAACTCCTGGTTCGCGTAGATGTCGAACCCCACGTAAGCGATCGGTCCAAGGCTCATGGCCCACACGGCATACCTTGCCGTCGCGTACTTCAGCGTGCTCCGTATGAGGAACCGCAGATCCATCACGCGGTCCACGGCGACGGAATAGGCGGTGAGCGGGACGATCGAAGCAAGGGCCCCGTAGAGAACGACCCCGACGCGCTGCTGCACCGGCACGTCGTGAAGGGCCGACACGAAAGGCGTGGCAACCACGGCGAGCACGAACGGGGCCAGCCCAACCGCCAGCGCCCCGACGAACAGCATCACGCGGCGCCGATCCTCGTGCGTTTCGAATCGGGCCTTCCACAAGAGGAACGGAATCGCCGGAGCGGCGATGGCGAAGAGTAGCGGCCAGTAGACTGATTTCGCATCGTAGCGGTCCAGGACGTCGGCAAGGGCCATCGCCCACGCGGGAATCGTCCAGCCGCCGAAGCCTCTGATGGCGTTGGCTGCGAACAGCACCGTGCCGACGCCAAAGGAGACATCCGCGAACACGCCGCTGACACGACGCGCGCGCGACTGTTGAACGTCGACGGGAAACCGACGGACGAACCGCCACAGCATCAACGGCAGGAACGCCTCCGGCAGAAGCGGGCGGAACACGGCGAGCAGCATGCCTCCGTGGCCGGGCTCCGGAGGCGGCATCAGCGTGGCTGCGAAGGCGGAGGCGATGGTGACGAACAGACCGCCCAACAGGGGGAGGCGGGAGTCACGCCCTCCGCCGGCCAATAGCACTACCCCCCCCACGCCGAACATGAGGACGTTGACGACATGAAGCCATGCAACCTGGGCAAGCCCGGCGGGAGCGCCTAGGATCGCCAATGCCAGTTGAGCGACGGCAATGCAGAGGACGACCGCGACGCAGGTCTCGCGCCACCGGTTCCACTTGGTTGGGCCGCGCAGTTCGTGGCTGCGGCGGCCCGCCCCGATGCCGGAGACGACCTTGAGCTGCTCTAGGAGGCCGGCGTCGCGGCCTTTCGCGGCCGCCCGCTCGACGTCGGACCAGTCGACGGCCTCGCCGGCGTCAGCGACGGACTCGAGCAGCCTGCGGTCGCTCATGCACGCTGCATCTCTTCGCCGAGGCGAAGCAGCGCGCGTCGGACGGCCAGTCGGGCCGCCGGTCCGGAGGGCTTGTCCAGCACGAGGGCGAGCTGCTCGTAGTTGTAGCCGAGCTCGATGCTCGCGACGATCGCCCGGCGATCGATCGGTCGCAAGCGCTTCAAGGCGGCTTCGTACCGCCGGCGGTCGTCGTGTCCGATCACGCGGTCGAGCGGCGATGCGGCGTCGTTCGGCAAGCGTTCGTCCAGTCCGTCCACCAGCGGGTCGAACTGCGGTCGGCGCGAGGCCCGCCGGAACTGGTCACGGACTCGGTTCAGGAGCGAGCGCCGGAGATAGCCCAGCAGCGCACCGTCGCGCTCCGGCTGGAACGAGTCGAGACGGCGCAAGGTGTGAAACACCGTCTCCTGCACGAGATCGGCCGTGTCGGCGGCGTCGCGCGCCCAGGTCGGCACGCGGTGATGCGCCCAGCGCCGCAGACGCGGGAGATAGCGGGCGAACAAACGGTCGAGGGCCCGGGCGTCGCCCTCCCGCGCCCGGTCGAACAGCTCCTGAGAGGTCGAAGCCGACACATCCGCGGACGGTGTCGAGACGTCGCGAGATGCTGCCGACGCGTCCGGCCGCATCGGCTCCAGTCGGTCCATCTTGCGGGCACCTCGCCGTTCGCCGTCCGGCCCGGCGCCCGAGCCCCGGCCCGACGGAAACGGCTGCATTCGCCTAGTCTGCCCGAGAGAATACCACGGACCCGCGCGCCGTTGAACCTAGTGCCGCCGCGGCGCGCTCGAACGGGCGATCGCGACGGCAGAGCGGTCAGAACCAGAGGTCGACGTGCGCTGGTCCGCCGCCGCCTCGGTCTCCGCGCGGGGATCCTCGAGGCCCGCTTCCGCCGCCGGACGCAACGGCAGCCCGACCCGAATCGCCGCTCAGAAGCAGTCGTAGTTCCGCTGCCGGACGATCCGCCCGTCGCGGAACTCTAGGCTCATCGCGCAGTGGCCGCGCA
>JAPOYG010000496.1:0-15600 GCA_026706755.1 Acidobacteriota bacterium
GCGGAGACGCTGCTCGAGCTCGGCAGCGGCGGCGGCAACAACGCCTCGCACCTCAAGGCGCGCTTCGACCTGACGCTCGTCGATCGCTCGCCCGACATGCTCCGGGTGAGCGAGGCGCTCAATCCCGAGTGCGAGCACGTCGAGGGCGACATGCGCAGCGTCCGCCTCGGGCGGCAGTTCGACTGTGTCTTCGTGCACGACGCCGTCGTCTACATGACGACGGAGGACGACCTCCGGCGGGCCATCGAGACGGCCTACGTGCACTGCCGGCCGGGCGGGGCCGCGCTCTTCGCACCCGATCACGTGCGGGAGAACTTCTGCCCGCCCGTGACCGATTGCGGCGGCCACGACGGCGGCGGCCGCGGCCTGCGCTACCTGGAATGGACCTGGGATCCCGATCCGGCCGACAACACCTACACCGTCGACTACGTGTACCTGTTGCGGGACCGTGACGGCTCCACCCGGGTGGAATGGGAACGGCACGTGGAGGCCGTGTTCGCCCGCGACGACTGGCTGCGCCTCACGGCGGAGGCCGGCTTCGAGCCCACCGTCGTCCCCTTCGACCACTCCGAGCTCGAGCCGGGCACCTACGAGCTGTTCCTCTGCCGCAAGCCGTCGGACGGCTCATCGTCCACGGGACCGTCGACCGGCTCACCGTGAACGCTGCGCGGTTCGGACCCGGACGGCCGGGCCTCACCCGCCGGAGGATCATCGACCGGCTCTTCGTGAACGGTACGCCGGTCGGACCTGGACGGCCGGGCCTCACCCGCCGGGAAGTCATCGACCGGCTCCTCGTGAACGGGGCGCGGTTCGGACGCGGGCGGCCGGGCTTCACCCGCCCGGAGGTCATGGACCGGCTCCTCGTGAACGGGCCGCGGTTCGGACCTGGACGGCCGGGCCGCGGGCTCGCCGACGTCCCGCCACCGTGACGCGGCCTCGTCCGGAAGCAGGTCGGGCGGACCCAGCTCCGTAGGGCCCGCATCGCCCGGGGGGATCGGAGGCACCGTGACCGGCGGCGGACCCGCCTCGTCGCGCGGCGCAGACGCCTCGTCGCGCCACCCAGCCGCCTCATCGCGCCACGCGGGCGCCTCATCGCGCGGCGGAGCCGCCTCATGGCGCGACGCAGGCTCCTCATCGCGCGACACGGGCTCCTCATCGCGCGGCGGCGCGGCCCGGTCGCGCTCCGCTCCGAGCAGCCCCAGGGCCCAGGCCGCCGGACGTGCGGTGAGCCCGGCCAGCACCACGGTGCCGGCAATCGTCAGGAATACGAGCGCCCGCAGCGGCCCGCCCTCCCCGCCGCCTCCGGCGTCGAGCGTCGAGGCGACCATCGACACGACGACCGCTGCGACCAGACCTCGCGGGGCCAGCGAGGCCAGAAACGCGCGCTCCCGGCCGTCGAGCCCGAGACCCGCCGTTGCGGCCAGCACCCCGAGCGGGCGGACGAGCAGCACGAGCCCGGCGACGACGGCGAGGCCCGGGGCGCCCAGCGCCCGGACGTCGCTCAGCGACACGTCCGCGGCCAGCAGCAGGACGAGGGGCCCCACCAGCACGACGGTCAGCGGATTGGTGAACGTGCGCAGCCCGGAATCGGCGATGGGACAGGTGTTGGCGAAGACGACGCCGGCCACGACGACCGCGGTGAGGCCGCTCTGCGGCACCAGGAGGTCGCACAGCTCGTAGGCGAGGACGACGGCCGTCAGCACGACGACGCTCTCGTAGCCGGCGGCGACGGCGATGCGCGAGCGCACCGCTCCGGCCAGCACCAGCCCGACCACGATGCCCGCCAGCAGGCCGAACGCGATGCTGCCGGCGACCGCCACCGCCTCCGAGGCGAGCGCGCCGACGGCGGGGACGGTGACCGCCTGCAGCACGAGCGTGGCGAGCAGCGCGCCGATCGGGTCGAGGAGCACGGCCTCCGCCTCGAGCAGCGTCCGGGGACGCCTGCGGAGTCCGATTCCGTGAAGCAGCGGGCCCACCACCGTCTGCCCGGTGACGACCACCACGCTCCCGAAGAGGACCGCAGTGCGCCACTCCCATTCGAGCACGAACCGCGCGAGGATGGCCGCGCCGGCGAGGGTACCCAGGGCGCCGGCGGACACGAGTCTCCAGATCGCGCTCTCTTGCCGCCGCAGGTGCTCGAGGTCGAGGTTCAGCCCGCCCTGGAAGAGAACCACCGCCACGCCGAACTCCACGAGATGGACGAGCCCCCCGCCCAGCGCCGACGGGTCGACCCAGCCGGCCACCTCCGGACCGAGGGCCGCGCCCGCCGCGAGCAGCAGGACGATGCCCGGGAGGCGCACCTGGCTCGCCAGCGACTGGGCCGCGGCACCGGCCGCGAGGGCGATGGCGAGCGTCAGCGCGCTCGGCTGGAGGTCCACGTCGATCCCCGGGAACGGGAGCACCGCCGCCCGCGCTGCGTTGGGGTCGGAGACGTTCGGGACGGCATCGAGGGCCGGGCCGCGGATGCGGAGGCGCTGGGAACGATTCTACGCGATGGGTCGCGGACGACGGCGACGACGGCGGCGGACGGGCGCGGGAGGCGCGCTGATCGGCATGGCACCTCGGAGGGGTCGAGGGCCGACGACGACGGCGGACGGGCGCGGGAGGCGCGCTGATCGGCATGGCACCTCGGAGGGGTGGATTGGTAAGCTTCACGGGTCGACACGCACACGGAAGGAGCCAGACGCACGACATGGCACAGCGAAATCACGTTCGGACCATCAGGCTGCCCGGTTTGCTCGCCGCCGCGGTGATCGTCGCCGCAGCCGGCATCGTGGCGGGCGACGCCGCGGCGCAGGACTGGACGCAGTGGCGCGGACCGATGCGCGACGGCACGGTGACCGCCTTCGACGCGCCCGCGACCTGGCCGGAGGGACTCACCCGGCAGTGGAGCCGCGAGGTCGGCCTCGGCTACGCGACGCCCCTGCTGCTCGGCGACCGCCTCTACCTCTTCACCCGCGAGGGCGAGGACGAGGTGATGCAGGCGCTCGACGCGGCCACCGGGGACACGATCTGGCGGACCGCCTACGACGCCGCGTTCGAGATGAACCCGGCTACCGCCCCACACGGCCCCGGGCCGAAGTCCACGCCGGCGTATGCCGACGGCCGCTTCTTCACGCTCGGCATCACGGGCATCGTCTCGGCCTTCGACGCGGAGACGGGCGAGCGGCTGTGGCACGTCCCGGCCGGGGCCGTCGAGCCGCTCTACCACACCGCGATGTCCCCCCTCGTCGTGGGCGACCTCGTCATCTTCCACGTGGGCGGGCACAACGCCGGCGCGCTGACCGCGTTCGACGCCGCCACCGGAGCCGTGCGCTGGGCGCTGGAGGGCGACGGACCGGCCTACGGCTCTCCGCAGTTGTTCGAGTTCGGCGGCACCCGGCAGGTGGTCGTGCTCACCCAGACGCGTCACGTGGGCGTCTCCGTCGAGACCGGCGCCCTGCTCTGGGAGCGGCCTTTCACGACGCCCTTCGACACCACGTCCCAGACCCCCCTGCGGCACGGCGACCTCGTGATCGAGACCGGCATGGAGAAGGGGATCACGGGCTTCCGGGTGGCGGCGACCGGGAACGGCTGGGGCACCGAGGACGTCTGGCACACCGACGAGGTGACGCTGCACATGACCAACGGCGTCATCGCCGACGGCGTGCTGGTGGGCCTCTCCAGCCGCAACAGCGGCCAGTACTTCGGGCTCGACCTCGACACGGGCGAGGTGCTCTGGACGAGCCCCCCGCGGCAGGCGGAGAACGCGGCGATCCTCCGCTCCGGAGACACCATCGTGTCACTGCAGGACGACGCCCAGCTCGTCGTGCTGGGCGACGGCCGCAGCGCGTTCGATCCCATCGCGCGCTACGACGTCGCCGACAGCCCGACCTGGACGCAGCCGACCCTGGCGGGCAACCGCCTGTACGTCAAGGACGTCGACACGCTGACGCTCTGGACGGTGGAGTGAGCGACCCGTCGTTGCCAAGCCGAGGGCCGCTCCCCGACTTGGCAGCGACGCGTCTGGTGGGGAAGGCGTGACCGCCCGGCCCCTGAGCACGAGCCTGAAGCCGTCCTCCTGCGAGTCGACTCGCGCGGGCCGTAAGGCCTAAGCGCTGGCCGCCGACGTGAAGAGCGTCGATCGCCGGGTGGCCCGACTCGAAGGCTGACTCGAACGCGAGCGCGTGGATCGGGCGACGGGCGGCAGCGAATCAGGCGGCGCTCGTACCGTGACCACTTCCTGAGCCCTCGGCGCCGGCCGCCGAGCGATACTCGGCCCGCAGCACATGCTTGCGGATCTTGCCGACGGCAGTCCGTGGCAGCTCCGCGCGGAAGCGCACGAACTGCGGCACGCGGAAGCCGGCGAGCCGCTCCCGACACCAGGCAAGCACGTCGTCCTCGGTCAGGGCCGCCGGGGATTCGCCACCCTCGGCGGCGCGCGGCACGACGACGGCCACGATGGCTTCGTCGCGCATCGCGTCGGGCACGCCGATTACGGCGCAGTCAAACACGGCGGGGTGCTCGCGAATGACCGCCTCGACCTCGCTGGCGGCGACGTTCTCGCCCGAGCGCTTGATCATGTCCTTCGCGCGGTCGACGAAGTGGAAGTACCCCTCCTCGTCCTGCCGAGCGTTGTCGCCGCTCCAGAGCCAGCCGTCGCGCAGCGTCTCGGCCGTGGCCTCCGGGTTCTTGTAGTAGCCCTTCATCAGCGAGCGCCCCGGCTCGCCGCGGACGACGATCTGCCCCACCTCACCCCTCGCGACCGGCTCGCCGTTCTCATCGACCAGCCGTGAGGTGTAGCCGGGGGCCGGCAGCCCCATGGACATGTTGCGACGCTCGCCGTCGAGGGGATTGATGATCGGGGGACCCATCGTCTCGGTCATGCCCCAGAGCTGCATGAGCGGGGCGCCGAACCGCTCCTCCCACTCCGCGAGCTGGGCCGGCGTCACGCTCTGCGCGAAGAGGACGGCGCGGAGCCGGTTCTCCGCGAGCTCCGGGCGCCTCGGCTGGGCGAGCAGCATCCGGATCGGCGCCGCGAACAGGCTGGAGACCGTGCAGCCGTGGGCGATCGCCTGATCGAAGAAGCGGCTGGCGCTGAAGCGCGCCATCAGCGCCACGCTGGCGCCGGCCACGAGCGCGCTCATCGTCGAATAGTACTGCGCGTTGCCGTGGAACAGCGGCAGCACGACGAGGTGCCTGTCGTCCCGTGTCAGGCGCACCGCCCGGGCAACGGTCTCGCCCGCGCAGAGGTAGTTCGCGTGGGTCACGAGCACGCCCTTGGGGCGCGCCGTCGTGCCGGAGGTGTACAGGATGGCGGCCTCGTCGGTGGGTGACGGCGCGTCCGCCTCGGGCGGAGACTCCGGGCACTCCGCGACCCGCAGGCCGAAGTCGACATCTGCCGACGGGGCCCCGGCCCCGCACACGACCACTTCGCCGACTCGTGCGCAGCGGCCGCGCACCTCGTCGGCGAGGTCGAACCGGTCAGCCTCGGTGAAGATCAACCGGCTCTCCGAATGCCCGACGAGGTATTCGAGCTCGGCCGCGGACGACGCCGTGTTGACGGGGACGATAACGGCGCCGAGCCTCGCGGCACCGAACCAGAGGGTGAGGAACTCCGGACAGTTGGCGAGAAGCAGCGTGATGGTGTCGCCCCGGCCGACGCCCAGTCGACGGAGCAGGTGGGCGGTCCGATTCACGTCGCGGTCGAACTCGCGGTACGTGCACCCGGTGACGTGGCCGTCCAGATCGTCGAAGACGAAGAACGGCGCCTCGGGAGTCGCGCGGGCCCGCGCGTCGAGCAGCGCAACCAGCGTCCGGGTCCCGTCCCCGGCCGGCAGGGGAACGCGGTGTCCGGTGCTCAAGAGCAAGGCCTCCGTCCGCGCCGGATGCAGGTAGCGCAGTTCGTCAGGCGCAACCGGTGGCGAGGGCGAGAGCACGGCACACGCGACGCATCTTGGCCTCGCTCAAGGATCCCACGTAGCGGTGCAGCAGGCGCTGCTCGACGGTCTGGACGTGGTCGAGGTTGATGGCGGAGTCGTGCTTGAGCCCTTCGTCCACCCCGACCACCACCTCGCTCGGCAGTCCCCGGATCGTCGACGTTACCGGCGCCACCATCGCCGTGCGCAGAAGCGGCAGCGCCCGCTGGCGGGTCAGGACGACCACCGGCCGCCGCTTGTCTGGAGCGTCGAACCGATAGTGCCAGATCTCCCCCCTGCGAGGCCGCCCGCTCAGGGATCCGGCCATACACCCTCGGCGGACCAGCCTTCGAGCTCGTCGTCGATCGACCGGCTCCCGCCGTAACCCGCCTCGTATCGGCGATCGACCTCCTCGGCGTCCTTGCGCGCCAGGAAGTCGGCTGCCGCCTCCCGCAGCACGGCGGAGCGGCCCCGCTCGCGGACCATGGGATGTCGATCCAGGCGCGCAAGCAACGCTTCGTCGAACGTGACCTGTATCGGTCTCATCCCCATATCATGCCATACAGATCATGTGGTGCCTGTACTGCATCCGCCTTGGCTCGGCCATGATCGAGCGCATCGGAAACAGCCCCGACGGTGATGCAGATGAGGATCGCGCCGAAGACGTCAGTGGATCACTTCGCCCTCGACGGAGTCGTCGAGCAGCTCCAGGTGAGGTATCTCCAGGGAGCGGACGCGGTTGATGGCGAGCACGAGCGCCTCGGCACCGGCGCACGAGCCGCCCTTCGCCCGCGCCTCGCGTAGCGTGGCCCGCAGAACGCGCAGCACCTGGGCCCGATCGAAGCGCTGCCCGGCGCAATGCTCGCAGAAGCTCATGATCGTGCTCGCCTCCCGGGCAGCCCGCGACGCCGCCGGCCGCCCTGCACTAGCGTAGCCCATTTCCCGCCGGCCCCGCGCCCCGGCGCGCCCGGCCACCCCTCCCGGCTGCGTGGCGCTGCGCCGTACGTTCCGTTACCGCCGCCAACCCGTCGCAGGCTCCGGGTCGGCCCCAGCCCCACCGTCCCAGGAGCTTGCGCCGCGGCGCTCCACTCTGTTGACGCTCTGCGGCGCAAGCTCCTAGAGTGATGCACGAACTGGAGGTTCCATGAGCCACACGCTCCACCGGGCGCTCGCCGCCTGTCTCGCCGCCACGTTCCTCGCGACCGTCCACGGCTCGGCCGGCGCCCAGACCCGCGCCGGCGCCTCGCCGCTGCGCGGTGTGCCCGCCGTGCCGGCGCCGGACCGGCCGGTCGTCCTCTACACGGCGGAGCAGCCTCGCATCCGCGTCGTCCCCGTCGCGACCGGGCTCGATCACCCGTGGGGCATGGCCTTCCGACAGAACGGCGACATCCTGGTCACGGAGCGCGACCGCGGCGCCCTGCGGGTGATCCGCAACGGGCAGCTCCTCGACGAGGACGTCCCGGGCGTGCCCGAGGTCTACGACGGCGTGCTCCTGGCCGGGCTGATGGACGTCACCGTCCACCCCGAGGACGACACCCTCGTCTATCTGACGTACTCGCAGGAGCGGGAGCGGGACGGTCGGCGCGGCGCCACGGTCGCGCTCGCGCGCGGCCGGCTCGACGCGGGGGCGGGGGCGCTGACCGAGGTCCGCGACATCTTCGTTGCCGACGGCTGGGGCGGGGGCATCGCCGCCTCGCGCCTGCAGTGGGGACCCGACGGCACCCTCTACATGAGTGTCGGCGGCGCCTTCCAGTTCGCCCAGACCGGCCACTACGCCCAGGACGGATCGACGCACTTCGGCAAGCTGCTCCGGCTCAACGACGACGGCTCGGCTCCCGACGACAACCCGTTCGTCGGCGATCCCGACCACCTGCCGGAGATCTACTCGCTGGGCCACCGGAACCAGATCGGGCTCGCGTTCCATCCCGACACCGGCGAGCTCTGGGCCACGGAGCACGGGCCGCAGGGAGGCGACGAGGCGAACATCATCCGGCCGGGCGCCAACTACGGCTGGCCGGTCGCGTCCTACAGCCGGCAGTACTCCGGGCTCCCCGTGACCGACACCCCCTGGCTGCCCGAGTTCACCGGGCCGGAGGTCATCTGGTGGCCGTCCATCGGCCCGTCGGGCCTGACGTTCTACGACGGCGAGCACTTTCCGGCCTGGCGCGGCAACCTCTTCGTCGGGTCGATGACGGTCGGCCGCATGCCCAACACCGGCCACCTCGAGCGCATCGTCTTCAATCGGCGGGGGCAGGAGATCCGCCGCGAGTGGCTGCTCACGGAGCTCAAGCAGCGCGTGCGCGAGGTGCAGCAGGGCCCCGACGGCTACCTCTACGTGCTGACCGAGGAGGACGACGGCGTCCTGCTGCGGATCGAGCCGGCGCGGGCCATCACCGAGGCGCCGGGCTCCATCGTGCCGGCCGTGCGCCTCACCGAGGCGCGGGTTCCGCCCCTGGCGGAAGGCGACTGGACGGCCGATCAGCGGGCGTTCGTCGAGCGGTACGAGGCCGAAGGCCATTCGGCCAACGTCGTCCGGACGCTGGCCCGCGTTCCGGCGCTGGGCGACCGGGTGCTGCCGTTCAACCGTTACATTGCCGCCGAGTCGACGCTCTCCCCCCGCCACCGGGCGATCCTGATCCTGCGCGCCGCCTGGCTTGCGCAGAGCGGGAACATCTGGGCGACGCACGCGAGCCGCGCGGCCGAGGCGGGGCTGACAGCGGACGAGGTGCTCGGCATCGCGATGGGTTTCGACCTGAGCTCCGAGCGCGATCCCTTCGAGGAGACGCTCCTCGGCCTTGCCGACCAGTTGTTCCGGAACGCCGCGGTCACGGACCGGACGTGGGAGGAGCTCTCCGCCCGCTACGGCACGGAGGAGATGCTCGACGCGGTGATGACGGTCGGGGACACCCTCTCGGCCGCCATCCTCGTCAATACCCTCGGCATCCAGCCGGACGCCGCGGCGACGGCCCTCATGCCGACCGAGGACGTCGGCTACTCCATCAACGTGCCCGACGCCGAGCCGCCGCTGGCCGAGCCGCGCGTCGAGCCGCTCGAGGGCGACGGGCTGCGCGTGACGCGCACCTTCCTGCGGAATCCGGCGATGTCGGCGGCGCGCAACCAGAACGAGCGCTACATCCTCGAGCCGGAGCGCTCGCGGCTGACGCCGCACGACCGGGAGCTCGTGATCCTGCGCATGGGCTGGAACTCGGGAGCGGTCTACGAGTGGGCCAAGCACGTCGGCAGCGTCGGTCGCGCGCGCGACCACGGCCTCGAACCGCTCTGGATCGCGCAGGGCCGCGACCAGACCGGGTGGAACGCCCGCGAGCTCGCGCTCATCGACGCCGCCAACGAGATGTTCCGCGACTCGATGATCTCCGACGAGACCTGGGAAGACCTGGCAGCCGAGTACGACACCCACCAGTTGATGAGCATCGCCGCGACCGCGGGACGCTACCGGATGGTCTCGCTGGCGCTGAACGCCCTGGGCGTGCAGCCGCTGCCGACCGACGAGCGGTTCCCGGTGCTGGAGGGGTACTGAGACCCGCACCGAAGGCGCACGGACCTGGAGCCGCTCGAACGCGACAGCCGGCCATGTCTCCGGCAACGCTCATCCCCGGGGACCCGTCGTGTGGCCTGCGGGGGCGAAGCCGGGTAGGATGGCGCCACGTGGAGGAGAACGCATGCGACAGATGACGCGGACGGAACGCGTCCTGGTCTACGGCGCGGCCCTGGCCTTCGCGGCCGGCGGGGCGGCCGGGAGCGCCGGGGCGCAGGAGCTGGGTCCCGGCGACGCGGCACCGGCCTTCGCGCTGCCGGGCAGCGACGGCCGGACCCACCGCCTGGAGGACTACCGCGGGACGACCGTCGTCCTGGCGTGGTTCCCCAAGGCGTTCACCGGTGGCTGAACGGCCGAATGCAAGTCGCTGCGTGCATCCAGCGACCAGCTCAAGTCCTACGACATCGCCTACTTCATGGTGAGCGTCGATGACGAGGCAACCAACAGGGCGTTCGCGGAATCGACCGAGGCGGACTTCCCCCTGCTGAGCGACCCGACCCGGACGGTCGCCGAAGCGTACGGCGTGCTGACGAGCTTCGGCGGCGGCTTCGGCAGCCTGGCCCGGCGCTGGACGTTCTACATCGGCGCCGACGGCCGCATCCTCAAAGTCGACCGCCGTGTGAGCCCCAGCAGAGCCGGTGAGGACGTGGTCGCCACCCTCGCCGAGCTGAACATCCCGAAGCGTTAGACGCCGCGCGCGCCGTCCGACGCCGTTGGAATTGCGCGACCACGACCTCTGCGTCCGGCCTTCCTGCCCCTTACGCATCGACAGACGCCCCCGCATGCCCGGGGGGCGTCTGTCGCCTCTCTCCTGAACCGGCCTCGGACTCCGTGCCTGAGCGCGCCGGAATGCACCTGCGCTCGCAGGCGGCGCCGATCTCGGCGTCGAGGACGTGACGTGCGCCCACGGGGTTCGCAATTCTCCGTCCGTCTTCTCTTCAGGACTGACAGGTTCTGACACCGGCGCCCGTCATCGTCCGCGCTGTCCGTCGACGCGGGTTGGGCCGCCGCGCCTGGGACTGCGTCTGCGACGGCAGAAAGGAAGGTGGGAGTGTCCCCAAGTCCGTACGTCGCTCTCTGGTTCGTTCCCCTCGCGCTCGCCGTTTCGTCGCCCGGCGCAGCACAAAGTTGGAGCGACCACGAACGCGGAATCGAAGCACGCGATCTCGTCCTGCGCCCGACGATCGAGGGTCGGCGCAAGGTCTACGTGGACGGCGACGAGGCCTACGCGCTGCTTCGGGGCGACGGCCTGTTCCCGCTCCGCGCGAGCGAGCCGGTACGGGTGCTCGACGCCGACCCCGAAGGAGACCACATCGAACTGGAGATCGAGAGTCGGCGCCTCGGCCGCGGACGTGTCGATTTCTACGGACCGGCACCCACTGCCGAGGAGTTCGAGCGGTGGCTGGATGAGGTATTCGAGACCGCAACACCCGAAGTCGACTTCTCTCGGTACGTGGGCAACCGGCGAAGCCGGATGGTCCACATTCGAGGCGCCAACCATCTCCCTCCGACGCCCGACCGCGAGTTGTTCGCCACGGAGGTCGACGCTCGCAGTGCCGGCTACTCGCTGTGCGGCGTCTGTTTCGTGCCGACGCCAGTGGTCTCGGACTACGAGACCGAGCGATCCCTGGCCGTGCTGGGCCTGCAACAGGTGCGGGCGACCTACTACCCCTCGGTCGCCGTCGATCTGCAGGCGGACGTCGAGCGGATCGGCGCCGCGGTGCTGGCCCGCTGGCCGGTGCCCCTGAAGGGATATCGATACCGCTTTCAGGTCGTCGATTCCGACGACGTCAACGCCTTCGCAGTCCCGACCGGCTACGTGTTCGTGACACGCGGCCTGCTGCAGGCGCTCGAGTCGGACGACGAGCTGGCGGCCATCCTCGCACACGAGATCGCCCACGTAGAGAGCCGTCACAGCTACCGCCTGTGGCGGAACGCCCGGAACGCCTCGATCGTGACCGGCATCCTGGGAGCGCTCGCGGGTGGTCGCGACGATGCGGCGGCCGATGCCGTCGCCGCCATGACTTCCTTCACTGCGCAGCTCTTTCTGGCCGGATACGGGCGGGACCGCGAGCGTGAAGCGGACCTGTTCGCCAGTTTCTATCTCAACAACGCCGACCTCGGCGACCGTCCTCTGCTCAACGCCTTCAGGAAACTGCAGTTCGCCCGTGACGCCTACGATCCGTTCGGCCGCGGCGGAGGGCTGCTCGCCACCCATCCCCATATCGAAGAACGCATCGAGAAGACTCGGGAAACCGTCACGGCCGGCTTCGGAGAGGACGACGTCTTCCACGGAATCAGGAACAACGGGGCGTTGGTCGCGACGCTTCGCTTCGACGTGCAACGCGCGTTCCGCAACGAGCTCGACGTCGTCGCTACACTCTCGACGACCGCCGAGCTCGGCGACGACGACAATGTGAACACGCTCAACATTCGAGTCGCCGGACGACGAATCCGGCTCCGGGAACGCACGGCGGAGAGAGTCTTCCCGAACGACGAGGTCTCGGCCGTGTTCGGCAACGACGATGGCCGCGGCCTCATCACGGAACCGATCGAGGAGGTCGATCTCAATCTCCGCAATGTGGATCGCTGGGTGAACGCTTCGACCTCCGGTGCTGCCCCATGACAGCTCCGTTGACCTCAATCAGGAAGGAACGGTGTGAGCATGACGAGAATCGCGCTGGCAACGTGTGTCGCGCTCGGGCTCGCGTGCGTTGCCTCGCCGTCGGAAGCGCAAACGAGAATCGCGATCTCGTACGACCTCGCCACCTTGCGGCATGGCGCGGGCAACGTGGACGGCGTCGCGGTCGACGCGGATACCCGAGTCTGGAGGGCCGTGCGATTCGCCGCTCTGGCGAGCTACACGTCGGGCGCTTCGAAGGGAACGTTCATCGACGTCGGTGCCTCTCGCACCTTCGTCGGGGTCGGGCCGCGGCTTCGGGTCGGCAGCGGGCGCGTCGAGGCGTTCGCTCACGCACTGCTGGGCGCCCTGCGCGGCGCCGCCGACGTGCGAGTGTTCGGAGGTGCCATAGGCGGTTCACGGACCACCTTCGGCGAGCGCTACGGTGGCGGTGTCGACGTCGGCCTCGGCGAACGCTGGATCACCCGCATCGGTGTCGACTACGACGGCGCCACCCATCTCACCATCGGATTCGGCGCCCGCTTCTGATGTGCCGGGAGCCGGAACGGGTGCCCGGCGGCATGGGGCGGACTCCGCCGCCGGTTCAACGCGCAGGATTGACGGTCTCCTCTCCCGGGAGGGCGATCGGCGCGTTTGCGCCCGCGACGCGCCTCCGTCAGACTGCCCTCGATCGCGAGAGCGAGCGCCTGGGGGCCGCGATCCAATCGCGCTCCCGGGCGTGAGGGATGCTGCACGGCTCGACGGCGGTCCCGTTCGCGTGAGCGGGTGTTCATGTTCGATCGCACCTGGGACGCTACTGTCCGGAACGCGTCGTTCGAGTGGCTCAAGGCGCAGGTCGCCACGTACGGCGACGTGCTGCCCCGCACGCTGCTCGAAGAGGGATTCCCACTCGACGGCGCGCGCGTTCCGCTCCTCTCCCCCAAGGGCATCTTCAAGCCACGGGTGCTGCGCGAGGCGCCACTCTCGATCACGACGGCGCCCAACGGCCCGTACGACGATGCCTTCGGGCCGAACGACCTCCTGCGATATCGCTACCGCGGTGAAGACCCGGAGCACCCGGACAACCGCGGCTTGCGGTTCGCGATGCAGGAGCGGCTGCCGCTGGTCTACCTGCACGGCCTGGTTCCCGGCCGATACGTCCCCGCCTGGCCCGTGTTCGTCGTCAGCGACCACCGGGCGGGACTCACCTTTACCGTGGCGGTCGACGAGGAACGACGTCGTTGGCCAGCCGCACGCTCATCTTCACTCGCCGTGCGCGACGACGCCGAGGACGCGCGGCGCCGGTACGCCACCGCCGCCGTGCGGCAGCGCCTCCACCAGCGGGCGTTCCGGGAGCGCGTGCTGGCGGCCTACCGGCGCGAGTGCGCGTTCTGCAGATTCCGCCATGCGGAGCTGCTCGACGCGGCGCACATAGTGCCCGATGCCGAAGAGGGCGAACCCGTGGTCGCAAACGGCCTCGCGCTGTGCAAGCTCCATCACGCGGCGTTCGACCGCAACTTCCTCGGCGTCCGTCCCGACTACTTGGTGGAAGTGCGTCGCGACCTGCTGACCGAAACGGACGGCCCGACGCTCGTGCACGGCATCCAGGCCCTGCACGGGGTGCGCATCAGGGTCCCGCGCCGGTCAGCCCTCCGCCCGGACCGGCACCGCCTGGAGGCCCGGTACGAGACCTTCCGGCGCGCGTGATCGTCCCGGTCGCGGACGGGCCTCCAGCGAACCGTTCCCGCAGGCCGTTGTCCGGCACGCCGTCACGGCGCGAAGAGCCGTTTGACGGCACAGCGGAAACCGGGCAGGACGTCGCCCCCCGTGAGCTCACCGTCCTCCTCGATCACCTCGACGTCCTGCGGCGAGCGATACACCCGGACGCTCCGCGTGGCCGGCTCGACAACCCAGACGAGCCGTGTCCCCGCCGCGAAGTAGTCGACGATCTTGGCCTGGACGTCAGCAGCTCGATCCGACGGAGACGGAACCTCGACGGCGAGGTCCGGAGCGAAGGGCCAGTAGGACCTGGGGATGCCGGTCTCCGGGATGCGCTCAGCGGCCACGAAGGCGGCGTCCGGGGCGCGAACGACGTCGGGGGCTCGCCGCAGCACGAACCCGGTCTCCGCGCCGCAGCAGACGCCGCCGTGGCGGAGTGCGTACTCTTGAAGCACGTATGCCACTCGCGCCGTCACCACGCCGTGCTCGGCCCCCGCCGGCGTCATGCGCACCAGGCCTCCCTCGACGAGCTCGTAGCGGTACCCGTCGTCAGGCCGCTCGAACAGCTCTTCGGCCGTCGTCGGTGCATGCAAGAATGGTGTCGCCATCGACTGCGCTCCGCCACGCGTGGGCTCAGTTCGCCTGCACGGCCTCCATCAGCAAGGCCAGGGCCCGCCGCAGCGCCTGACCGCCGGCGCGGGCGCCGCGGTAGTGGCCCTGGCGCACTACCACCAGATCGTGGGACGGAACGATCAACGTGGTCTGCCCGCCCGCCCCCGACATGTAGTAGGCGTCCCGCGGCACCGGGAACGAGCCCGTGCCGTTGATCCAGAAGAAGCCGCCGTAGATCGGACGGCCGTCGGCGCGCCACGCCGGCGCCACGGTGCTGACGAAGTCGACGAACCCTTCCGGCAGGATGCGCTCGCCGTTCCAGAGGCCGTCCTGCAGGTAGAGGTTGCCCAGCCGGGCCCAGTCGCGGGCCGGGGCCAGCTCGTAGCCCTGCAGCAGGTAGTTGCCGTAGGGGTCCGTCTCCAGCACCATGCCGCGGATGCCGATCCTGTCGAAGAGCTGCCGCTGCGGGAACGACAGATACTCGTCGCCGCGGCCCTCGACGCCGAGCCGGACGAGGTAGTTGGTCAGCACGGGATCGGAGTTGCGGTAGCGCCCGATCGTGTTCGGCGGCCACTGCGCCGGCCGGGTCGCCGCCCACGCGAACGAGTCGGCTCCGCCGGTGTACACGTAGAGGTGGTCCGGGTAGCCGAGCGAGGGGTCCAGGTCCGGGTCCGCGACGCCGCGGAAGCGCAGCCCGCTCGACATCCGCAGGATGTCGGCGATGCGGATCGCCTGCCGCGCATCGCCGGGCGTCTGCCACTCGGGCACCGGGGCCGGCTGGTGGAGCTCGTAGACGCCCTGCTGGATCAGCACGCCCATGAGCGTCGCCGTGAGGCTCTTCCCCATCGACCAGCTCTCGAGCGGCGTGTGCATCGTGATGCCCGGACCGTAGCGCTCGCCGATGATGCGTCCCCGGTGGGTCACCACGAACGCCGCCGTGAGCCCCTCGGCCGGCTCGAACGCGGCGTCGACCGCCTGCCGGACCTTCTCGGCGTCGACGCCGGCCGGGAGCGGCGCGTCGGGCAGGACATCGCCCATCGGCCACGGCGTGGTCGCGGGATCGGGCAACGCGCTGCCGATCTCGACCGGCTCGAAGTGGACGTCGTCCTCGCCGGGCGGGAGCGCCACGCACCCGTGATCGCCGTTGAACATGGCCGTCCGCACGACGCCGTTCGGCAGCGTCAGGTGCACGCGCC
>JAPOYG010000496.1:16126-20280 GCA_026706755.1 Acidobacteriota bacterium
CCTCGGAAGAGCGACAACGCGGGCGTCTCGAAACCGCGACTCGCCGAGGCCGGGCGTACCGGAGCGCGGTGCTACAATGCGGCCGATCAAGATGGAGGGACGCCGCACGTCCCGCGCCACGCCAAGGAGCCGCAACATGCTGCCAGCAGGTCGCCTGATTCCCACTGTCGCCGCGGTTGTCGTCGTCGCGCTCGGCGTCGGCGGGGCGGCCGGCGCCCAGATCCTCGACGGGCCCGACCCCGCCCAGATGGAGGACGCGCCCGACCTCGGCTACCGCCCCGTGCCCCACGGCCTGCAGATCCCGGACGGCATGGAGATGGGCGCGCCGTCGAGCGTCGGCTGGACGTCGACCGACCGGCTCCTCGTCTTCAACCGGGGCCCGAACCCGCTGATGGAGTTCGAGGCGGACGGCAGCTTCGTGCGGGCCTGGGGCCAGGGGCAGTACGACCGGCCGCACGGGATGCGCATCGGCCCCGAGGGGCACATCTGGACCACCGACGTCAACGGGGACACGGTGCGGAAGATGAACCCGGAAGGCGACGTGCTGCTGACAATCGATTCCGACGACACGCCCCTGATGGACGAGCCGACGGACCTCGCCATCGGTATCGGGGGTGAGATCTTCGTGCTCGTCGGCCACGGGCGCGGCGATCCTCACGTGCTGAAGTTCGACCCCGAGGGCTCCCTCCTGAAGTCGTGGGGCGAAGCGGGAACCGGTCCCAGCGAGTTCGACACGCCGCACTCGATCGTCATCGACACCGAGGGGATGGTCTACGTCGCCGACCGGCAGAACCGACGCATCCAGATCTTCGACAGCGAGGGCAACTACATCAAGGAATGGGCCTACAAGGGCCTCCCCTGCGGGCTCTTCATCCACTCCGACGGCACCATGTACATGGTGAGCGGGTTCGCGGGCGAGATCCTGCAGCTCGACGAGAACGGCCGGGCCGTCGGCGCCAACGGCCAGCCGGGCCGCGGCCTGGGTGAGTTCGGCGAGGCGCACTACATGACGATGACGCCCAGCGGCGACATCTTCGTCGCCGACACCGTGCGGCCGGAACTGCACAAGTACGTGAAGCAGTAGGCAGTCGTCGTCCCTCGTCCGCCAGCGTCGAGTGCTCGTCGATCACCAGAGGCGGCGTGCCCGGACGCTCCGGTTTGAGAGAGTCGCCGGACGGTACCGACGGGCTGCCGTCCACACTGGCGAGACGCAGATTCCTACACGCTCGCGGTGACCAACGACCTCCGATTCACGCTCGAAGCCACCGACTTCGGGCCGCTTGCCAAAGCGGGCGTCGAATTGCGCCCGCTGACCGTGTTCGTCGGACCCAGCAACACGGGGAAGTCCTGGCTGGCAACGCTGGTGTACGCATTGCACCGGCACTTCGGGTCCGCGAGGGGTCGATGGGCGCCGTGGGAGCCGATGGGCCCGGGAGAGGACGCTCTTCCCGAGCATGCGCTAGCCGACCTGCTCCGCATCGCGGAGGGCTGGACCGCTACCGCGCCGACAGCGGTACGGCACGTCGCGTTGACCGAACCGGTCCGGGGAGCGATCGAGTCGCATCTGAAGACGCACGCTGACGCTATCGGCGCGGAAGTCGAGCGCTGTTTCGGCGTGGAGGCCGGCAGCCACCTGGTCCGACGGGGCACTGCGAGCCGCACGCGAATCCAGCTTCGACACGGGGTCGAGGGGAGTTCCGCGCCGGCCGTCCATGCTTTGACCTTCAGCGCCGACACGTGGGCGTTCCGGCCGGCAGTTCCCGCCCGCTTGCAGGTGCGCGGCGGCAGTCACTTCCTGCGACGACTTGCTGAGAGCGGTCCGGAGGACGAGCGCGTTCGTTCGCGCCGCGCCTGGGAAGCCATCCGGGCGCTGGCCCGCAACGTGCTGCCGCTGCGCCGGCCTGCGTCCTACCTGCCTGCCGACAGAACGGGCCTGATGAACGCACACAGCACGGTCGTCAGCGCCCTCATCCGGAGTGCTACCAGAGCGGGAATTCGAGGCGCCGACCCGATACCGCCAATGTCCGGCGTGCGCGGCGACTTCTTGGAGGAACTTGTGGAGATGGCGTCCAGCGGAGGACGACGCTCTCGCGGGGAACCTCTCCGCCATATCGGGGAACGCATCGAGCGACGGATCCTCGGCGGGGGGGTCAACGTCGGAAGCTTGCCCGGCGTCCCGTACCCGCACTTCACGTACCGTCCAAGGGAATGGAAGCAGGACATACCTCTAGCGAACGCATCCTCCATGGTGTCCGAGGTCGCCCCGGTCGTCCTCTACCTCCGGCACGTCGTCGCCCGCGGCGACCTGCTGATCATCGACGAGCCGGAGTCGCATCTGCATCCCGCCATGCAGGTGGCCTTCACCCGCCTGATCGCGGAGATCGCGGCGGCGGGCGTGCGGGTGATCGTGACGACCCATAGCGAATGGGTGCTCGAGGAGCTCGGCAACGTCGTTGGGCGGTCGTACGCGAGCGAACCAGGCGACAGGGGGTCCGGGCTCGTGGCCCTCGACGGCCACGACGTCGGGGTGTGGCTGTTTGAAGGGACACAGGATGGCGGAGGCTCGACGGTGAAGGAAATCGAACTGGACGTCGATACGGGCCTCTACCCCTCTGGATTCGACGCCGTCGCGACCGCGCTGCACAACGAATGGACGGAAGTCGCCGAAGCCCGTGGAGGCGGGGAGTGAATGGCCTTGCCCACGCCGTTCGCGCCAGAATCGAGGACCGCACCTGCTTGGTCGACGACGTCGTCAAGGGCGGTTGCGGCGCATCACTGTCGGACGCACCCCAGCCTCGCGTCGTGATCGATCTCGACGAGACGGGATCCCCGCTGGGAGGGGCGCAATCGAAGTGCGACTACCTGATCTTCTTCGCGGACCCGAGCCTGGTCATGCTCATCGAGATCAAGGACGGAGCACCGAACGTTGCCAAGGTCGAAAGACAACTCCAGGCCGGCGCTCGGGCTGCAGACGAACTCGCGCCCCGAGGTGTCGCCGTGCTCTGCCGACCCGTGCTGGTATCGAGGGCCCTGCGGCACCAGAAGCAGGTCGACCTGAGGAAGGCCGTGGTGCGTTTCCGCGGGCGCGAGGAACGCGTCAGACGCGTCGCCTGCGGCGACTCGCTGACCGACGCGCTGGGGAACACGTGACAGCCCGCCGAGTCAGAGCGGCGACATCTTCGTCGCCGACACCATGCGGCCGGAGCTCCACAAGTACGTGAAGCAGTAACGGAGGCCACTCATCCGCCGGCTTATCGGGGCGCCTCCGCCACGGCGTTGGGGTCGCCGAGGTCGAGCGCCACGATCCGGTGCCGGTCGCGCGCGTACAGGGTGCTGCCCACGAGCGTGGGCGCGGTCCAGGCGTTCGAGGTCAGCACCGTCGCGCGCGCGTGCACCTGCATGCCGTCCAGCGTGACCGACGCCACGGCCAGTTCCCCGTCCTCGTCGAGGATGACGAGGAGGCCGCCAGCGTTCAGCATCTGCGCGCGGGCGAAGGTCCGTTCGCGCCACGCCTCCTCTCCCGTCTCTGCGTCGAGGGCCGCCACGAAGGCCGGGCCGAAGTCGCCGGTGCTGGCGATCACGAGCCCGTCGAGGCGCAGGGCGGTCCCGAAGTGCACCCGCATGCGGTTGTTGAACCAGACCTCCTCGGCCGTCGTGCGGCCGCCGGTCTGCGACAGCCGGATCAACCGGCTGCCACCGCTGTAGCCCGACGAGAGGAACAGCGTGTCGTCGCCGTCCCAGACCGGCATGCTGAGGTTGAGGCCCAGATCGTTCGCGTGCGGATGGCTCCATAGCCGGCGTCCGTCACGGGGGTCGAGACCCACCAGCTCCTGCTGCCCGACCACGACGAGCTGGTCCCGGCCGTCGACCTCGATGAGCAGCGGCGAGCCGGGGGCGAGATCGAAGGCGGGGCTGCGCCACACGGTCGCGCCCGTCTCCCGATCGAGCGCCACCACCCCGTCGCCGCTGCCGCCCAGGGGCAGAATCACGGTCCGCCCGTACGCGAGCGGGCTCGACGCGAACGCGTTGTACTCCGCGACGTCGAAGTCCGCGGCGAGGTCCCGGGCCCAGCGCAGCTCGCCCGTCCGCTTGTCGAGCGCATGGAGACGACCGTCGACGCCGACCGCGAAGACGACGTCGCCGGCGATCATCGG